>JBGTLW010000411.1:0-1731 GCA_041743835.1 Phycisphaeraceae bacterium | reverse complement strand
ATCGGCGTCTTCTTCCATGTGATGACCTACTTCACGCTCGGACTCATTATCTTTCCGATGCTTTACTGCTGTCTGTACCTCGCATTCGTCAACAGCGACGATGTGGATTGGGCCAAGGCCAAACTCAATGCCTGGCGCACCAAGCTGGGTTGGAATCCCGGCGCAAGTCCGCAAGCATCCGAATCGACCGAACACCCTCAACCCCAGTGGTGGGATACCGCCGGCGCTGCACCGGTCTTTGGCCTGCTGACCGCAGCGCTCCACATCCCCCTTGGCGATGCGGCCGAGCTCTACATGTTCCAGACCCTGCGAAGCCTCATGTCCGCAGCGGTCAGGCTCAATATCGTCGGCCCGCTCCAGTCGCAAGCCATGATCCTCGAACTCACACCCGATGCACGAGCCGCCACCACCCGCGGATTGACACTGTCAACAGACGACATCGCCGAGACCGCGCCGCTGCTCAACCTGCTGCAATCCAACCAGGATCGGCTGTACTCCCGGCTGTTCCAAAGCTAGGCAGCCGCCACCCAAAGCCGCCACCCCTCACCCGCTACCATTGACGCCATGCACCTCCACCACGACCACCCCATCACGCCCGGCCGCTTCGCCCACCGCGACGCCACCCATCACCACCGTGACCTGTCCCGCCGGGCATTCACCGTCGGTATCGGCGGGCCGGTCGGCTCGGGCAAGACCGCGCTGGTCCTGAGGCTCTGCCAGGCCATGCGTGACCATTACAACCTCGCCGTGGTCACCAACGACATCTTCACGCGCGAGGACACCGAGTTCCTGGTCCGTAACAACGCCCTGCCCGCCGACCGCATCCGCGCGGTGGAGACGGGCGGGTGCCCCCACGCCGCGATCCGCGAAGACGTCACGCCCAACATCATTGCACTGGAAGACCTCACCGCGCTGCACAAGCCCCAGCTCCTGTTCTGCGAGTCCGGCGGGGACAACCTCGCGGCACACTTCAGCCGGGAACTCGCGGACTTCACGGTCTATGTCATCGACGTGGCGGGCGGCGACAAGGTGCCCCGCAAGGGCGGCCCCGGGATCACACAATCCGACCTGCTGTTCATCAACAAGACAGACCTGGCCGAGGCGGTCGGTGCCGATCTTTCCGTGATGGAGCGGGACGCGAAGCTCATGCGTGAGGCCGGGCCCTTCATCATGGGCAGCGTGAAGCATGGCCGGGGCGTGGATCAGGTGATCGACCACATCCTTCACGCCTGGCATCACGCGACCGAAGACCACCACTGACCCAGCCCTGCTGCGCAACTAAGCAGGTTGCGACCCGCGGAACGCCCCATGCCTTTGAAACGCGCTTCTCATCGGCCTTCTCCTGCCACGCGGGCGATGGCACATCCTTTGCATAAGTCTGGCCACCTACCCAATCTGCTCTGCCGTGGGCGTGGGTTGACCTCAACTCCTAACCTGCGGGACACCCTCTTAATAGCCGAAGAGGGTGTCTCGCTGCGCGCTCGCACATGACCCGTCGCCCCGCGCACATTCTCGGCCTGTTCTCTCTGGATGCCCCAACCCGCCGCACCCTTGCCCAGTCCCCCGACACGCCCGACGATCAGCTCGCGCTGCTTGCGACCGATGGCAATCTGCATGTGCGTTTGGCTGCTGCGCGACACCCACGGATGCCCCGCGATGTGTTGGGCCGCCTCCGCTGTGCCGGTGCATCCCACGACCTGGCCGCCGTCGGCCGGGGCGACCCAGCCATGC
>JBGTLW010000410.1:0-4126 GCA_041743835.1 Phycisphaeraceae bacterium | reverse complement strand
TACTCGATAGCCCGGTGGACAACCTGCTCTCGTCCCGCGTCCTGCCCACCAGCCGACGCGATGAACTGGATCGCCATGCCGCACAGCGAAGCGCCGGCGTGCAGAAGAACGGTGGCCGCCGATGAACCTCACGCTGCACTTCAAGCGGGTCGCCTTTGCCCAGGTGGTGCTGGGGATCGTCGCGTTCTGCATGGCCGAGCGCAACCCCGGCCTGCTGCTGATCGCGGGGGCGATCGCGGCGCTGTCGTGGTACGTCACCGAGGGCCCCGGCGGCCGGCCCCTGCCCCGCTGGGCGATCAGCACCCTGAGCCTCGGCGCGATCGGCTGGCTGGTGTACGACCTCGCGGCCATGCAGGGCCACGTCATCGGTGCAATGGGCCACTTCACCATGGCGCTGCAGATCCTCATGCTCTATGGCCCCAAAACCAACCGCGACTACGCGCAGCTCCTGGTCCTGAGCCTGCTCCAGATGATCGGCGCGTCGGTGCTCAGCGTCTCGATGATCTTTGGCGTGCTGCTCGCGGCGTACTGTGTGCTGGCGCTGGTGACGGTGCTGCTGTTCCAGCTCAAGAACACCGTGGATCAGGTCCACGAAGCCAACCGCGCCGCTGCGCCCGCGGGCCGGCTTGTCACCCCGCCCAAGGCGGTGGTCGGGCGTGGCTATCGCTGGCACTTTCGGGCGACTGCCCTGGTGATCGGGCTGGTGTGCGGCGGTTTCGCGGTGACCATGTTCGTCGCCATGCCGCGGACGGGCGTGAATTACATGGGTACGGACCTGACCAGCCCCGTCCCCCGGCAGCAGGTGGGCTTCTCGCAGACGGTCAAGCTCGGCACGCCGCTCAACGCGCACGCGACCCGTGAGCCGGTGATGAATCTGAGTGTGATGCTGCACGGCCGATCGCTGGGCAACGCGTCTGGCCGGGGGTGGCTGCTGCGCGGCGCGGCGCTGGATCGCTACGACCGCCGGGAAAAGCGCTGGACGCGCTCGCGGCACGTCCAGTCGTGGGACTCGGTCATTCATGTGGACGATACGGGCGTCGAGCTCACGGAACTGCCCCCGCAGGGCATCGTGTTGCAGGGCCAGATCACCCTGCGCGCCAGCAACGACCGCACGATGTTCACCGTGCAACCCATGACGCGGTTCTCCAGCACGATGGCGACACAGGTGCGCTTCAACCCGCTGGATCAGCAGTTGGTCAACGAGACCACGGGCGGGGGCGCGGTGGTGTATGAGATCGAGTGGCCGCTGGGGGCCGTGCCGGGGCTGGACCAGAGCTACATGCGGCTGTATCGCCCGGCTTGGGTGCCGCGGCGGGACTTCCACGGCGAGGGCACAGCGCTGGAGGGGGCATCAGATTATGCGTTGGGCTGGTTCATCCAGACCGAGCGGGTCGCGCGGCTGGCGGGCCGCGTCCTTAGCGACGCGGGCCTGGAACTGACAGCCGACGGCACGGTGCCCCCCAAGCAAATGGTGGCGGCGGCGTCGGCTTTGGCCAACTTCCTTCGCGAAGAATACACCTACAGCCTCCAGGTCTCGGGCAGCGGCACGGAAGACCCGATCATCGATTTTCTCTTCGTGCAGAAGGCGGGGCACTGCGAGCTGTTCGCCTCCGCGCACGCGGCGTTGTGCCGATCGGTCGGCATGCCCACGCGCGTGATCACCGGGTACCGCGCTTCTGAATACAACAGCATCGGCGGGTATTACGTGGTGCGCCAGAGCCACGCCCACGCGTGGACCGAGGTCAACTGCCCCGAGGAGGGCGGCTGGCGCACCTTCGACGCA
Source organism: Phycisphaeraceae bacterium (assembly GCA_041743835.1). Lineage (GTDB taxonomy): Bacteria > Planctomycetota > Phycisphaerae > Phycisphaerales > Phycisphaeraceae > JBGTLW01. The sequence goes on along the minus strand of JBGTLW010000410.1, from coordinate 2,343 downwards.
ACCCCGCCCGACCTGGTCAATGCCGAGCACGCGCCCACCGACGCCTGGTTCGCCGGGTTGCGTGCGTTTTACGACCACCTTGAATACAGTTGGCTGCGCACGATCGTGGCTTACGACGAGCGGACCCGCCGGGCTGTGCTCGACGACCTTGGCGACACCCTCACCGCACATGCGGAGAACCACAGCTCCCCGCTGGGCAAGACCCTGGCATTCATCCAGGACCTGCCGAGCACCTGGCGGCTGGACAAGATCGGCTACACCGCGGCGGGCATCGTCATCGTTATGCTCGGCGTGGCGCTGGCGAGCCTGGCACGCCTGCTGATTCTGCGGCGGCGCAAGCTGGTGGCGCTGCAACTCACCGCCGTGCCCCGCGCCCGCCGCCGCGGGCTGACGCGAAAGCTGCGGTTCTACCTCCGCATGCTGGAGATGCTCGAGCGGCACGGGTACGTCCGCCCCGTGTGGCAAAGCCCCTTCCAGTTCGCCTGCGAGTTGGCGGGGCGCGAACCCACGCGGTTTGCCCCGGTGGTCGCGTTGACGGAGGTGTTTTACGAGGTCCGGTTCGGGCACCGCGACATGGACGAACCCCGCCGGGGCAGGGTCAGGGAGAATCTCAAGGCCCTGGAGCGCGCGGTGGTGAACCGGAACGGGCGATAAGAAACCGGTAAACGAGGCAACGGCGGAACCGGTCCGCACGCCCCGGCGCGGTGTCATACAATGAAAACGTGTGTGAGTAGTGCGTTGAGGCGGGACGGGCGTCATCGACTTGCAACCTTTGTTTTGGGCGGCGCCCAAACGACGGGCGAGACGCCGTCCCACCTTTTCACAAACCTTCAGAAGTCTCGCAGTCCGATCCCCGCGCGTGAATCGCATGGCCGACACCCCGCACGAATCCACGCCCGGCCTCACGCGCACGCGGATCCTCGGCCCATCCCCCGACCCGCCGCCCATCGCGCCACCCGAACCCCGCCGAGCTGCGCGACTCACACAACCCGCCACCCCCGCGACGAAAAATGAAGCCCCGCTGGTGTTGCCCCGTGGAGCCAAGGCTGGGGACGCGCCCGCACCCGCCAGAGGGTCGGACCGGCTGGTGCTGTGGCTGGTCCTCTTGGCGATCCTGGCGATCATGCTGCCGGCCGTGCTGATCGACCTGCGTCGGCCGGCGGTGACGATGCCCCGCGAGGCGGCGGCTGTGGCGGTGTCGATTGAAACCTGGCGGCGGCAGACCGCGATGGATTCGCCGGGGTGGCTGGGAGATCGGCTGCTGCCGCTGCGCGATGGGAGGTCGCTGCTGGATCAGGCGCCGGGCACGACCTGGCTTCACCTGTGCGCTTTCATGTCGCTGGAGAAGCAGGCCGCGACGCCCCAGCGGATGGTGTACCGGGCCCGGCTGGTGTCTGCGATCGCGGCGCTGGTTGCTGTGGCTGGGGTCTTCTGGGCGGGCTACGCGATCGGCGGGCTGAATCCCGCGGTCATTTCTGCTTTCCTGCTCGCGGGGTGTCCAGCGTTTCTGTACTACGGCAGGGTCGCCACGGCGGACATGCCCGCGCTGGCGTTCTCGATTGTCAGTGCGGCGGCTGCGCTGTGGGCGATGCGGCCGCACCGCCGCCCACCGTCGCGTGGGAGGCAGGCCCTGGGTTATGCCGTGTGCGGGCTGGCGCTGGGCTGCGCTACGCTTGTCGGCGGGGGGTTGGTGTTCATCCCCGTGTTCCTGCCGGTCGTGCTGATCGGCCTGCTGGTCCCGCAACGCAGTGCGCACATCACCGGGCTGTTCGCGGCCGGGGGGCTGGCGATGATGACGCTGTTCCCGTGGATGGTCATCGTCCACGACCAGCAGCCCGACGCGTGGACCCACTGGATCGCTGCGGTCATCCCCCACGGCACGAATCACTTCGGCGACCACTTGCAGGTGGCGGGGCTGCGGCTGCTGCTCATACTGCTGGTTGCCATGCCGTGGAGCCTGTGGATGGTGTTTGCGATCGCCCAGCCGTTCTCCACGTCGTCGGTCGGTTGGCGGTCGCGGATGTTTATTGGTTGGGCGTGGTTCGTGGCGGTGCTTGGGCTGGTGGTGGTCCTGCCGGGTGAGGGGGCACTGCACGAGGTGCTGCTGCTGCTACCCGTGACGGCGGTCCTGATCGGGCAGCTTTTCCGCCGACTGGTGGATTTATCGTCGGAGGGTCGGCACGCCCGTGTCTGGCGCTTTGGGCGCTGGCCCACGCTGGGGCTGCTGGTCACTTTGTCGGTGCTGGTCCCGCTGGGGCTGGGGCTGGAGGAACCCTTGATTGATAGCGGTTGGCTGCACGACACGATCGCGTACCCGGTGCATTGGTCCTACCATCTGTGCTT
>JBGTLW010000409.1:0-2428 GCA_041743835.1 Phycisphaeraceae bacterium | reverse complement strand
GGCTGGGCGGGTCGAGCCTGCGTGACCACGTGACGGGCGACGGCAGCCCCGGGGGCTTCCAGAGCCTGCACAGGGTGTACGGGCGGGCCTCCTGGCCGTGCGTCAGGTGCGGGGAGGCCTTGGCGACGGATACGATCGCGGGGCGGACGACGGTGTGGTGCGTGGTCTGTCAGCCGGCTGCGACTACTTCTGACAAGAGAAGATAGAAATACTCTTCTTCCCCCGTAGATGGCGCTGGCGCATTGTGGATAACTTATGCAAGACGGCCACAAGCACGTGTGAAATAATCACTTATCACAACGCAACCTCATGTGTGCAGCCTGTCAATTGCGCTGATGGCGGGCGATGCGTGCGTCGGTGGGGCTGGGGGGTCGGGCCGGATCGTGGCGATGGGCGGTTGGATGGATGCTGTGGCGTCAGGCGTTGGTGTGTGCAGCCGTGCGCCTTTGCACGGGTTATGCACAGGGTTGTGGATAAGGGGGTGGATGGCCATTATCCGAGCCGGCGCGTCCCCGCGACGGGGCGGGCAAAGCCCGCAGTGTTTGCCGCTCCTCGCGGCCCCGCCTCGGGGACGAGGCGGCTCGGATACTTCTGATTAACGAGGCGGCTCGGATAGGTTTGTTCTGCGACGCGCGCGGGCTATTTCTGATTACGCCCCCGCGGTGTTGGCGGTGCGGAGGACCTGCTCGTCGAGGCGGGCGATCATGCGGGCGTATTCGGGGTCTTGCTCACGGCGTTGGTCCACGGTTTTGGTCGAGTGCATCACCGTCGTGTGGTCGCGCCCGCCGAAGTGCCCGCCGATCTCTTCGAGGCTGAAGCGTGTGTTCTTCCGCGCCAGCCACATGCAGACCTGCCGCGGCTCGGTGACCGACTTGTGACGCCGGCGGGATTGGAGGTCCGCCAGCCGGACGTTGTAGCTGGTGGTGACCACGTCGATGATGTGCTGGAGCGAGACGTGGTTGCCGCGTGGCCCGCCCCCCGCTTCGCCGAAGAGCTCCACCGCGAGGCCGCGGTCGATAGCCCGGCCGAGCGAGGCGTGGCCCTGGAGGTTGGTGATGGCTCCTTCGAGTTCGCGGGCGTTGGTGTCCATGGCTCGGGCGATGTGGTCGATCACCTCGTCGGGCACCACCATGCCGCGGATCTGCGCCTTGGCGCGGAGGATCGCCACGCGCGTCTCGAAGCTGGGCTTGGCGACCTGCGCGACCAGGCCCCACTGGAACCGCGAGACCAGCCGCTCTTCAAGCCGGGGAATCTCGCTGGGCGGCGCATCCGAGCTGAGCACGATCTGCCGGTTGGATTGGTACAGCTCGTTGAACGTGTGGAAGAACTCTTCCTGGCTGCGCTCGCGTTCGCCCGCGCCGAGGAAGTGGATGTCGTCGATCACCAGCATGTCCACGTGGCGGTAGCGGTTGCGGAACTCGCTCATCTGCCCGGACTGGACGCACTGGATGAAGTGGTTCATGAACGAGTCGCAGGAGACGTAGAGGATGCGCGTGTCCGGGTCGCGGTTTAAGATCTGCTGGCAGATGGCCTGGAGCAGGTGGGTCTTGCCCAGGCCTACGCCGCCGTGGATAAACAGCGGGTTGTACGCGGTGCCCGGCTGGTTGGAGACGGCGACGGACGCGGCGTAGGCGAGCTGGTTGTTGGGCCCGGTGATGAAGTTCTCAAACGAGTAGTCCGGCGAGAGGACCATCTGATCGGCGCCGGGGTTCCACGACTCGCCGTCGGCGTGGAGCTGCACGGATCGCACGGGCTTGCGGATGGGTGGGTGGCTGTGGGCCTGGCCGAGCGGGTGCGGCTGGTCGTGGGTGGTGTGGGCGGATGGCGGGGGGATGCGGACGTTGGGCGCGACCGGGCCGTTGACAAAGCGCACGGCGATGAGCTGGCCGGTGACATCCTGCGCCGCCTCGGTGAAGGGGTGGAGGCACTGCTTCTGGAGGTAGTTCTGCTGCACGGGCGTGGAGGTCTGGACCTGCATAAGCCCGCCGGAGAAGTCGGCGATGCGCAGCTCTTCAAACCACTGCCGGCAGATCGGCTCGTGCTTCTGCCGGAGGTACGCCATCATGTCACGCCACAGCGCGGGATCGGTTTTGGACATCCCGTATCCTGTCGTTTCTGGTTGCTGTCGCCTGGCCTGTTCGCCGTTGCCCGCTGCTCCCACCATAGAAGCGACCTGGCATGTTGATGCGACGCCGAGTTCGCATCGGCAACGGCGCAAGCTAAGACACCAGCCGCCGCGTGTCAACGTTTCATCCTACGATATGCCCCGCAAGGCCCTGCGCCCGCCTTAGACAACCGCGAGTGAACCATGACCAGATCAAGACTTATCCTCTTTGATGATGGGCGGGGAGACTTCGGCCCGCTCACCCGGCTGCGTGCGGCGTGCTGCCTGCGCAGCGGCGCAACCACCACACGCGAGCGCATCGAG
>JBGTLW010000408.1:0-7666 GCA_041743835.1 Phycisphaeraceae bacterium | reverse complement strand
GCGACTGGCCGCTGCTCGCGCCGCCGTCGAGCGTGCTCGCGTCCACGGCCGGTCGGTCGGGGGCGGAGCTCTGGACGGTGGCCTTGGCGGTGGACGGCGCGACGTCGCCGGCGTTGCTCATGGTGGTGGCGCGGATGCTGGCGGTAAGTTCGGCGATGGTCTGCTCGATGGTCACGCCCTTGTCGTAGATCGTCGAGAGGGAAGACGGGTCGGCCGGGGCCGAGTCTAAGTCGCTGATGTCCGCGGGCGGGGTGGTGTCGGCGAGCGCGGCGTCTTCCGTGGGTGGGGTTGCCTCCGTCGGTGGCGTCGGGGCGGTCGTGCTGACCAGCAGTTTCTCGGGATCGATCGGCTCGGGCGGGGGCACCTGCGACAACGCCTGCTTGACCAGAAGCTGCGCATCGTACGCCGCCTGCTGAGCGTCGATCGCTTGGGGGTGATATTCGTTGACTTTGTTGACGTGCCCGGCCAACCTGTCGATGGCCTCGTGGGCCTGTTCGATCGCTTTTTGTTCCAGCGACTTTTTCTTTTGGTCCTTGAACACCGCGTTGAGCCGGCGCGGCATCTCCTCCTGGTCGCGGCCGAGCCACTCCAGGCGTTTCTTGGTCTCCTGGTTTGCGTGGTTGCTGTGTTCCTGCGCGCCGATTGCCCGCTTCTGCAGGTCCACCGGCTCGGGCATATCCAGCCACGCCAGTTCTTCGGCCAGTTGCGCCTGCAACCTCAGAATCGCACCGATCTCCGACGACGATGCGCCGATCATTCGCTGCGTCTGTATGAACGCCTGCGCCGCATCGCGGCCGTCACCCTCCAGGAAGGCACGGATCCGCTGCTCATCAGCCGCCGCCCTGATGTGTGCCAGCAGTGCCTCCCCGGCTGCGGCCAGCTCCGGCGTCTGCTGCTTCTGGGTATCCACCAGCGCCGATTGACGCTTAAGAATCTGGTCGATCAGCTTGCCGGCCTTCTCCAGCGCTTCCTTCGGCCGATCCGCTTTGTTCGCCGCCAGCTTGTTGACTTCCTGCTTCTCTATATTCCGCAGCGCTTGCTCGATCTGCTCCAGACGCGCGACATTGCGTTCGAGCTTTTCGCGGTTCAACTGCTCAAGCTGCTTGGCCGCCTCTTCGATCTTCTCCGTGCTTAGCTGTTCAAGCTGGCGGTCCCGCGTCTGCGCGATCGTCTCGGGCTGGTCGGCGATGACGAAGTACAACACGCTCAGCAGCAGCAGGTGCAGCACCACCGACACACCCATCCAGGGGAACGGAGCCTTGCGGTTGAGCGGGTTCATGGTTTATCTCCCAGCGGACCCACCCCGGCTGTCACGCAGGTGGAAGCCAACGTTGTTGAGGTCCCAGAAAAGGCACTGATCGATGACGTGGATGATGTCGTCGTAGCGGGTATCACGATCGGCATTGATCCGTACACGAGCGTCGGGATTCTCGGCGGCGGTTTGCCGCAGCTTCTCATGGAACTGGTCGATCGTCACCGGCTCGGCCCCGAGGTAAATCCCCCCGTTGACGTCGAGCCCGACCACCAGCGTGCCGGGTTCGAGCTTGGTCTGGATCGCCGCGACCGCGTCGGGCAGTTCCACCTGCAGTTCCCGGTCGAGCTTCTTGAGCGTCGTGGCGACGAGGAAAAAAATCAGCAGCAGGAACACGCAGTCGATCAGCGGTGCCATATCGACCGCGACATCATCTTCGTCGTGGTTGCGTGATCTCATGACGCGGCTCCCTTCGCCTCGGTCTTCGCCTCGGCCTCGGCCTCGGCCGTCGATGCGACGGGTTGCTTTTTGGCTTCCTCGATCTCGATCCGGTGCTCCTGCCAGGCGCTGATGACTTCGCTGACCTGTTCATCCATCCGCGTGCTGAGCATGGTCGTGCGCATCCGGAAGACGCGGTACAGCGCCAGCGCCGGGGCGGCGATGATCAGGCCCATCGCGGTGGTCACCAGCGCGAATGAAATGGCCGAGGCCATGACCGACGGGTCGCCCATCTCACCCATGAGCGCGACCTTCTCGAACGCCTCGATCATGCCGATCACCGTGCCCAGCAGGCCCAGCAGCGGCGCGACGGTGGCGACGATGGCGATCGGGTAGCAGCGTTGGACGTGCGACTGGACCTCACGGGAGGCGATGTCGCCGGCGATCAGATTCAGGTCCGCGAAGCTGAAGCGGTGATGTCGCACCACCGACGCCAGCACGTTCGCCATCGCGCTGGGTTTGGCGTCGCAGTCGGCCTTGGCCTGGTCCAGCCGCCCCGCCTTGAGGTGACCCAGCACGTTTTGGGCCAGCCCGTCGGGGCAGACTGTACTGCGCCGCAGGTTCACCGCGCGCTCGACGACGAAGCCCACGCCCAACACCGAGAGCAGCAGCAGCACGACGCCGATCTCGCGGGCCTCCTTGATCTTGGCGACGATCTCGCCACCCACCGTACGCTGCTCGACGGCGGCGTCATCCGGTGGATCGGGCGTCACGGGCGCCGCCGCCACGGGCGCGGTGTCCGCGGCCGAGGTGGGATCGGGCGCGGCCTCCTGCGCATGTTGCGCAGGAACGACGAACAGGCACACGGCCGCAAAGCACGCGGCGAGCCCCCGGAAGATTTGCTTTTGTCTTGACAAGTTGAGTGCTCCAATGAACGGGGGATAACGGGCAATTGCGAGTGATCGACGCGGCGTTGCGGTCGGCAAATGAACTATGTGCGTCCGCATCGTAAGTTGATAGTCACGGGATCAAGGTAACGGACCATCCAAGCCCGTGCGACGGACCACCCCCGCTGGGCGTCGCCCCACGCAAGTCATGGACGCGGCAACAGGGTGTCAAGCGTCGGCCCATCAACTGCTGAAAATGGGTGTGGATCGGGCGTGGCAGACGAAAACCCCTCACGGCGAGGCGAGGCTCGGGTCGCCGGCCGCGAGGCGTTCGCGGAGCAGGCCGAACGGTGCCCAGTCCTGATTGATGGCCGGTGCCTGCCACCTCGGCCAGGGCAAGCCATCGATGTAGGCTTCCCCGCTGCGGCCGAAGACGCTGCCGTCCACGAAGGCGACGTTCCAGAAGTAGCCCTGGTGGTCGCTGGGCTGGTCGGTCAGAGCGCCGAGGGTGTCGTCGAAGGCGATGATCATGTCCGGCCGCACCTGGCTCAGGCTCGCGGGCCGGTCCGCGGGCCACGTGATGCCGGCGTTGTAACTCACCGCGGTGGGTGGGTACGGCAGGTAGAGATACCCCGTGCGGAGGTAGGGCGTATCCTTGAAGTAATTCTTCAGGCCCGTGCCCCAGGGCTTGGGGGGATGGTCGTAGCTGCGTGAGCCTTCCGTCTTCTTGTTCGGGCAGTAGAACACCCGCGCATCGGGGATGTATTGGGCCTCGTGGAGGACCGCCAGCCCGAAGGGGGTGTAATCCGAGCCGGTCTGCCGGTTTTTCCAATAGGCGACGTAGGTCTCGAACGGGTGCAACTCGGGGCGGGGCGTGCGGCTGGGCAGAGCTCCGAAGTTGTCATTGGCGTAGACCGTGTTGCCGATCGTGACCTGGCGCAACTGATTCGCGCAGACCGATCGCTTCGCCGCCTCGCGGGCGCCTTGCAGCGCCGGCATGAGCAACGCAATCAGCAACGCAATGATCGAGATCACCACCGAGAGTTCGATGAGGGTAAAGCCAGTGGAAGCTGAGCGTCGCATGGGGTCATCCTTTCTTCATGAGCCATCTTTCATCACCTTGACGAGCCTGACTAAATCACTCTTGGTCAAAGGCGGCCAACAACTCAAGGTTGGGAACGCCGTTGTTGTCCTCTTTCCACTTGAATTCGCGGGTCTGGTCGCCCCGTGTCTCGGAGATGAGCATTGAGTAGCGTTGGACGCCGTGCTGCGTGGTGTTGACTGCGGCGAAGCGCCCACCACGAATGATAAACAACGGTGGGTTGGGGCGGGAGTAGTCCTTGCTCTGGCTGTAGCTGTTGTAGCCGATGACCTCGCAGGTGCCGTCTTCCATCATGATGCGTGTGAGGAAGCCCTCTGACTTCCAGCCGAGTATCCAGAGTTGGCCGGCGTAGATGTCGATCGTCGGTTTCTGGAACCACCAGTCGCGTTCATCGTTGTAGAAACGGACGAACACCTTCTGCTGGGCGTTCTTGATCTGGAACGGGCTGGACACGTCGTTCATGAACACATCGCCGGTGCCCTCGAACACGATGTAGGGCGGCAGGTCGTAGCCGCGCTGATCCTTGGGGATGTCCTGCCAGGCCACACCGAAGCTGGAATGGCTGAGCACGACGGTACGGCTGCCCCGAACAATCAGCGGCGGTGCATTCATGCCCTCGATGAACAGCGGCACGTCGCTATCGCCCTCGACGATCCACCGGACCTGGTCATCAAACTCATGCCGAATGTGCCCCGGCGCTCCGACGATCCGCGTGACGTGCGGCGGGATGACCAACGATTTTCGGATCCAGAAGTTTCGGCCCCGCGGGTCGGGCACCTTGTGATGCTCGTAGCCGGTACTCTTCCACGGCTTGCCGCCGTAGGGCACCATGATGTGCGTCTTGGTCTTGTCCGCCAGCGCCTTCTCAAACGCTTCGGTGGAATCATGTTTCCCGTCTTTGCCGGTGACGTGATCCGCGCCGTAGTCCAGCAGGTTGGCCCACTTGCTCATGTCGGTTTCGTAGGGCACATAGGGCGTCCGCTTGATCGGCAAGCGCAGCGACCCGTCCTGCTTGTTAAACAGCCCGGCGGTCCGTCCGCCAACGAACTCGTCCACCTGCATCGCGCCGTCTTCGAGGACGCCGGCGAACCCAGCGGCTTTCACGTCGCTGAGATAGAGGTTGTCCTCGCCCTCGATGGCGGGCCCCGCGTGGCCACGCAGGTCGCCGCCCAGCAGCGCGAAGTGTCGCCCGTCCTGCCGGATCGCCGGGCCTTCGCCTTTCATGGTGATGTTGAAGTTTTCCCCAGCCATCATGCCGGGATCGCCGTTGAGCACGCCGACCTGGTTGATATCTTGCAACGTCACGTGCGAAACGGACATCGTGTAGGGCGCGACGTTGTACAGGCCCACGTCAAAGCCCTTGACGAACACGTTACGCACCTGCCCCGGGCCGTTCTCGACACCCGCCAGCGCCAGGCCGCACAGCCCCTGGCCGTCTTCGCTGACGATGGTGACTTCACCGAGAAACCCGCTGTTGCTGGTGCAGTACTGCACGCCGATCGCCCCGGCGTTGTTGCTGCCGGTGTTGATCGTGAGGTTGCGGATGATCTTGTTGAACGTGGTGTTGGTCGAGTCGCCGGTGTTGAGCACGACCTGCTTGTCGAGTGCCTTGGGGTAACCGGCCTTCTTGGCTTCGCCACGCTTGGTCGGCTCGAGCAGGTCGTAGATCGGCTTGGGCCAGGTGCCGTCCTTGAGGCGGATGACTGTCTCGCTGCGCTTTTCTCCGACGATCCACGGGCCGTGGCTGTGGGACGCGTCGTTGCGGCTGCGGTCGATCTTGACGACCAGGCTCCCCGACACCAGGTACTCGCCCTTGGGGAAGTAGAGGATCGAGATCGACCGCGAGCGCTCGGCGATCAGCGTCTGCAACTTCCCGGTCACGTCGGTCTTGCCGGTGTTGTCCACCCCGCCGTCGGTCACGACGTTGAACACGTTGGCACCCGGCGGATAGACGATGTCGATATCCGGATCGCTCTCGGCGTGACTCGACCCGGCAACCAGGCAGCACGCGGCCATCCACACCGTCATCCAACACATCACGTTTCGCATCTGTACCCTTTCGATCAGCCGCATCGGCTTAGTTTCCGTTCAGTGGGCGGGTCTGGGATTCCAAGCCCAAGCCCGCAAAGTCGATCGCTAGGCTTCCCGCACCCTTGCGCTCCAGCGTCACCTTCAAATCAATAGCGCGGCCTAGGGGGTTCGCCGCCGCGACGTGTTTACCCTCGACGTAAACAATCACGCAGGGCTGATCGGCCGTCAGCGCGTGCCCCTGCTCGATCTCGAGTCGGCCCGGCTCATAGAACACCGCCTGGGTCACGCCCGTCTCGGTCTGGCGCACCGCCTGAAGCTGCGGCGTGTTGGCGAGGATTTCGACGGGCGGCTTCTCCGCGTAAGAGCGTGTGGCTTGGGCATCGGCGTTGGGCACCACGATGTAGGCGTAGCTCGCGTCGCTCGGCTTCGTGCCGTGCTCGATCACCGCCGTGAAGATGCCCTCGTCGCTGCTGACCGCGACCGCCTGCTGGCCGGGAAAGATGTAGCCGATGTCCCGCTGATGAATCCAACGGCAATTCGGTATCGCCGTGTCCCCAGCAGGGATTTTCTTCGCGGCGCCCTGGGCGTCCTGCATCGTGATGTCGCCGCGTTGGAACGTCTGGTTCACCGTGGTGACGATGGCGTCATCGGCGTCGCTTGTGATCCCGGCCCCGAGCGCGACGAACTCTCGGTCGAAGAAGAACCAGCTCTTTTTGCCGGTCAGCGGCGGAGTTTTGCGGAGTTCTTTGCTGGTGCCTTGTTTGAGCAGCAGGTCCATGCCGAACGCGCCGTAGGTCCCGTCCGATGCTCCGCCGACGAACTCGCTGTCCACCGTGCCGCCCCATGATTCGGGCTTGAGCATCTCCTTGGTCGGGTTGCCAAAAGCGGTGACGCCCGGCACCCTCGCCCAGTCCCAACCCTTGGTAAAGATGTCCAGGTATTCGTCGCCCTGAGTCAGGATGTATTGCGCACCGTAAGACAGGTAGCGGCCACGGGTGTTCTGGTTGTTGCCGGTTTCCTGGGTGCTCACGCGCGAAGAGGCGGCCTTGACCGAGACGTAGTAGTTCTCCCGGCGGTGGATCATAAACTCGGAGTAGAAGAAGTCCTTGTTGCCGGTGACGAAGCTGCCGCCGGTCCCTCGGATCTGGGCCGCGAGCGCCGCGGCCTCGCCCGACCGCGGACGCTTGAGCGTGGCCAGGTATTCCACGGCATCGATGTACCTGAGGTTGCCCGATCCCCCGGCGGATTTGGGCACCGCGGTGACCCGGTTCCTCCCCTCATTGGCGAGGATCCGCCCCATGGCACTGGGGTCGATCTTGTCGGTGTAGACCATCCAGCCCGTGCCATCAAGCAGGTAGCTCTCAAGCAGGTCCAAGTTCTCCGGTGCGAAGCCGAAGCTCAGGCCAGCCGTCATAAAGCCCCATGTGGATAAGTCGCCCGCCGCCGCCAACCCGTATGCGCCGTTATACAACTGCGGGCCGTGGTCGTGCCAGGCCATGTCCGGCTTGATGCCTCGGTCCCTGCGGTCGGTCTTGATGGCCACCTCGCCCTCGATCACTTTCATGCCCCGCGTGATGTCCGCCATGTCGTTAAGGATCACGCCACGCCAGACCAACTGCTGCGCCGTCCAGATCAAGTTCTGCCCACCGTTCTTTTCGTGACGCCCGTCGGGGTCGCGCATGTCGGCGATGATCTTGTCCACCACGTCCTTGGGCAGCTTGTCGTGCAGCAGCACCCCGATCGGCCCAAGGCGAAGCTGCTTGCCGATGTCGTTCCACCACCAGTGGCCGCGCGGCTGGGCTTGGTACCAATAGTGGCGGATTCAATTCCGAAGCGCAACACCGGGCAAGGCGTTGAGGACCTCGAGGGGGGTGCGGTAGTTGAGGCACTTGCGGGGGCGATTGTTCATCATCCTCTCGACCCGTGCAACTCGCGCGGGGGTGACCTTGCGGAAGT
>JBGTLW010000407.1:0-15427 GCA_041743835.1 Phycisphaeraceae bacterium | reverse complement strand
GACGCAGCGCGATGTGGCTCAGACCGAGGCCGACCGCCAGAGCCGGCGCGACCGGGCCGCGTCCCTGCACGAAGCGACGCTCGGTGTCATCGGCCAGGACAACCTGCGTCGGCACAGCGAGCTGGACGCCGAGTACGAACGCCGCCTGGCCGAGAACGAGGACGACCTGCAACGGGCACGCGACGAGTGGGAGGACGCCATCAATGAGGCCCGCGGCAAACGCGAGGCCAAGGAAGCCGACGACAGCGCCCCCGGAGGTCTCGAAGGCCCCGATGACATCATCGCCCGTGCAAGGGACGCACTCGCCGGGCTGGGCGACATCGGCGACGTGGTCGAGGAGCAGGCGGCGAAGATCGGCGTGCGCGGCACGTTCAACGCCGCGGCCATTCAGGGGCTGCTCTCCAACAGCGCCGTGGACCGCACCGCCAAGGCCACCGAGGAGACCGCCAAGAACACCAAGAAGCTCGTCAACGCCGCGCAGAACGGCGGGCTGACTTTCGTTTGATCGAATATGCCAGTCACCTGCACCGAGAACCCGGATTCACGGCAGTACACCGACGGCGAGTCGGCCGAGCTGACCTACACCATCCGCGGCACCGCCGACGAGGGGTCGTCCCTCGCCGCCCTCAAAGCCACCGCGCCGACGCTGTTCAACGCCCTGGTCCGCCAGCCCTGCGCCGTCGAACCTATCTACATCGACACGAGCAATGCCGGGGGGTGCATCTGGACGGGCACCGCGCGCTACGCCCCGGCCGATGCCCAGGAACCCGAGACCGGCGACTCGACCTTCAGCTTCGACACCGGCGGCGGCACCCAGCACATCACCCAGTCTCTATCAACCCCCGGAAGCTACGCCCCCGCGGGTTCCACGCCGCCCAACTTCCGGGGGGCGGTCGGGGTGACGCAGGACAGTGTTGAGGGTGTGGACATCACGGTTCCCATCTACAACTTCTCCGAGACGCATTACCTGCCCGCCGCGACGGTAACCAACGCCTACAAGGGCGTGCTGTTCAACCTGACTGGCAAGGTCAACGCCGGGGCCTTCCGTGGTCTGGCGGCGGGCGAGTGTCTGTTCCTCGGCGCATCGGGGTCACTGCGCGTGCCCGAGTCCGATCCTTCCGGGGGGGACTGGGAGATCACGTTCAAGTTTGCGGGCTCGCCGAACCGCACGGGCATCACCATCGGCACCATCGCGGGTGTCTCCAAGAAGGGCTGGGAGTACCTCTGGGTGCGGTACGCGGATGTCGAGGACGGCGCGAGCAACACACTGGTCAAGCAACCGATCGCCGCCTACGTCGAGAAGGTCTATGACGAGGCCAGCTTCGCCGGCTTGGGCATCGGCTAACCCCCGCCCCCGCCCCCGGAAGTGCCCCCGGAATTCACCGATGAGCGATGCCTTCAAGAAAGTCCAGACCGGCGACAAGCTGCGTATCCCCGCGACGGCGTACAACGCCTTCATCGACGCGGCGCAGGATTTCCGGGGCCGTACCGCCACGCTTGGCCGACAGGCCGTGCCGACCCCACCGCAGGCGAGCATCATCCTCATCCGCAACGACAGCGGGTCGGATGTCGGGCGATTCGCCGTGTTGGGGATCGATGAGCCGGTCATCGGCCCCGCGACCAACCTCGCCGAGTTCAAGAACCGTGTCGCCCAGGCCTGTGGAACCCCGGAACTCCCCAGGCAATTCGGACGGTTCGTCATCACGATGGAACCGATCCGCAATGGCGGGATCGGCCGGGCGTGGGCGGCCGGGGTCTGCCCCGTGCAGGTGAGCGTGGACGATGACGACGCCCCGAACCGGTTAGCCGATATCGCCGACGGGGTCACGGGGCACCTCAAAGCGGGGCTGTTCGGCGCGGCCGCGATCCTCTGGCGCGAGGGCGGCACCGGCAACCAGTGGGCGGTCGTCCGCTTGGGCATCGCCCCCGGAATCAGGCCCTACGCGCTCGATCCGTGTGATGACCCGGCGTATCACCCGACCCGGTACACCACCGATGACCTGGCCGACTTCGTGGGGCGGGTCGTGCGCGTCAACGATGAGATGTGCTACCTCGTCCGCATCCCCGATGACGCCGAACTGGAATGTGTGGAGCCGGAGTGCGGCCTGTCCATCGCCGGGCCGTTCGACAACTGCTGCGAATGCGAGGGCGTCCGCAAACTGCAACTGTCCAACTGCGACAGCGGCACCACCACGATCCACGTCCGCGGCGATATGCCTCTCGTGGTCGGCGACGTGGTTCGCATCGATGACGTGTGCTACACCATCGACGCCATCGAGGACTGCGAGGAACAGACAACGCAAGACCTGCTTCCGGGGGATGTGTATGCCACCTGCGAGGATTGTCACGGCCAGTGCTTTGATCTGACCCCGTGCTTCGACGGCTCCCCGCTGGCCGTACGATCGCCCGACATCGCTGACGGTGACATCGTCTCCATCGACGGGGTGTGCTACCAGGCGGCACTGCGCACCTGCGACGGCACGGAGACCGACCTGACCCCCGACGCCACGTACAGCGACTGCGACGACTGCCGCGAGCAGTTGGTGTGTTCCGGCGAATGTGAAGGCCTGACCGTGGCCACAGCTTCCGGGGGCGGGACCACGGAGGCCGAGGCTATCGACGCGGCGCTCGCCGAGGCCCAGAGCGTCTGCGGCGACCGGGGCATCAAGGTCTGCGCCTGCGACAGTTGGGAGATCGCCCCCGCCCCCGGACCCGGAAGTTGGACGGCGGCGGTGTGCTACGACTGCTGTTGTCCCGAAGGGCACAAGCGGGTCACAACCTATCGGTACGAGTGCGAGGGCGGCGACCTCATCGAGATCGAGGACGAATCGTTCTGCGTGGTCGACGACGACTGCCCGGAGCCCCCGGAAGGTTGCCCGTAATGGCCAAGGGCGACCGCACCAACCTCGGGCCGTGCGACTGCTGCGGGCCGCCGGTCACCTGTTGCTCTTGCGGCAACTGCTGCTTCAGCGACCAGAGCGTCATCGACATCGATGCGTCCTACCGCAACCGCATCTGGAGCGAGGAGGGGTGTTCCGGCGAGGTGGTCATCGAATGGCTCAACTACCGCGTCGCGGCCCAGGGGCTGACCTACGCGGATTGCGGGTTCTGGTTCGCACCCGCCCCCGGAATTGTGTACTACGGGGACGGCACCTCCGAGCCGGCGATCATCGCGGTCGAGGCGATCTGCACGACACCCGTCCTCTGGAGCTTCGGGTTCTCGCTGGACATGAATGCGTCGCAGCGTGAGGACTTCAACTGGGCCGACGCCCTCCGCGACACCGGTGGCACTCACGCGGGCGACTGCTGCGGCTGGACCGGCCCGACCGAATACTGCGAGAACGAGTTCGACGAGACGAGCGAGCAATGGACCGGCAGCTTCACCGTGCTGACCAACCACTGCTGCAAGGACGCCGAAGGCAACTGCCAGCCGGGCACGCCCGACCCAGCATGTGACGAAACGACGGGAGATTCCGGGGGGTGTGATGATGCGCCGTAGGTCGTTGGACAACCTGTACCGCAAGGCCGAGCAACGGCCGGCGGGCTACCTGGTGGATGTGCTGAACCACGCGGTGACGGTAAACCGCGACGAGGGGTGGTACACCCTCCGCGACGAAGACTTCGACATGCTGCGGAAGCGGTGGGCGTCAGGTGCGCCGCCACAACCCGCGTCAAAACTCAGGGCGGCGGCCCGCGTCACCCGCCGCGTCGCCCGCGCCGCCAGGAGCATCGCCAAGACTTCCATCGGGATCGACCGTGCCACCGACGAACAGGTCGAGGCCCGGCTCAACGTCTGCCGCCAATGCCCCGGCAGTCACGCGGTGTGGCGGGACGGGAACGTGTTCACTTGTGGCCCTATGCTCGCGTCGATGCGCGAGGCCGGCACTTCCGGGGGCTGCGGGTGCGTCCTGCGGAAGAAGGCCCGCGACCTGGCCGAGGGCTGCCCGTTCGGGTGGTGGCCGAAGATTCCTGTTCCGCATGACGCCGCGACCGATTAGAATGAAGTCACAACCTTACCCCCGGAAGCGCCCGGCTCGGCCTCACGGCCGACCGGCTGTTTTGTTATGAAGAGTGGTCGGATACCGCAACGCATGTCACGTCTCTCCTGCTTGCCCAGTGAATTCGTGAAGGACCCTGCATAGTGCAATATTGGGTTTTGTGACAGATAAAGAAGCGATGGGTCACAAGGTGACCTTTGCCAGTTGTCTTTCTGGCTCCGGCCGGGGCGGTATGAGGGCGGCAATCAAGATTCCCAGCATCAGCAGATTCCGCGACACGCTCCACCATCCGATTGCTCCGGACGTCCATGTTGTTCCGAAGCATCCGCATTGGGTGTCGATGTCTTTAGCGATTACCCAGAGCATGGCCAATGTGAAGCAGCTCAGCAGGATGCCGAGGATGATTGCCGACGCAGCCCGCATCTGCGTGGGGAGGACCAGCGTGAAAGCTGCCACGATCTCAATCCAAGGCAAAAGGATCGCGGTCGGGTTTACCGCCCATCCAGGGACTAGCTGAAAAGCCTCGATGGTTTCCGCAAATCCCTCCGGGTCCAACACCTTGCCAACGGCCGCGAATGCGAACAAAGCCGCGATTGTGAGGCGGCATATCGCGGAGACCCACCCTCGACGCCACAAATCCCTGGGTCGCATCTGCATCATCGTTTCTATGACGCGGCTACTCACCGGTCTCGTACTCCAAGCCTGCATGCGACCACTCGGCATAGCCTCCCGCAAACACCAAGACACGCGCAAGCCCCTGCTGCTTTAATACAATGGCCAGATCCAGGGAGTCGGTGCATGAATGACCCGAGCAATAAACCATGACGGGCTGTTCAGGCATAAGTAGTGGTAGAAACTCACTGACTCGGGTTTGCGCGTCTTTGCTCGGCAACGACATCGCCCCCGGAAGATGACCCTTGGCGAACGCGATGGCGGATCGGGCATCGAAGATCAGGTGTTGCCCGTCCGCAACGATCTTTTGGGCGTAGGCAAGATCAACCGGATCGAAGCCCAAGTTCCTGATGTGTTCCTGTGCTTCAACGCCATTGGTCCGCGGCTTGGTGGAACTGACCCAGTTGATGCCGACGAGCGAGACCGCGTTCGAGGCCAACGCCAACAGCGCGGCAATACTGACCAACACCAAGACATCGAGCCCCAGCGACCGGCGCGACCGAACGATCGGCGCGGCGTGGCCTATAGCTTCAACTGGCGACACTACGTTGCTCATTCCGGCGTCCCAATGTGTTCAAGCTCTGTGGAGATCACACGGATCGGTACCGTGATTGTGGGTCGTACTTCGTTGTTCGTGGTGAGGGTGACGAGCTTGCCATCGAGAGTGGAGTCACTCGGGACATTGCTGAGCCGGACCCGGTAGCCTTGTTTGCCCGCTTTGAGGATGGTCGCGGTGATCTGATCGTCGGGCACTTCCACATCGGTGATCTCGAACGATTGGATGGCTCCCGGCCCGATCATGATGTAACGGGTGCTGGTTGCGGACGAACTCAGCAGCACCAATTCACGAGGCGCGACCGCGAAGTCTGACATCACATGCCCCATGATCGGCACGGTGAGCGTTGGCGCGTCGGGGTCGGAAGTCTTGATGGTCAAGGTCTGGGCAATCTGCCCCTCGGGCAAAGCTCCATTCACTTGAATATTGACCCGGTAAACCTCACCCGCCACGACCTCTTCAAAAGAGGCTTCAATCAAACTTGAACTGGCGACCACCGCTTCAATCATGAACTGTCGCCCATCTGCTGCAATGAGTTGAACGGATGCTGATGGCTTCGCCTCAATGTCGAAGCGCCCCAGCGCTAACGATGCGGGCTCCATCTGAATGGGCCTTATGACCTCTCCCTTCATCCAGACCTTGAGTTCACGATTCCCGGGGTCGTTGGAGTAGATGGTGACGCTTTTGTGTTGCCCACCGCTTCGCCCCTTGAGCGATAGCGAGACGGGTAGTTCGAGCGATTCAGCGGGTCTGAGCGTGACGTTCTCGATTTGCCGGGCAGAAGTACACCCGCACGCGGGCTTGATGCGCTCGATGACCAGATCGGCGTCGCCGGTGTTGGTCAGCACGAACGTGTGATCGATACTGCGCCCTTCGATCGCTTGGCCGAATTCGTATTCGGACTGATCGACTTCCAGGCGTGGCGATGGCTCATCGGCCAACGATTGGAATGCGATGTTGAAAATGCAAATCAAAAAAATCCCGGTCAACAAACGGTTGGGCATGGCTGTACCCCCTTCAGGTGGTGGTGCGCAGACGCATCAATATAGCAAGTCCGATGATGGTGCCGCCCGACTATTTTGTTATGTGAAAAGTATTGCACAGCGGCGCGGATGGTTGCTGGAGCGCTAAGGATGCGGGTGAAAAACCTGTTTTTACATGCCGCTCATCCAGCCTTCATAGGATTTTCCCTAGCGACTAACAAATCGTCTTGACAGGCGGATTCATCTTGCTACCTTTGCTCGCAGTTCGTCTGAGTAATCTTGGGCGGTGCCCGAGAGAAGGAGCATTCCGAGAGGGAACGATGTGGCGGCCTGCCTCATCTTTCCAGGGTCTTCACAGATGATTGGTTAGAAGTCGAAGCGGATGCTTTGTCATTCGGAGGCGAGCATTCTGCTGCTTGGCTTGGGTTGGTTGATGAAGGATACGGCAGGACGGGCGATGCCCGACTGTCTCGGCGCGGTGATTGTGCGCTGGGTTCGGTGAGAAACAGATGCGCAGCCTGGATTGGATGTTCCGGATGTTGTTCGCGGGAGCCTTGCTCACGCCGGCATGCTTCGCGATTGGTGATGTCGGCTCCACGGAGCCGCCCCTGCCTCCGGGCTATGTGTTCCCCGCCTACTCAGACCCGGGCAACGCCATCGACCCCGCCAATAATCCTGCCCCGGCAAGTCTGGAGATAACCGGCAAGGACCAAGTGCGGCACCGCGTCAACCTCGACCCGTCGCCCTTGGGCTGGGCGGACCAACTGCTGGAAGTGACCTGTGGCGGCATGTCGCCGTGGCAGCCCCTCGCGAACTACGGCGTGTTCTGGAATACCCAGGGCTGCGGTGTCACCGTGCTGCTTGGCGGCGAGCCGCATCAATTCAACGCTCTACCCACGCCCACCCCCGGAACCAACCCAGCCCGATCTCCTGCCCCAAGTAAATCACATGATGATGATAATAGGGGGTTGGGGGTTATATCGGAAGAGGGATCAGGGTTCGGCGGAGCGGCCTTGGTGATGACCGACGACGGTTTGGCGGCGACGCTGAATGGTCGGCGCTATCATTTTGTCCAAGGTGCTTCAACGGGCGGTTCTCTGATAGCTTCCGGGGGCGGGGATGGGGGCGATTGGCGGTTGGTTGCGGTTGAGTTCCTCACGCAGCCGGGGCGAGTCACCCGTATCGCTTATGACAACGCGGGGCGACCGGCCGAGATCATTTATCCGAATCAACAGAAGGCGGTATTCGATTATGGTCGGCCGGAAACCGACGCACAGGGCCCCGTGAGGCTCCGTTTGCCATTCGACAAGCATGTGGCCTTCGAACGTGATGATCGCGGTTATCTCACCTCGCTTGAGGTCTTCGTCGGCGAAGGCGCAGGCAAGCAATCGCTGCAATCGTATCACTACGAACGGCACCCCGACGGGAAGCTCTTCGCGTTCACGGATGAGTACGGGTTGCGGCGTGTGATCTCCGTGGAAACCTCCGAAGGCGGCAACAAGTCACCGCCCGCCACCACCGTCGTGATCCGTTACGACGCGGACGGCTCGTATCGGTTCCGCCAGGTTTATTACGCCAACCACAAGAAAGATAAGAAGGCCAGCGGCTGGCGGTTTATCGAGGGATATGGCGAGCCCAATTGGCCGGTACCGATGGCGGTGGATACCTATCGGCACCGGGAGCAGGTACTCAGTGGGAAAATCTTCTCCGACGCCTCCGCGCGCCCTGAGCGTCTGTCGCCCCGTGGGTTGATTGTTGGCGCTTCGGTTCCGCGGTGGAACTACGAATTGAAGCGGCTCGAAAGCGAGTCCAACGAAAATGATGCCGGCTCTTCCGGAGCCAGCGACCGAGGATGGGCGGCGACCCACTTCGGAGGGCAGCCTTTGGTCGAACTTGATGAACTTGGCCGGGTCAAGGCTGTCCGCGACGACCCCAAGGCCGATCCGGTTGCGACTTATACCTACGATGCGCGGGGCGACCTCGTCGAAGCAAGAATGGGTAAAGCACGCTTCGTGATTCGAAGTGACGAATGGGGGCGCTTGCACGGCCTGACTCTGCCTGATGGCACTTCCCGGCGTTGGGTTTTTGATGAGGCGGGTCATCTGATCCAAATCGCCGAACTCCGCAAAGCCAAAATCAAGAGCGGGCTTGATGAGTCAGGCGAGGGTGAGGCGAACGCACTGTTTGCGATGAAGCCTGAAGGGCAAGGCCTCAAGTTCCCTGCGGAAACTCGGTTAACCACGATCGGCCGTGACCCCCTCGGCCGGATCGTCGAGATCGCCTGGCTCGATGGCGGCAAGGAGCGGTTTACGTTCGACCGTGGCGGCCGCCTGAGCCAGATGACGCAGACGCCCGGCGGTTCTGGCCGCTGGTCCATCCGCTACGACGCCATGCGCCGGGTGTCTCAGCGTCAGGATGGGCGAGGCAACCGCGACGATTACCGATATCACGCCAACGGGCAGATCGCCAAGCACACCTTCGATCCGCCGGGCCGCGAGCGCGAAGTCAAAGAGTTTGATCTGCGTGGTAGGTTGGTCGCCGAGACCACGATAGCGTTGGGGCGTGTGGCTTACGAGTACGACGAGAAGGATCGCGTGACGCGCATCGTTTACTCCGATGGTACCGATACCATACAAACCTTCGACGAACTCAACCGCGTGGTGGCCGTCCGTGGAACGCATCAGCCTCCGGTGGATATATCCTACGATCAACTCGGTCGCCCCAACGCGACCCCGGCCTCGGTGGGGAAGTTCAGTCAGGAAACCGGTGCTCGCGGTACTGCGGCGCGAGGGGGTGGCGGATGAGCTTGCATGCGCTATACGCTCGTCGTTTTACGGCACGGGCGGTCACGATTGCTTGCATCGGGTTGCTGCTGTCCGCCTACTTGCCTGCAGACGCCCGGGCGGCGGTCAGTGATTTGGAGCGGTACGCCTTGGCCGCCGAGCACCGGGCGGCGGGACGTTGGGAGATGGCAAGGAGCCTGGCGAAGGGTGTGACCGACCCTGTCTTGGCCGAGGCAAGCGCTGCGCTTATCGGCGACTGCCTGATCGCCGAAGGCGAGTACCAAGAGGCAGACAATCACTACCGCGAAGCGCTTGCTCGCAAGGAGTTTTTGGGCCTCTATCGGGGCGAGATGCTCGCTGGCCGGGCCATGACCCTCTGCCTTCAGAGCACTGACGCGGATAGCCTGCAGCTAGCCTCGCAATGGCTTGAAGAGGCGGACGCGTGGTGCAAGCAGTTTGCAGACAAACGGTTTCTCGAAGAACTGCGGGCCGAGGCCCTCAACCGCTGCCTGCCCGCCGCCATCGAGGCGACGCCGCTGCACGCCTCGCCGCGCTCCGCTACTGCGTTCGAGGCGGATGGCGTTCCGGATGTTCCGGGGGCGGGGGTAGTGCATCCGTTGAATGCGGGCTGGCGCGTGGGGCAAGTGCGGCGGGGTGTTGAGACACTGCGGCTGTATGTGGATAGCCAGTTGGGCAAGCAGCCGAAGCTGACCGAACAGGAGGCGTTGGGCCTTGGGCTTTACCGCCTGCGTGGCGACGCGATGGACGGAGCATTTCTTGTAGATCATGAGGCTTGGTCCTCTTTGCGTGATGACCACGCCGCCGGAATGCGGCTGGGCTTGTTCCTGATCGTCGCCGGCCGCCCCGACATGGCGGCCGGGCTGTTCGACCCGGTTTATGACAATGCCAAAGAAGGCGGGCTCGACAGCAACACGTGGGCGGTCTCGGCGCTGGGTGCGGGTGTGTGTGCCCTGCGGCTTGATGACAGCAAACGCGGCCACGGCATTCTCGGTCGATTCAACTCCGAGTTTCGCAACACGTCGGTTACGCCCCTTGCCCGCTACGTGCTGGCCAATCATCTGGCTGGAGGCGACAAGCAATCACACGATCAGGCCTACCGGCTCTACGGCGATATCGCTGCCCAGCACGCCGATTCGCCTTATGCCAACATCGCGCTGCTGGCGATGGCGGTGGCCGCAGCCAACCACAACGACGGCGCGATGCTCAGCGAAGCGCAGCGCAAACTCCGCGATGCCAGCTCCCCGGCCGCCCCGGAAATTCTTGTTCGCATAGCCGAAACGCTGACCGTGATGGGCTCGCACGACCCATACGCCGACATGGCTCCTGCATTACCCAAGCGTCGACCGGGCGACCCCGAACCTATTGAGGTCCGCGTCCACCGCGACCAACTGATCCTGCCGTCCGTTGATCTTCCGGCGGCGGCTGGGGTTGGGGAAGGGGTGATGGCGGCGTCCGAACGAGTCGTGTTGCGATGCCACCTGCTCTATGGAAGCCGGTTCGATGCCTACGACGTGGATGGTTTCGAGGTCCGGCTCAGCGAACTCGAACCCCAGCCGTCTGCGGGCAAGGATGGCCGGGTGAGTTTCTACCGCGTGCCCGCTTTGTGGAACACGAACCGAGGGGGTGCGCGTTGAAGCATCTGGTTATTCGATATGCCGCAATGCTTCTGTTGGCCGGTGCACATGCGTTCTCGGTGAACGCCGGTGACCAGCATGTCCCGTGGAACGCCGTGCCGCCAGGTTACCGTATACCCACAGAGCCTGATATTGAAGCCGACTTCCGTCGCCCTCACCCCACCGGCTATCTGCGGATGGCTGAGCGGAACAAGGTTTATCACTTCGTGCAGATGGACCAGAGCCCCCGAAATTGGGCGGATAACGTCCTGCGTATCGTGGTGGGATTTGCCGAGCACTGGACGCCCAAGGACTACTACGCGGTTTTGCCCGAGGGTTACCGCGAGGAACCGGGACGAGCCGTGGTGTTCATGTCCACGAAGAAGATTAAGTTCGGGACGAAGCTGGACCCCGATGCGGTTGAGCCGCTGCGTTCGACCAGTGATCCCCAGTACACGCTTACGCGGATGGGTGAACACCTGGTTCTGACCCGCGGCGCGGACCGCCGCTGGTATTTCGAGACGCCCGATCAGGGCAAGTCATGGCGGATCGCCATGATCGAAGAGGTTCAGAGGCCCGGTCGGTTCACAAGGATGGAGTACCTCAACGACCTGATCGTCGCGGTCAAGTACCCCAACGGTCAGGAGGCGACGATCGACTACGAGTTCAGTCGGCCGGTCCGGATCACGACGCCTTTTGGTCAACGCGCCGAAATCCACCGCGCCACCGGCGGCTACATCACAAAAGTCGAGATTTTCCGTGATGCGGAGGGATTTGATCCGGGCCCGGCGGGACGATGGGTGGAGGGGAATCCGAAAGCAAATCACGTTCGATCCAAGCAGCCGGTCGAAGTCCACCATTATGAGCGTGACGCGGAGGGTCGCGTCTCTCGCTACAGGGACACCTGCGGCAACGCCTTACGCGTGGATTACCGGGTCGATCAATCCACCGAGACCAAGCTGGATAAGGTGGTGTATGTCGCCCGGATCACAAATGAAGGGGACGGCAGCTATCTGGAACGCACCCACGAAACACGCCCGAAGCTCAAGGAGTGGTTTATCAAGGACCGTTACGGCCGCGAGGGCGAGAAGACCGGGGAGGATACCCTCGCCAACGCGGTCCGATTGACCGAGGTCAATAAGCGATGGACGGTCGTCGGCCAGGCACACGGCGATGAGGGGCGTGAGACCAATATCAAGGTGGATAAGCGGGGCCTGCCCACCACATCGGTCGGACCCACCGGTCTGACCAAGGTCACGGAACACGACGAGGCTGGGAACCAGGTGAAGGTCGTGGAGTCCGACGGCCGGGCCAACGTCTCGACGTACAACGAGTTTGGCCAGGTTACCCGGCGCGTCGATTCACAGGGGCGCGAGACGCTCACCAGCTATGACGAGTTGGGACGAAGGCTCATCCAGATCGACTCCAGCGGCCGGGAGACGGCATATGAGTACGGCACTCAGGGCTTCCCCGCCGCGACCGAGTATCGGGGCAAACGCTACACCTATGAGATCGATGACTGGGGCCGGCTGACGGGCGTTGATTTCGGGAACGGCACGGCGTTGAACTGGGCCTTTAATCGGTACGGCGACATCGAGTCCACAACACAACTTCCCCCGACTCCGCTGGGCGAGTTGCTCACCGCGGGTACGAATGCGGGGAAAGTGACAACCTATCTCAGAGACGACCGCGGCCGGATCGTCAGCATCGAGTATCCCGATGGTACTGCGGACCAGGTCGCATACACCCCGGAAGGTCGTCTTCACGCGGTGATCGAGTCTGATGGGAATCGGATTGGATACCGCTACGACAAGGCGGGGCGGATTTCGCACAAGAGCGATCCAAAGCGACGCTTCGAGATGTGGACCTATCACCCCAACGGTCGTATCGAAGTCTACCGCTTCCGCGATCAGGATCACAAGGGGTGGACCGAACGGAAGCACGACCGCGAGGGCAAACTGGTCTACGAGCGCGCGAGCGGTGAGCCGCCCCTTGAGAATCAGTACAACGTGCTGGGGCAACTGGTCCGCACCGACTACCCCGACGGCACCTGGTCGACGTTCTCATATGACGCCCGGGGTCAGGTGATCTCGGTCCGAGGCACGCATCAAGACCCGGTCGATTATCGCTACGAGGACGGGCGGCGGGTCACGGTGCCGCCCCCGGCCACGCAAAACACCAAGGGGGCAGCGCCATGACCGCACGACGAATCCGGAACATCCCTATCCTGTGTATGTACGCGGCACTGGCCATCGCCTGCGCGACCAAGGCCTCGGCGGACGAGCGCCCGCATTACCCCTACCGCTCCCTGATCCATGAGGGCGAGTATGAGAAGGCTGAGCAAGCGCTGCGTGGGATGGCGGGCAAAGATCTGATCAACGGCGAGGACAAGTGGGTCCTGCTGGTCGATCTGTCGCGCATCTACCGGCTTCAAGGCGACCAGAAGAAGGCCAACAACGTCCTCAAGCAGCTAAGCCCCGAACAGGCGAAGCAGCCTTACGCGAGGTTGGAGGCCGCGCTGCTGGGCATCGCCAGTGCGGACCCGCAGGAGAAAACGACGGGGCAGGCCGAGATCGTCAAGCTGCGTTATGAGTCCGATGCCCGCGTCAAGCAAGGCGCAAACTATCAAATAGCCGAGCATGACTTTGAACGTGAGTTGTACGACAACTGCATCAGGCGTTGTGATACCGTCATCCGTGAGATCGGCAGTCTTAAACTCTATGACTATCCCGACGCCTCGGACCTTCGGCACCTTGTGCGCTTGGCGCGTCAGCTCAAGGAGCGGGCGCAGGCCAAGCTCCTCATCCAGAAGTTCGGGGAGGATTACTTCCACTACCGGCAGGGCCGGCTCGCGCAAGCCCGCGGCGATTACGAGAAGGCGGTCACGGAGTACGGCCAGGTCCAGGCGGACATCCTGAAGGACGCCGCAGCGTGCTACACCGCCCAATGCGCGGCCGAATTGGGGTACATCCCCGAAGCCGTGAAATTCTATCAACGTTTCATCGAAGAGAATCCCTACGGCCTCTATCGTGGCGAGGCGATGCTCCAACTCGCCAGAATCCAACTTCTGCATGCGACAACGAAGGGGCAACTCAAGACCGCCGAAACACAGCTCGCCGCCGCTCTTCATTGGCATCAGGAGATCGCCAGGCAGGCCCCGCCCGTCTCGGTCGCCTCGATCCAGCAGGTCCTCGCCCAGTTCCCGCCCCCCGATCAGTTCACCAAGCGAGACAACTTCGGCAACTACCACCGTAATCAGGCCGGCCCCGAAACCATCCTCAACCGCCTCACCAGCACCTGGTATTTGCAAGAACTCCAGGTCCAGACGGCGCTGCTCCATGCCTTCGTCCTCAATGAGCTGGGCGAACGCAAGGAAGCCTTGACGGGTTTTGAGAAGACGCTGGAACTCAACGACCAGTATGGGGGCTACATCCTGAGTTTGGGAGACCTCCCCAAGCGGCTGCTGGCTGACGCGCAAGATGGGGCTTTCCTGATCCCGCCGGGGGCATGGGGCGGCGTGTCTGCTAATCACGCGGTTCACCTCCACCTGGCATTCCTGTACCTGACCATCAATGATGCGGAGCAAGCCGCGCCGTTGTTCGAGCAGGTTCTCAAGGCGACCACCAATAAACCGGACCACGAGTTTGACCGCGCCGCCGCGACACTGGGGCTGGCGTGTGTGGCTTTTGAGAATGGCAAGCTCGATGCAGCGTTGGCCGGGTTGCGTCGCTTCGACACCGAGTACGCCAAGACGCCGCTCGCACCACTGGCCAGCCTGATGGCCGCCAACATCCTGACGGGGCAGAAGAGTGAAGAATCCTACCGTGAGGCGTTGCAACGCTACGGCAATGTAGCGAAGGGGTTGTCGGGGACGCCCTACGCGGAACGCGCGTGGCTGAGCATGGCGGTGGCGGCCTACAACCGTGGCGATTGGGGCACTGCTGACAAATCGGTACGGCGGGCTGCCGCAGCAAAAAGCGAGAGCTATCGGGAAGCGGCGAAGACGCTCGCGGGGCTCATTGATTCGGCCCAGACAGCAGAGAGCCGCAGACAACACCCGCCCCGCAGCACGCATGGCGGCGGTCGCGTGGTCGAGGTGGCTCGGCACTTTGTTTACCCGGGACCGCTTGATCTGCGCTACGACATGAGCCAACTCAATCCCGGCGACGTGATGGCGTACCAGATCGGGTTTTCAATCCGTGGGGGCTGCGTGCTGAAGAACTTCCATCACAGCACAAGCATCCTTGAGCCGCAAGCGCCGCCAACCGACGAGACACCGTTGAATTTTCTGAGAATACCGTGCCTATTGAACGGCTTATAGGTAAACATCTCATGAAATGGGACGTAGAACGTTAGCAACCAAAGCACACCAGGAGTTACGAATGCAAATTACCCCAAATAGAAGCGACATGGCCAAGTTCACTTTACCTAACCCCGGCGCGCCATCTTCTCGACGAGCATCCACACGGATGCAGGTTCTCTTGGCTTGTATCTGTGTGTCCGTGATGTGTGTTTCGGTCTTCTCTGGCGTGATCGTCAGCACCGCCTACGGTGCAGGCGGTGATACCGACTGCCCGGGCAACGGCAGCGGCAATGGCGGTCACAACCACGATGAGAGTGTGTCGTGTCCAGGCAACGACACCGGCTGTACGAATCAACCGGCGGATTCAATTCCGAAGCGCAACACCGGGCAAGGCGTTGAGGACCTCGAGGGGGGTGCGGTAGTTGAGGCACTTGCGGGGGCGATTGTTCATCATCCTCTCGACCCGTGCAACTCGCGCGGGGGTGACCTTGCGGAAGT
>JBGTLW010000406.1:0-4067 GCA_041743835.1 Phycisphaeraceae bacterium | reverse complement strand
GCCGTCCGGCGTCGTCGGCAAGCCATCGGCGCCTGTTCGGAATCGCCAGCGATGACGCACTCCTCGTTCGAGCATGCTTCCCTGCATCGGGGCTATGGTAGCACAGTGGCCCGATAAGCCTTGCCGGGCCTGGCGAATCGGGGCTTTCCCTGACGCAGACGCAACCGGGCTTAATTCGACCGCCTGACTGACCGATGACGCCACAGCAGGCGGCTGACTCGCCTACGGTTCTGGGCGCGTCGGAACCGACGCGCCGCGCGTCGCGATCGATCACAGGGAAACCACCGTGCCGACACTCCACCCCACCGCCCACCAGCCCCGCCGGCCGCGCGCGTATCAGCCGTGGCCCGGGCAACACCTGCGCGGGGGCGGGTTCACGCTGATCGAGCTGACCATCGTCATCCTGATCCTGGGCATCCTCGCAGCCATCATCATCCCCCAATTCACCTCGGCCGCGGCCAGCGCACGCGAAAACGCCCTGAAGATGAATATGTTCCGCGTCCGCGAGCAGCTAGGCATCTACAAACAGGAACACAACAGCTTCCCGAGTCTGCTCCAGTTCACCGAGCAGATGACCGGCAGCACGACGATGTTCGGCGACGTCGTGCCCTTGAACTCACCCGGCGCCCTCGGGCCTTACCTCCGCGACATCCCACGCAACCCCTTCAACGACCTGAGGACCGTCACGGACGGCGCGGTAGGAACCTCGGGCTGGTATTACAACGAGGACACCGGCGATTTCCGCGCGAATGATTCCGCGGAAAGCCGCGAGTACTGAGCCTGACGCCTCACGCCACACGCGGACCCGTGGTTAGGATATGATGGTCGGCCGACGCGGTGGATCCGCGGCTCTACCTTCCACAGCCTTCGAGGATCAGGATGATCCGACGACCGATGCGCCATCTACGATTCCTGCTGACCTATTGCTTCGCGGCCCTGTGTATTGCTGCGCTGGGCTTCACGCTGGGCAGTTGTGCCAGCACCCCGACGCGGCCGACCTACACACGACCCGTCCCCGCGCCGGGCACCGCCGACGCCAACCGCCCCGGCAGGCCATCGCGTGGCCCGCTGCTCAGTTCCGTGCGCAGCGAGCCGACCATCCGCGTGCGCATCCTCAGACGGCAAACGACCGTCACGCTCTCCTCGGACGACACCTTCTCGATCACACCCGGCGACCCGCGGAACGCAACCCAAAGCGGCGGGCAGCCCCTGGCACGCCCATTCACCGGCCCGCTGACGCTACGCCACACGGCCGAGGGCTTCCTGCTCACCGATGGCAGCCAACGCACCGTCCGCTGGGATCAGCCGTCGCTGAGCATCGCCACGGCCCGGGGCGGACTGGTCACCGTGGGGAACAATCGCTACCCCGGCACGCTGGCGATTGTCGCCAGCGAGGGCGGCGGGACGTTTGATGTGGTCAACCACGTCGGCATGGAGACCTATCTGCCCGGCGTGCTGGAGCGCGAGTTGTACGCCTCATGGCACCCCACGGCTTTCCGCGCCCAGGCCATCGCCGCAAGGTCTTACGCCTTGTGGGAATGCACCCTCTCGCCACACCGGGCTTACGACCTGGAGGCGACCGAAGCCAGCCAAGTCTATGGCGGCGCTGCCACCAGCGCCAAGGCCATCGCGGCTGTGCAAGACACGCGCGGCATGGTCATCGCGTACCGCGACCGTGTGGTGCCCGCGTTCTACTCCGCTGCGCACGGCCCACGTGGGCAGTCCGCTGAGGCAGCGTTTCCCAACCGCGTGGAGCCGATCCCACCGCTCGCGGGGATCCAGACCGGGACATGGGACGCCGCGAGCAGCCGGTACAAGTGGGGTCCGTTCAGCCGTGAGACAGCCACGCTTTCCCGCCGCATCGCCGCGTGGGGCCGGGCGAACCGCCACGCCGTGGCCTCGCTGGGCACGCTCACCGCCATCAGCATCCCGCAGACCTCCAGCACGGGCCGGCCCGCGAGTTTCAAGCTCACCGATTCAACCGGCCGGAGCTACGAGATGGCGCCCGAGTCCTTCCGCTTCGCGTGCAACTATGACACAGAAGGCCTGCCCAAGCTCGCCGCCGACCACAAACTCTACAGCTCGGATGTGACCGTGACGGTGACCGGTTCGCGGGTGCAATTCACCAATGGGCAGGGCTTTGGTCACGGCGTCGGGCTCTCGCAATGGGGAGCCCAGGCCATGGCCCTCGCGGGGCACCACTACCCCGCCATCCTCGCGTTCTACTATCCGGGCAGCCGGATCGAGCGGACGTACTGAGCATTATCGAGAGCCGGGGGTGAACTGGCCGCGCGGACGTTGTCCACGGGCTATGGGGCAAGGTGTCGTCACAGCGTGATCACGTCTCGCGCAGGACGCGATGCAGCAGGGACTCGGGGGTGCCGATGTCAGCCACGAGGATGCGCCCGGTATAGTCCGCCGCCCCTGCCGCCGCGAAGCCCACCTTTGGCGCGACAAAGGTGATAGTCAGGTCGGCCCGGATGGTCGCGTGGCTGGCATCGCCTGTATCGCCATCCATGCCCGAGGGCAGGTCGATGGCGACGATGTGCGGGCCCTGCAACCCGTTCACCATCTGGATCAGGCTTGCCAGAGGCTCGCGCACCTGGCCGGTGAATCCTGTGCCGAGCAGCGCGTCGATGATGAGGTCGCACTCCGCCAGACTCTGGCGGTGTTGCTCCATCGCGGTCGTTTCGGCCAGGACTTCGATCGGCAGGCCCAGGCGCTGGCAGATGGTGTGGTTGATCGCCGGGTCGCCTGTGAGCTTGGCCGGGTCGCTCGCGGCAAGGATGTCCACATCCACCGCCCAGGTGCTCAGTTGCCGGGCAATCGCGTAACCATCGCCGCCATTACTGCCGCCGCCACAGAGCACGCCGATGCGTGCCTGGTCCGGGTCGATCTGGATGATGTCGTCGAGGTAATCGAGGATGGCCGCAGTGGCGTTGAGGGCCGCGTTCTCCATCAACAGCAGGCTGGGGTACGCGAGTTCTTCCGTGGCCAGTTGATCCACCATGCGGGCCTGCTGGCAGGTGAGGCTGGGGGTGTCGTCCAAGGTCATGGGCTGTATCCACCGTGGCGGTCGCGGCCACGCGGGCGGCTCCGCGGCATCCACGCATGACGGCAGGCGGAGCGGTTGGCGGAACGCGACAGGTCAAGCCGATATGATACCCATGCCAGCAGCCTGTCTTGAGATGCCTCTGGGAACGCCTGTCGTGCAGATCGTGATCCGCGAAAACCCGACCTCTCCGCCCGAAAGGGTCGAGGTGGACCTGCGCGATCCCCCAGCCGTCATCCGCCCCGCGCAGCACCCCAGGCTGCGGCAGCCGGTGTCGCTGGATTGGGACCGGGCCATCGACGACCGGTACCACTTGCGGCGGTGCCCGGTCTGCCGCTGCGAAGACCTCTACGCCCGCCGAACCATCCCGCGCGTCACCGCGTTCATCCTCATCCTGCTCGCGGGTGTGGTGGCGATGCTGCTGTTTGGGATGCAGATGGCGGGCTGGGCCGTGGCAGCGCTCAGCGTGGTGCTGGTGGTGGATATCGGCATCCTGATGCTGTCGCGCCAGATCCTGGTGTGCTACGGCTGCAAGACACAGTACCGCGGCCTCAAAGTCCCACGCCTGCACCCCAAGTGGGACGCTGCCACAGCCGACCGCCACCGCGACGCACCCAGCCCCTTCACCCCACCCCCGGTACAGACCCCAGCCCCGCCGCTTGCCCCCGACAAGGCGGAGATGACCTGAACATGCTCTCAGCGTTCGCACCCACGACCCATCACCTGACTTCCGGGCTGACACGCGGGCTGGCTGGGGCGATGGGGCTGTTCGCCCTGACCAACGCGGTCGGCGAGGCACTGCGGCCGGGCTTTGATGCGACCATCTGGTGGCTGGACCTGCGCCCGCTGCCGGCCCCGGCCGTGCTGCTCCTGAGCTTCATCGCGGGCGCGGTGCTGCTCGCACAAGCGGTATGGCCCGCACGCTCGGCCCGGCGCTGGCGCGCGACCTGTGGCATCGCGTTGATGCTGGCTTTGATCGCACTCTACAACGTCGTGACCTACTACCTGCTGCTCT
>JBGTLW010000405.1:0-3047 GCA_041743835.1 Phycisphaeraceae bacterium | reverse complement strand
GTTGCCCCCGGCTGCGGGCGTGCGGACCGCGACGCCCTCGGCCAGCAGGCGTCGCATCGTCGCGAGGTCGCGGGTCTGCTCGGTGATGGCTGTCTGCACCTCCGCGAAGCGGCCCCACTGCCGGTCATCCTGCACCATCTTCAGGCCCATCATCGCGACGATG
Source organism: Phycisphaeraceae bacterium (assembly GCA_041743835.1). GTDB lineage: Bacteria > Planctomycetota > Phycisphaerae > Phycisphaerales > Phycisphaeraceae > JBGTLW01. The sequence continues at coordinate 2,884 of JBGTLW010000405.1, read as the reverse complement.
ACCACCAGCAGGAGGATCAGCACCGTGTCCTTGATTCCAAAGCGATTATCCATGAGCAGGTTTCCGCGCTGTGACAGGTTGGCAAAGACTTAGCGTCCACGGGGTTTGGCTAAGCCCCGCGGAAGTGGCAGGCCCGATGGTTGGACGGTGTGCAAGATCGTAGCTGATCTGCGGGGCACGGTCGCGATGGCTGCGGGCGTGTAAGGCGTGCATGGTACGGGGTATCAGGTGCGGCTTTGTCGGGGATCAAAACGCTGCCGCAGCGCATCGCCGACGAAGTTCAGCGCCATCAGTGTCAGGCCCAGCAGCAGGCAAGGGAACAACAGCAGCCACCAGTTCATCGACCCGCCCGGGATCGCCAGTTTAGGAAACTCCTTCACGCCCTCGGCCGCGAGATTCCCCCAACTGGGCAACGGGTCCTGCACACCGATGCCCAGGAAGCTGAGGAAAGACTCCTGCAGGATCGCGCCGGGGATCGCCAGCGTCGCGTACACGACGATCGGGCCTACGAGGTTCGGCAGCAGGTGACGGCCCATGACACGCAACGGCCCCACACCATACGCCCGCGCCGCCTCGATGAATGGCTGGGCACGCAGGCTCAGCACCTGCCCCCGGATCACGCGGGCCATCGTCAACCAGCTCACCGCGCCGATGGCGACCGCCAGCGTCAACAGCCGGATCAATGTGCGGTACTCCCGGACCTGTGTCGCGAGCCAGCCCGGCGTGTGCGTGGCCCCGCTCTCCAGCGCCGCCTGCGCCGCCTTCGCGTCCGCCAGTTCAAGCCGACCGATCAGGCCCTGCACCGCGAGCGAGAGCAGCACGACCAGCAGGATGTACGGCAGGCCATACAACACATCGACGATCCGCATCAGCACCGCATCGACCCGCCCGCCGAGATACCCCGCGGCCGCGCCCCACGTCACACCGATGCCCACCGCGATCGTCGCAGCGGTGAGCCCCACGCCAAGCGAGATCGCCCCGCCGAGCAGACACCGCCACAAGAGCGACCGACCAAGCACATCGGTGCCCATGGCCTGCGCAGCACTTTGCAGCGAGGGCGCGAGATTGGCGCGGGCCTCGTCTCCGGCTTTGCCCTCGTAGTACTGCGGATTCAGGGTGATCGGCAGCATCAGCAGGCATGGCAGCGCGATCAGGAGCAGGATGGCTGTGCCGATGCCCCCGGTCGAGAGCCGAGGCGCGCGCCCGCGCGGGATCGGTTCGGGTTGCAGGGTGGCCGCATCCATGCGTGCGGAGTATAGCCCAAGACGCCGGGGGTTATACGTCGGCCACCGCCCCGCGTTGCATCTCCCGGTGCAGCAACACCGCGCCGACCACCGTGGTCGTCTGCAACATCGCCCCGACCAGCGGCAGGAAGTTCAACAGAAAGACCACCAGCCCAAGCCCGACGACCACACCGCGGTGCTGCCAGCCGAACGCCCGGCGTCGGGCCCGCCGCCAACCCCGCAGCTTCAGCGGGTGGTCCATCACATCTCTGCCCAGGATGTAGCCGTTGGCGTACACCCAACCCACCAGACCGATCACGGTCCCGATGATGGGGATCAACTGAAGCACCAGGAAGCCCAGCAGGGCCGCGAGCAGCAGCGTGGTATCGATCACCGCGTCGATGACCTGATATCTAAAGGAGACCTCCTCGATCTCCCGCGGATCGATGCCGAGTTGTTCCTCCACCTTGGCCGCCAGCCTGCTGTAGAAGTGCCCCATCAGAACGCCCTGCGCCAGCCAGAACACCGCGAGCGTCACCCCGAGCGCCAGCACGACCAGGCCGAGCGCGATGAGCACCTCCAGCATCACCGCCCACCAATCGCCCCCGTCAAAGTGCGTCACACGCCAGGCGATCAGCGTGATGACGCCGACCACCATCACCACGAGCACCAGGCCGCTGATCACTGCGTTGAGCAGCGTGGGCCAGATCGCGAAGCGCCACAGCGCGGGGTGCTGGTTCAGGTACAACAGGCCGCGCACCGACCCGGCCAGCCCCTCGGAGAAGCCGGGCATGGGTGTGGGTGGCTCGGCCGTTGGATTCATGGCGGTGTCGCTCCTGCTCAGGCGTCGCCCCAGACCCGCTCAAACACCTCAGCCTTGAAACCCACCGTGAACCTCTTGCCGTCGGTCACGATCGGCCGCTTGATGAGCATGCCGTTACCCGCGAGCAGGTCCAATTGCGCAGTCTCAGTCATCTTCTCACGCTTGGCCGCGATCCCCTGCTCCCGGTACTGGATGCCCGAGGTGTTGTAGAGGTGCTTGAGCTGATAATCGATCGGCTGGTCCTGCGCGACGATCTTCTTGAGCACCTGCTTGGTCGGCGGGTGCTGGGTGATGTCCACGACCTTGTGCGCAATGCCCTGCGCTTCGAGCCAGGCGATCGCGTTGCGGCAGGTTGAACATTTCATGTAGCCGTAGAGTGTGAGCATGGGGAAATTATATTCCAAGGATGTTCTGCAAACGCTGCATAATAACTTCTCGCCCAATAAATCGAATGGTGACTAATCTTTCATCAACCCCTCCACGAATAACGATACCCGCAAGTTCGGTTCTTGGCTTGGCATCGTCGTCAACATATATGCTAAAAACTGATCCGCCACTCAGGCCGTTCACACTATTGACTTTAGGAATGGTATTGTGGAATTTCGCAACGTGTACTCCCATGGAATCATCTTGACCTTTGTACTCACAATCACTCAAGTATGCCCGCCGCGTAATAGATCTATCACTATAATTCACAGGCGGATTCAATTCCGAAGCGCAACACCGGGCAAGGCGTTGAGGACCTCGAGGGGGGTGCGGTAGTTGAGGCACTTGCGGGGGCGATTGTTCATCATCCTCTCGACCCGTGCAACTCGCGCGGGGGTGACCTTGCGGAAGT
>JBGTLW010000404.1:0-7148 GCA_041743835.1 Phycisphaeraceae bacterium | reverse complement strand
CAGCCAACTCGACATGGCGGTGGTCAACGGCGACAAGCACAAGCGCCTGCCGCACACCTCGAACATCAGCTTCCCCTACGTGGAAGGCGAGTCGATGATGATGGCGATCAAGGAGATCGCGGTGTCGTCGGGCAGCGCCTGCACCAGCGCATCGCTTGAGCCCAGCTATGTCCTCAAGGCCTTGGGCCGGGGCGATGAGCTGGCGCACAGCTCGATCCGCTTCGGCCTCGGCCGGTACACCACGCAGGAAGAAGTCGATTACACCGTCGAGAAGGTCGTGAAGAACGTCAACAAACTGTTGGACATGAGCCCCCTCTACGACATGGTGAAAGAAGGCATCGACCTGTCCACCGTCGAGTGGGGTGCGCACTAGCCCCCCGGAACCTAGCCCCGGAAGTGAGCCGTACGCGAGTAGCAAGACCCAGACCGATTTATTTCACACTCCTCGAAAGGAGAAGCCACCATGGCCTACAGCACCAAAGTCATTGACCATTACGAGAACCCGCGAAACGTCGGGGCGTTTGCCAAGGATGATCCAGATGTCGGCACAGGCGTCGTCGGGGCGCCGGAGTGCGGCGACGTGATGAAGCTACAGATCAAGGTCAACAAAGAGACCGGCGTCATCGAAGAAGCCAAGTTCAAGACGTTCGGCTGCGGCAGCGCGATCGCGTCGTCGTCGCTGGCGACCGAATGGCTCAAGGGCAAGACGCTCGACGAGGCCGAGGCCATCAAGAACACCCAGATTGTGGAGGAACTTAGCCTCCCGCCGGTGAAGATCCACTGCTCGGTTTTGGCTGAGGACGCGATCAAGGCTGCCGTCCACGACTACGAGACCAAGCACGGGCTGCACCACGACGACCACGCCGGCGACGAGCACAGCCAGGCCGGTGCGGGCAAGCTGGCCGCGAGCCTCGCGGGTCAGATCGCCCTGGCCGCCAAGTCCCAGTGACCCTTGACCCCGTAAAATCCCGATATAATGTCAATCGCACGGGGCTTGTTAATGGCAGGCCCCCCAGTCCCAAGGAAACCAGCTATGCCCATCCAACTTTCTGAAACAGCCGCCCGTGAGATCAGGACGATCATCGAACAGCAGGAGCTCGATGCCGAGAAGACCCGCCTGCGCGTGGGTGTGAAGGGTGGCGGCTGCTCGGGGTTCTCGTACCTGCTGGACCTCACCGAGCAGCAGCGCGACACCGACGAGCTGTTCGAGGAGCACGGCATCAAGGTCGTCTGCGACCCCAAGAGCTACCTCTACCTCAACGGCACCAACATCGACTTCAAGGATGAGATCATGGGCCGTGGCTTCGTGTTCAACAACCCCAACGCGAACAGCTCCTGCGGCTGCGGCTCCAGCTTCAGCGCCTAACCCCCCCCCCCGGAAGTTTCCCCCGGAAGTTCCCCCCGGAAGCTCCCCCCGGAAACTCACCTTGGGGTCTTAACATCAGAGCCGCGCCCGTTAGGAAGCGGTCCCCTCAGTCTAGCGCGGGTGACCCGACCGCTCCCTGACGGTCGCGGCTGTGTCTGATTGTGCTGCTGCGCACACCGGGGCAATCCGAATTATCCTCTGCGCATCCTCCACCGCCCTTAGGACCGATGCCGCCATGTCACAGCACCCCGCCACCCGCGTCAACCATGTGCAGATCGCACCGCCCCCGAGCAACGGCCTGGGCATCGCGGGGTTTGTCTGCGGGATCCTTGGACTCCTCACCTGCGGCATCCTCGCGCCGCTGGGCCTGCTCTTCAGCCTGCTGGGGCTGATCAAGAGCCCACGCGGGCTGGCGATCGCGGGCCTCATCATCAGCATCGTCGCCCTGATCCCGCCCGCGCTGGTGGTGCTGGTCCTTGGAGGCGGTGCTGTGGCGACCATAGGTGCGATCATGGGGTTCGATGCCGTCGCAAACATGGTCGAGACGGAGGCAGCCGCCCAGCAGATCCACGCCAGCTACGTCAGCACCGGGTCACTGCCGACCCAGGCCGAGGGCGACCAGGTCTTGGCGGGCTACACCCCGATCATGGGGACCACGCCACGTTACACACCGACCGGTGCAACCACCTTCGACCTCACGCTGCCGGGCAAAGACAAGCAGTGGGGCACGGCGGATGATTACGTCAAGACTTTTGACGTCACGCAGATGACCAGCATGAGTTCGCCATGATGCGTGGAAGACCCGCTGCCCTTCTGCTTTCATCATGACGTTTCGCGCGATCATCATTGGTATCCTGCTGGCGGGCTTCATCGCCTCGTTCACATTCTTTAACGATGGGGTCATCCGCCAGACCCAGTTCGTCGGCAGCTTTCTGCCGATCAGCTTGTTCGGCCTATTGCTGCTGATGGCGCTGGGGCTCAACCCGCTGCTTGGGCTTGTCAGGCTCAAGCCCTTGCGCGCGGGCGAGTTGCTCATCATCGCGGCGATCGGGCTCGCGGCCTGCCCCTGGCCGGGGTCGAACTTCTGGCGATACACCGGGGCCTTCGTCACCACGCCCGCGCGGTACTACGCCCTCAACCCGGCGTGGCGGGCTCAGGGGATGATGTCCTATGTGCCCGACGGCTCGCCCGAGGTGGCGCCGGGGCAGGTGTGGGACTGGCACGCGCTGAGCAAACAGATAGCCGATCGCGCGACCACGCCAGACCAGCCCGATGATGCGAAGGCGGCATTCGCCCGGCAACTCTGGCTGCACACCCATGATGCGGGGCGGGCCGCGATTGCCGAGGCTGCGGCCCTGGACACACTGCCCCCGACCGCCGTGCCCGGCCTCGTGACTGCGGTGAATGTGGCGTTAGCGTCGCCGGCGTTGGCCGAGGAACTGGGTGGCTTGGGGCCGGGGGTCATGCCCGAGCGGGACGCACTCCCGGGTGAGGCGGCGAACCTGCTGGTGGAGCGTGACAGCCGAGCGCTCACCCATCACGAGATTCTGGTCGTCAATCGTGCGCTGCTTGATACAGCCATGCCCGACCTTGTGCTGCCGCGCCCGCGTGGCGGGCCGTTGTTCGCTGGCCAAGGCGACCCCTCCGACCCGGCGGTCGAAGCGCTGGTGCTGGGTGTGCAGGACAAGACCGGGTTTCCCGACCCGCGCCTGGTGCCGTGGCGTGGCCTGCTGCCGAGCCTCAGCCTCTGGACAGCGATCGCGTTTGGGCTGGGGCTGTGTTCCCTGCTCATCGCGGTCATCGTCCACCCCCAGTGGTCCCGCCGGGAGTTGCTGGCCTACCCGATCCCCCGATTCCTGCGCGAGGTGACCGCGCGCGAGGAGCACCGGCTGCTCCCCACCGTGGCGACTTCGCCAATGTTCTGGATCGCGATGGGGCTGGTCTTTGGGATCCATCTGGTCAATGGGTTACACGTTTGGTTCCCCGCTTTCCCCGACATCCCGCTGAAATTCAATTTCACACCGATGCTCAAGCTGTTCCCGGGCGTCTCGAAAATAGCGCAGCATGAAGCGGTGTTTCATCCGCAGCTCTACTTCACGGTGGTGGGCTTTGCCTACTTCCTGCCGCGTGCGGTGTCTTTCAGCCTCGGGATATCGGTGGTGCTGTGGCTGGTGTTCGGGGCGCTGCTTCTGCCGTGGGGCGTCATGATGCCCTACGAAAAGTTCTCGCCGAACCACACCAACGCGCTTCGGCTTGGCTCGTACCTCGCGATGATGGGCGTCATCCTGTACATCGGCCGACGGTACTACATGGACGTGACGCGTGCGGCCCTGATACCGGGGAGCCCACGCAATGACGCCGCGCCGCCGGTCTCAGCGATCTGGTGCGCACGGCTGCTCCCGGTGGCGGTGGTGGGGCTGGTTGCACTGCTGACCCTTAGCGGGCTGGACTGGCTCCTGGCTGTCGCGCTTGTCGCGGTGTGTCTGATGGTGCTGGTGGTGTTTAGCCGGGTGGTGTGCGAGACGGGTGCATTTTTGATGTCGGGGCCTTTCATGCCCGCGGCCGTGCTTGTCGGCCTGCTGGGGTATGAGGCGATCGGGCCCACGGGCTTCGCGGTGCTGGCGTTCGCGGGCTTTCTCATGCTGGGCGACCCGCGCGAGGCGGTCATGCCTTTCATCGCCACGGGCCTGGAGATGGCCCAGCAAGCCGAACGCAGGCAGGTGATCGGCAAGGTGGCGGCGCTGCTCGCTGCAGTGCTGCTGGCGTCGATCGTGCTCGCGGGTTTTGTCACGATCAGCCTGCAATCGCAACACACCGTGCTAGGGCCGGACGCTTACGCGCGCGAGCGCGCCCCGACCTCGATGTTCCGCGATGGCCTGCCGCTGCTGGTCGAGGCCCGCGACCGTGGCACGCTGCAAGAATCCATCGCGGTGAGCGGGTTAAGTCGGCTGGGGGTTGTCCGCCCGACGCACGGCACGGTGCCCTGGCTCATCCTGGGGATGGTGCTGGTCATTGGCTGTGCGTTGGCACGCATGCGCATCCCAAACTGGCCCCTGCACCCGGTGATCTTCCTGGTCTGGGGCACATGGGCGATCAGGCTGTTCGGGTTCTCGTTCTTCCTGGGCTGGGCGATTAAATCCGCAGCCATCAGCGTGGCGGGGATCGGGGGCTATCAACGGCTCAAGCCCGTGATGGTTGGCATCATCGCGGGCGAACTGTCGGCGGGTCTGCTGTGGGCCATCGTCGGCGTGTGGTATTTCTTTGAAACCGGCCAAACACCCAAAGGCATCATCGTGCTGCCGTAGGCGGGGCTTACGGTAATGGCGGACACAGCGCCCCGTCGCGTCGGGCCCGACGTATCATCAGCACGACCCCGATGCCCGACCCCGATTGCCCCTACGTCTCGCGCGGCGGACTCAAGCTCGAAGCGGCGCTCGATGCGTTTGCCCTCGATGTCACGGGCAGGGTCTGCGCCGACCTTGGCTGCTCCACCGGGGGCTTCACAGACTGCCTGCTCCAGCGTGGCGCAGCGCGGGTGTTTGCGGTGGACACAGCCTATGGCGAGCTCGCGTGGCGGCTACGGCAAGACCCCCGCGTTACGGTCATGGAGCGCACCTATGCCGTCCACGCCGACCCGCACCCCGACGCGGTTGAGCGCGGCGGCTGTGACCTGGTGGCGGTGGACCTGGGGTGGACGCGGCAGGAGAAAGCGGTGCCCGCAGCCCTGCGTTGGCTCCGCCCGCGTCGGCCGGACGACGGCGTGCTGCCCGGGATCATCACCCTCATCAAGCCGCACTACGAATCGGGCACACACCGCATGACCGAAGACGAGGCCGACGCCGAGTCGTTGCGCGTGGCCGACCATGTGCTGCCGGGCCTTGGTGTTGAGGTGCTCGGCCTGGTGCAATCCAGCGTCCGCGGCGGCAAGGGGAAGAATCTCGAACACCTCGCGTTGATCCGCCCGCGACGCGCCTGACCGTATCGTCTCGGGTTGTTTCACCTTGCGGCCGCCGCTTCGCGGAGGGTTTCATACACCTCGCGTTCGATTTGCTGGCTGCCCAGCGTGGTGGATTTGCGCGAGCCGTGGTAGTCGCTTCCGCCGGAGACGAGCAGGCCGTAACGCTGCGCGAGCGCGACAAAGCGCTTGGTGTCGGCTGGGTTTAAGTCGGGGTGTCGCGTCTCGATCGCGTCCAGCCCCAGGTCCTTGAGCAGGCGCACGGCCAGGGCATACGCGTCGGGCTCCGGCAATCCCAACTGCACGGGGTGAGCGAAGCACGCCAACCCGCCGGCGCGGTGGATGGCCTGGATCGCGTCGGCGGCACTTAGCCGGTCCTTGCGGATGTACGCCGCGCCGTTCACGCCGAGATACCGCGTGAAAGCCTCGTGGATTGTCTTGACGTACCCCTTGCTCACCATCACCTGCGCGATGTGCGGCCGACCCACGACCCCCCCGGAACCACCCCCGGAACCACCCCCGGAACCACCCCCGGAACCACCCGCCGACAGACCCGCGACGCCGGGACGATCCGCCGCGTCATGGCTCGACTGCGGCGCGCTGCGCTGGCTTGCGGGTCGGCCTTTCGCGGCTTCTTCGAGCACCTGCTCGTAGGTGATCTTGACGCCGAGTTCGTTGAGCCGGGCGATCATCTGCGGGTTGCGTTGGGCGCGGGCCTCGCGGAGCTGATGCTGGATGGCCGCGAGGCTCGGGTCGTCGTGGCGGATGAAGTAGCCCAGGATGTGCAGCGTGCCACGGGACGAGCCGGTGCGCAGCAGGTCGGGGTCGGCTGAAAGCTCGATGCCCGGCACAAAATCAATGCCCACTTTCACAGCCGCGGCTGCGGCGGCGGGGAGGCCCGCGGTGGTGTCGTGATCGGTCAGCGCGAACGCGCTAAGCCCGGCATCGCGGGCAAGCAGCGGCAGGTGCTCGGGGCGATCCGTGCCATCCGACGCGGTGGAGTGTGTGTGCAGGTCACAGAACAGCATCGCCGGATGATAGGAGCAACGGGCGGGGCGTGATATGAATCACAAGGCAAGATTTGGCGCACTGTCCATCCGAGCCGCCTCGTGCCCGAGGCGGACCGCCGCGGGGACGCGGCGGCTCTGTCAACACGCCATGCTCGGGCGTCAAAACTGACAGCGTTCGGTCACCCGATGCGTTCGGGCTTGCTGGCGCGTGACATGAGTTGGCTGATGCCGTCGAGCGGGTCGAGGTTGGCAAAGAGCACCTGGTTGACGGTCTGGGTGATGGGCATCTCGACTTTGTATTTTTCCGCCAGCGCGACGACCGAGCGTGTGGTGGGTACGCCCTCGACCACGCCGGGGATTTCTTCCAGCACCTCCTGGAGTTTCTTGCCCCGTCCGAGCATCTCGCCCGCGGTGCGGTTTCGGCCTGTGGGGCTGAAGCAGGTGGTGGCGAGGTCGCCTACGCCTGTGAGCCCGAAGAAGGTTTCCGCGTTTGCGCCCATCGCGGTTCCGAGGCGGGTGATCTCGGCCAGGCCACGCGCGAGCAGGGCGGACTTGGCGTTGTTGCCCGCCTGCAGGCCGTCGAGGATGCCCGCTGCCAGGGCGATGACGTTCTTCAACGCGCCCGCCAACTCGACACCCAAGAGGTCGTGGCTGGTGTACACGCGGAACCAGTGCGTGGTGAATGTTTCCTGGAGTAGATGCGCGAATGCGTCGTCATCGGACGCGGCGGTGACGGTGGCTGGCAGGCAGCGCGCGAGCTCGTGCGCGACGGTGGGGCCGGAGATGGACGCCAGCGGCCGCGCGGGACGGTCGGGGT
>JBGTLW010000403.1:0-7672 GCA_041743835.1 Phycisphaeraceae bacterium | reverse complement strand
CCTTTACAGGTGTGCAGAATCGTCTAGGATACCCAATCCTCGCTTCCCACCGGAGAGGTGGCTGAGTGGCCGAAGGCGCACGACTGGAATTCGTGTTTACGTGAAAGCGTAACGAGGGTTCGAATCCCTCCCTCTCCGCTTCCCCGACGCAGACGTTGACGTAAGTGCTTGTCAATGCTGCGTTCCGATCCGCTGGGATGTTCCCGGAACCGCCGATTTGTAGCAGGTTTGTAGCAGCTTGCAGCGGCGGGATTCTCCACGGGAACGGACGATGTCGAGTAAAACTCTTTTCCGGGTCGGTGATGTGTCGTGCTATTTGCGCGGCCGGGTGTGGTACCTGCGGTACCAGGAACACGGCCGACGGCGGCAGGTGCGGGCCGGGACCGATCGCGATGCGGTTCGGCGGCTCGCGGCGGAGGTTAACACGCAATTGGCCTACGGCATCGCGGCGAGCACCAGCTTCGAACCAATCACCATCGCGCAGTTGCGTTCGGGTTGGTTGGAACATCACGAGAACGTCCTTCGCTCGTCGGTCGCGACGATCAGCCGATACCGCACAGCTACCCGGCACTTGATCACATTCATCGAGGCTGGCGGTGTGCCCCAGAAGGTGGCACCCTTCACCGCAGTTCAGGCCGAACGGTTCGTCCACTACCTCCGCAGCCTAGAGGTGTCGCCCAATGGTCACGCAAACGCGAGTCGGCGGCGTCTTCGGGACAAAGGACTCAAATTCGTGCTTGAGGTCTGCCGCACCATGTTCAACTTTGCGCTCAAGCGGCGGCATCTCCCACCCTATGCCAACAATCCCTTCACTCTCATCGACATCGACCGCATCCCCGTCGAGGACGCTAAGCCCTTCGTCGATCTACCCACGGAAAAGCAGTGCGAACTCTTGATGGCGTGCGATGAATGGGCGTTCCCCATCATCGCCACACTGATGCTGACCGGCGTGCGACCTGGCGAGTTAACGCACCTGCTTGTGCCCGACGACTTGGACCTGACAGGGGGCTGGCTCCACATCCGCAACAAGCCTGAGTTGGACTGGCAAGTCAAGACCCGCAACGAGCGTTCAATCCCGCTGCACCCGCAGTTGATTCTCCTGCTGCGTAAGCACGTAGGCATCCGCCGCTCAGGTCCGCTGTTTACGCGCCGGGGCGTGGTCTGCAGCGGGCTGCCATTGACCGGGCGAACGCGAGCAGCCCTTGTGGCGGAACTGAACCTGAGGGTGGAGGCAGCCGTGCAGGCGGTGGACCAGCCCCCGCGCTTGCTCAGGCAGCGGCATGCAAAAAATGTATGGCGAGACGCTGGGGCCGTTCGGCCGGACAAGCTCCGCGAGGCCTTTATGAAGCTCACCGCGCAGATCGGGATGCCTGAGGTGACCACGCCCAAGACACTGCGCCACTTGTTTGCGACCACACTGCAGGATGCCAACACCGATCCTTTAATTCGCAACCAACTCATGGGCCATTCCGCTGCGGGGCTGCCAAGCGCGAGTGGTGGGCTGGGCATGACGAGTGTGTACACGCACACGCGGCCCGAGACGCTCCGCCGACAACTGATGGAAGCGCTCCAAGATCATCCGGCCGTCCACGCGATCGAAGATCGCCTGTCCCGCTATGCCGCTCAAGCCACCCGCACACAGAACGGTTCGAGCCGGTGTTCAATAGTCGCGATAAGCGGACCAAACGCCTCCGATGCGATCGCGGTGTAGCGGTCATGCAACTGCGTTAGGTGCGTGTACGCAGTGATAGCTTGCCGCGACGGTGCGTGGCCCATAAGGTACTGGCGTTCATGCTCGGGCATGCCAGCGTTGGCCAGTGTGGTGTTGAAGAGGTGTCGAAAATCTTTGAGTGTGGCCGTTGCGGGCCAAGCGAGTTGCCGAGCCACGCGGCGGAAGCCACGATCAACGTGCCCGTAGGTCAGTCCTCCGGCATCGGCGATGATGTCATCTCGACACATATCTAGTTGGTTACGACAAGGCGACTTGAGTTGTGCGCTTCGTCGCCGGTAAGTCACAATCAACGACGCGAGGCCGTGGCCCAGGAGCGGCGGCTCCACGCGACCTTCGACCACCTCGGGCCGCAGGAGAAGCAGACCGTGGCTGTCGGGTTGCACGTCCCACAGGCGTGCCAAGACCTCGAGCCGAGGCAGCTTTTTGTCGCGCAGGCCTTTGGTCACATAGTTGAAATCTGGAATGCAGGGCACCGTCACCCACCGGGCGTCAATGTGCTCGCGGAAGAGGTAGATGGTTTCTGCGGGACGTAACCCATAGAAAATCAGTGGCGCCACCAACCGCAGCGTCGGCAGGTCGCACGCCTGGACGAAGTCGGTGGCCATTTCCAGAGTGATGTCTGGCTCACCTAGCAAATCACGGACCGGTCGGCGACGCTTGAGGCTCGCGCGCAGGAAGGGATTCAGAATGCCCGCCAGCAGAAGCCCGCCGCGGTGCGGGTGGATGGCCCATTCGTACATCGCCCGCACAACATCAATCACGTAATCCGTGTCGCCCAGCGGCCGCGGCTTGGCGTGCGGGTGGCCGTTGGGGGTCACCCGCCGGTGGCGGAGGAACGCGGCGAAGCCGAGGGCGAACGGCCGATCCACCCCGGCTGGCTGTGGTTTGGTGGCAGGGCTGACCGCGTCATCGACGAAGGCCAAGTAGTGCCCCAGCGCCGATCGGTAGCGTGCCAGCGTCCGGGGAGCCAGTTCGTCTGCCTCGACCCGTTGCGCGACATCGCCCAGAAAGCGATCGACGAGTTCTTGGTGGCTAGTGTGAGCGTCGTCTGCGGCTGGGGGCGGGGCCAACAAGTCGCCATCGATCTGCCTAGCGCGCAGGATCGCGGTCAACAGGTCACCTTCCACGCGTTCATTGAGCGTCCGCCTTTGCGCTGGAACCCACCACTGGAGCAGATAGTGCGCCTGCCGACGGTAGATCCGAACTTTCCGGGGCGGATCAATCCCCGCTGGGAAGTCGGTCACGCGGGTCAGGCGGTGCCGCTGGGCGTAACGGGACTGCCACGCTGAACTGGTCTGGCTTGCTTGGGCTGCTTGCAACTCGCACCTCCACAGGCGAGTTAACGGCACCGCGAGGCAGAGAATATGAAGAATGTTGGTGGTGGTTAAAGAATTTTATTGGCGCTAGAAACGGCAAATTTTCGCTGGGCTTCCCCAATCGGAATCACCCCCGCTTACCCCCGTGGCCGGTGAGATATTCCACCCCCTCATCGAAGACCTCAACGACGAGATCGAGAAGACCATCAGCGAGATGAGCACCATCATCACCACCGAGCTGTCCAACAGGACCAGGTGGGACACACCCACCAAGGGCATGCGGAAGGACCGGTACTCGGCGGTCCTGTGTGCCTATCACGCAACCCGCACCATCCTCGGAAGCCTCAGCCGCCCCACGTCCCTGATCTCGGGGTTCTGGGCATAAGGAGCAGATATGGCAACCCATTCAGACAACCCGCATCAAGAATCCTTCGCACCCGCCGTTCTCCCTGTCGAGCGGGGTGACATGGGCATCGAGGTGGCCGCCGCCAAGGCAGCAGGCGATCCCGCGGACTACGCCGGTCGCTACACCTTCAACATGAATAACGGGCAGATAGTGCCCGCCCAGGCCGACGCGATGCCCTCCGCCCTCAAGCAGGTGCGGTTTGAGCAGGACCACCACGGAAAGATCACCGCCTTCATGCCATCTCTGGCCACCGGTAGTGTGGTGGACTACGGCCCCGCGGGCAGCGTAGGAAGTGACTACCTCAGAGAGTACACCGACCAGATGGAGAAGGCTGGCATCCACAACAACGACGGCAAGCAGGACATGCGGAAGTCCCGGTTGTACTGGAAGAAGGACCCGCTCAACTACCGGTGTGCAGGCTTCCTCGCCGAGTTGATGAACACCAACCTCACCATCGAGTGTGAAGATGAGGCGTTCCGCGACGTGGTGGAGATTTGGCTGACACACGCCATGGGCCACGTCTTCAGAGACCAATTCTTTAGGGAGCTGGTGGTCACGGGCATGGTGCCGGTCTTCAAGACGCTGATCCCTTATCAACCCCGGGCCTACCGCTACAACAGGGCCCCGCGGCCGACCACCGAGCAGGGCAACGTGGACCAACCCAGGCTTGCAACCGCACGCCAGCAGCATGCTAACGCCGGTGCATTCAGTGGCATGTATCTCAATAATAGTTACCCAAGGGGGGAGAGAGGGGGCGGGGGCTATGCCGCCACACCGGTCTCCCTTGTGGCGGTAAGCAATGCCACATCAGGGCGGGGCCAACAGGCCTCAGGGTTCAGGTAGGGACATATGCCTTCGGGCACCCAAATATCAACGCGCACGGCCCAAACCTCGCACCTGCCACGCTGCCCCTTTTCGTGGAAGTGGCCACGCACCCTCATCAACAGGCCGGCGGCTATTAAAATGGTCTTGCACCGGGCGATGGTCGAGTTGGTTTGAGTAATCCCAGCGGCACGCAGCAACTCATAAATCGATTTTGACGGCACCTCACCAAGATTACCGGTGTTGATGTTGTGGACCATGGCCAAGTACACCGCGGCGATAGACCGCCGAGTCACACGCGGATTGTCGGTGATTGCCCGGATCATGGCGTCAGTAATGAACCGTCGCATACCTTCTGCCACTTCCATGACCCGCTCGTTCGTAACACGCAGTGCAGAGCAATATCGCGAGAGCTGTGAGGGATCAAAGCTCGCCGCCAGCTTAACGACGACTCGCCGTATGCGATCTTCCCGCTCGGCATGCTCCTGGGCGGAATGCCCTGTGGCGGGGCCGTCTGGACCCTCGTACCACGCAAGCGTGCGCTGGACAGCTAATTCTTGGGCCAAGTCATCGGCCCGGCCAATCTTTCTCAGCTGCATGCCAGCGTAGGCCCAGAGCCGGCGGTTGGCATCCTCAGTGGGGTCTGCGGCGATGTCGGGGCTCAGCCGGTCATTGCCACGGGGCCCTGATGCACTCTGTATATGTAAAGCCATTGACCCATCTGGAGGTTGGGTTGAAGTTGCCGTGCACTGTGCATTATCTTGAGAAGCACGCAGCCGCAAGCGCTGGCGGATGTTGCCAGGCAGCGCCCGGACAAGCTTTGCCAGTGTGACAACCCCATCCTTCGACCCGGCCCACTCGATGAATGAATCGACATTGTTTGGCCGTTGCCCGCTTAGCGCCCCGAAACACGGCCGGGTGACGAGCGTGCCAAAGTGTCGCCTGATACGCTCCAACCGGCGTTGATATGCAAACGCTGCACCATTGATCTTATAAAACAGTTTGTATCGTTCATAAGATTCCAGTCGAGTCAAGTTCTCCCATCTGGTCGCCAGTTCTCCCAACCATTGGTTCAGGTGTTCTTCGGGGATGTCCATCGCGCGGAACGCCTTAATCGCTTGGTACCGGGGCAGCCAGGTGTCAGGAGTAATCTCGCACACCCAGCAGCCGTCGGGTGATTCGGACGCTGCATAGCGTGAATCATAATGCGGGTTGGGTTCACGATACGTAACAGTGCCTTTAAGTCCATCAAACTTCACGCCCGTGGGGGCCGGGATGGTCGCGGCCATCGCTCGCAACTGACGATTAAAGAGGTTTTCCAGCTTGCGGCGCTCTTGTGGCAAGGCTTGGCCCCAGTTGATCTTGAACCAAATGTATGCCCCCGCCTTACGGGGGTAGCTGCGGCCGGGTTCGGCAAATGTTTCAATGTTTGGGAAGAAGCTCCTAAGTACCGTCAGGCCGTAGTCAGCCGCCATCTGCCACTCGCCCGGCTGGGAGCAGTCGATGTCGATCGCCAACAATGCAATTTTGCGGTCCGACCGGCCAACGTGGAAAAGAGCCCGGTCAGCCACGCCCTGCAAATGGGCCAGCTCCATCTTGGGCGTCAACGTCATCGGCACGCCCTTTAGCGGCTCGCGCGTCTCCGTGTGCAAAGCGATGCGAGGGCAGGGGTGGGAGCGTGTGTTCACATGCGTGGGACGCGGTTTGGGATCGTCTGCTCTACAAACAGCCACGCCAAAATCGGACATTTTAGAGTACCGCTGCATAACCTTGCGGTATCGTTCCAGACGTGTCGGTTTGATTTTGCCGGTATGCATGTCTTCCTCCAGGTTGGGTTGTCGCGTGAGCGACGTCGATCCGTTTTACAACTCCGCTCCCCACATATTCGACATACTGGCAGTCTGCGTATTAGCCGCTCAAATCAATCTCGTTGAGGTGTGGCATGCCCGCGCGGCCAAAGCCCATGCCCCCGTGCATCGCCAACGCGCGCAGCAGGGTCCGCAAATGGCGCTTATGTTCCGCATCCGTAAACCCAGAACCTACCACCATGGGCACGCCTGGGATGCTGCCGCGGCAGCCACACCGCTGGCGTCGATACCGCCTGAGCACTTCCCATCCAGCCCCGGGCCGGGTGAGGTCGGCCCCGGGTTGCTCTTGAGGTAAGATCGTGACGCGGTCCTACTCGCCAGCGACGGCCCCCCCACTCCCCCGCCCACGCCAGCAGACAAGCCGCACACCGGACCACGGACACAAGCCCCCAGCAACCCCGCGACCGCCCGCCCTGCCCGCACGCACGCACGACCACCCGGAAAACCAACCCGCATGATCACCGGCGACATCAAATCGAAAGTTGACCGCATCTGGGACACCATGTGGGCCGGCGGCATCGCCAACCCACTCTCGGTCATCGAGCAACTCACCTACCTCCTCTTCATCAAGCGGCTCGACGAGCTACACACGCTCAAAGAAAACAAAGCCAACCGCACCGGCCAGCCCATCGGCGACCCCGTCTTCGGCCCCAAGCAAGAGCACCTCCGCTGGTCACGCTTCAAACAGACCGCACCCGAGCAGATGTTCGCCACCGTCAAGGACCAGGTCTTCCCCTTCATCAAGACGCTGGGCCAGAAGCACAGCGGCGAAGCCGAGGCCTCCGCAGCCAGCACCTACACCCACCACATGCGCGATGCCATCTTCATGATGCCCACCCCGCGCGTCCTGGCCAACGTCGTCGATCAGCTCGACAGCATCGAGATGCACGACCGCGACACCAAAGGCGACCTCTACGAGTACATGCTCGGCAAGATCGCCTCCGCGGGGCAGAACGGCCAGTTCCGCACCCCGCGACACATCATCAAACTCATGGTCGAAATGACCGCCCCCACCCCCAAGGACATCATCTGCGACCCCGCCTGCGGCACCGCGGGTTTTCTCATCGCCGCAGCCGAACACCTCCACGACCACCACAGCGACACCATCTACAAAGACGCCAAGGCCCGCCGACGCTTCAACGCCGGCACGTTCCACGGCTACGATTTCGACCCCACCATGCTCCGCATCGGCTCCATGAACATGCTGCTCCACGGCGTCGAAAACCCCGACATCCGCTACAAAGACTCGCTCGCCCACGCCGACCAACTGGATGAGGAAAGTTTCACCCTCGTCCTGGCCAACCCGCCCTTCGCGGGCAGCCTCGATTACGAGACCACCGCCAAGGACCTGCTGCAGGCTGTGAAAACCAAGAAGACCGAGCTGCTATTCCTCGCGCTGTTCCTGCGGCTGCTCAAGCCGGGCGGGCGCGCAGCAGTGATCGTTCCCGACGGGGTTCTGTTCGGCTCGAGCAAGGCCCACAAGGAGCTTCGGCGCATTCTTGTCGAAGACCAGAAGCTCGACGCCGTC
>JBGTLW010000402.1:0-20412 GCA_041743835.1 Phycisphaeraceae bacterium | reverse complement strand
CTCGACCCCCAAGGCCAGCACCAAGCTCAAAGCCAAACGCACCAGCCTCAAAACCCGACGCCTCCGCTGCGGCCTCGAAGACACCTACCTCATCCAAACACTCACCGGTGGAGATCGGGGGTAAATGTCTTCACCCTGCCGCCCGGCCGGATCCATCATTTCTGTTTGGGTTTTGGCTGGTATACTGCTGGCTGTGCGTGATCCCCTTATCCCCATGCTGATGCTGCGTCGGTTTGGCCCTATCGCGGCCGGCTTCCCATCGCCAGCCCAAGGCTATGAAGATGAGCCACTGGACCTCAACCAGCTGCTCATCCGTCACCCTGCTGCGACGTTCTTCTACAGGGTCCGCGGTGATAGCCATCGCGCTGATGGCATCCTTGACGGCTCCATCCTGGTGGTGGATCGCAGCATGAAGCCCGCTGCTGGACGCTTTGTCATCGCGGATTGGCACGGTGAGCGTCAGGTCTGCCGGATGCCAGCGTTCCTGGATGGCGGCGGTGAACTGCAAGTCTGGGGCACTGTCACTGGCGTGATCACGAGGCTGTAGCCATGTACGCACTGGTCGATGCCAATAGCTTCTACGCCTCGGTTGAGCAGGTCTTTGACCCAGACGCTGCCAGCCGGCCTGTCGTGGTGCTGTCCAACAACGACGGCGTGGTTGTGGCTGCCTCGAAAGATGCCAAAGCGTTGGGCTTGGAGATGTTCAGGCCCTACTTCCAGATCGAGCACCTGCTGCGTGGCCATCACGTCAAGGTCTTTTCCAGAACTACACGCTCTACGACGACATGAGCCGACGCCTGGTGGACATCTACCGCACCCATGCCGTGCTGGTTGAGGTGTACAGCATCGATGAGTGCTTCCTCACGCTGGGCGATCTACCCGCACGCCGGCTGATGCACTGGGGCCGGCGTCTGCGTGAACAGGCACACCAGTGGACCGGCATCCCGGTGGGTGTCGGCGTCGCTCCCACCAAGACACTGGCCAAGCTCGCCAACCACATGGCCAAGCGCGTCCCGATGCCCGGAAGTCCGCTTGGGGTTTGTGTGCTCAAGTCGCCTCATGCCGTAGACGTGGCACTGGGTCGTGTATCACTGCGTGAGCTCTGGGGTGTGGCTGGGGGAGCACTGGCAGGACCCGGATGGCAACGAGTTGGAGGCCTGCGTCATCCTGACCACCACGCCCACCCTCCACACCGACCCCCACACCACCGCCCGCGACCAGGCCAACCGCTGGCTGGTCACCCACTACGACGAATTGGTCCGCCGCGCCAAGTTCCGCTTCGCCCGGCTCAAGGTCATGCCGGCGCGGATCTGGTTGAGTGGCATAGGGAGGATTCAATGTACAACGCACATCCTGTCAGCGGTCGGTTGCGATTGCGGACAATGCACGGTTCTGGCATTATCCCCCGCAAATGCCTAAGCACACGGAGGCACGAAGCATGGCGATTCAGTCCAGCGAGACAATTGCGGAGGGTGGTCAACTGGCGGATGGCTTCGCCGTCACGCCGAAGGCGGTCTATCCGGGCATCTGGTGCGTTCGACTGGGGTATCCTGAAGCGATCGTTCCGTCGCGTTTTCGATCCGCCGATCCGGCCGAGCCTAAGGGGCTAGCTGAGGTATCGGCTTGCCCGTTGGATGTGACACAATGGTTGGCACGGCGTTCGGCCCAAGGGTTCACCGTGATGATCCCCGCATCCGACGAGGCGTATTACGGTTTAGGCCTGCAGTTGAAATCCCTCAACCAGAAGGCCAAGAAGCGTGTGCTGCGGGTGAATAGTGATCCGCCGGCGGACACGGGGGATTCGCATGCGCCCGTCCCCTTACTGATTTCTCCGCGGGGTTGGGGCCTGTTGTTCGATACGGCCCGATATGTGCAGTTCTACGTCGGCTCGCATCACGCGCCCGGCGATATAACTGCCAGCGACCACGGCATAACACCCGTCGCCACGGAAACTGACGCCTTGTATGGCCGAAGCAGTGGAGCAGGCAGTCCGATCCAAGCCCATGTGCCGCACTGTCAGGGCGTGGACGTGTACATCATTGCCGGGCCGACGCTTCGGGACGTGGTCTGTCGGTACAACCTTTTCAGCGGCGGCGGATGCCTACCGTCGCTGCGTGGGCTGGGGGTGTGGTATCGGGCATTTGCCCAATGGGATCAGGAACAGGTTCTGTCGATCGCCCATCGTTTGCGCGACAGCCAGATGCCCTGCGATGTACTGGGGCTGGAACCCGGATGGCAGTCGCACGCCTACCCCTGCACCTTTGCATGGGATTCGCATCGGTTTCCGCAGCCGGACCAGATGATCCGGCAGCTTGCCGAACAGGGCTTCGAGGTCAATCTTTGGGAGCACGCGTTCGTTCATCCCGACAGTCCGATGCGGCCACGGATCGGCGACCGCGTAGGGCAATGGGCGGTGTTCAATGGGGCAGTACCCGACCTGCTCGACCCCGATGTGCAGCAGGTGTTCACTGATCATCACCAACACCAGTTTGCTGAGCAGGGCATCAGCGGATTCAAACTCGACGAGTGCGACAGTTCCGATTTCGTGAAGCGGCCCTGGTCCTTCCCGGAACACGATCAATTCCCATCTGGCGCCGATGGCGAGCAGATGCACAGTCTGTTCGGTTTGGCCTACCAGCGAGCGATCGGCGACGCCTTTGAAGCCGTGGATCGCCGCACCTATGGCGAGGTTCGATCTTCACACGCGTTCGCCGCCCCTCAGCCTTTCGTCCTGTACAGCGACCTGTATGACCACCGCGACTTTGTGCGGGGTATGTGTACGTCAGGCTTCTCCGGTTTGCTGTGGTGCCCCGAAGTGCGCCACGCCAGATCAAGCGAAGAACTGGTGCGACGCTTGCAGACGGTCATTCTGTCTCCGCAGGCACTGATCAACGCATGGTACATCGATGGTACCCCTTGGGACATGGACTACACGCAAGCGGATGTTCAACCCGCTCGGCGGCGTGGCCGGACGGATGAGTCCGGGTGCTCCCCGGGTGTGGAGCAAACCCGAGGCATATGTCGTCGCGTGCTGCAATTACGGATGCGATTGGTTCCATACCTGTACAGCGCCTTCGCCGACTACCTTCGCCAAGGGCTGCCGCCGGTGCGGGCGCTGGTGATGGATTGGCCGAACGACCCGCAGGTGCGAGAACTCGATGACCAGTGGATGTTCGGGCCTGATCTACTTGCCGTGCCGATCTTCACCGGCCAGCAGACGCGACGCTTCTACCTGCCCGAAGGTCGGTGGCATGACATCTTCACCGGACGGGTTTACGCGGGTGGCCAGTTCCACGAGCGGGAGGTTCGCCTTGACGAGATGTTGATCTTCGCAGCCGATGGCACGCTCCTGCCGATCGCCCAAGACCTGCCGCACATCACGGATCAGACCGTCTTCGATGTGCAGGTCCACCGGTTTGGCTCGCCGTCTCGCACCTGCCGACTGTGGGAAGACGATGGCTGCACTTTCGACTACCGCCGCGGAGTTTTCAACGAACTGCATGTTGCCCTCAGCGAGGAGGGTGTACTCAAAGTCCTAAGGCTCGGAAAGTACGCGGGGTCCCGGCATCGCGTGGGTTTGGCCACAAGCCCATCGGTCCGGTGGTAACCTCACGGCGCATTTCGGCCAAAATTGGCTATGGTCTGCAGGGGCTGCGGCAACACGCGGCGGAACCTGGCGTGGCGGCAGGCTGTGCCAAACCGCAAAAATCGCACGAAATTGGTGCGATTAGCGGTTGCGCGGTCGTGCAGCCAACGGATCGGTCGAGGGGGTAAAAATTTTACGCAACCAAAACAGATTTTGGTTGACAGCGGCCGCGGGCGTGATACTGTGGTGTGCATGAATCGGTACAGTTCCCTGCTGACGCCGCTGCACGGCACCGAACCTGAACATCTCGGTCGCGAGTTGGCGTTGATTATTCGCGGCGGGGAACTGGCACCGGGCGAGCGGCTGCCATCGGAGCGTGAGATTTCCCAGGTGCTGGGCCTTTCACGTCACGCGGTCCGGGGCGCTTTGGAAGAAGTCAATCGCCAGGGCCTGATCGAGTTTCAGAGTGAGCGTATCCGCCGGGTTCGCCAGCGCGAGCAGCCCGGCTTCATGGCGACCACCATTGCCGTCATTTCGCAACTGGAGTGGCACGAGCACCCGCTGGTCATGCAGGGCACGAACAAGGCGGTGCTGCTGCACGCGATCCGGGCGGCGGAGGAAAACGACTTCCATGTCGTCTCGGTCAACCCGCGTCGATTGGACGATGTGCGGCTTGCGCGGCTGATCGTCGAGCGGCCCCGCGGCGCGGTGATTCTGCCGCCGATGTTCCCGGAGGATTTCGGCGAGCAGCTCGTGCGCCGTCTGCAGCGCGGGGGGATTCCGGTGGTCGTGCGGTCGGAAGAGGCCTGGGCCAGCGATGTGGATGCGGTTTACAGCGATCACCGCGACGGGGCGGCGCAGCTCACCCGGTATCTGCTGCGGCAGGGCTGCCGCCGGATCCTCCGCGTGGGCCGGCCGGGCGGGGGCAGCGAGCTTCCGCAGTGGTTGCGCGATCGCGATACCGGCCACGAGCAAGTGCTCAAGGCCTCCGGCATTGAGCCCCTTCAACCGGTCTATGCCGACCTGATCGAAAAGGACCCGGACTGCGAAGAGGCAGTGGCGATGCTGATCGGCTTCCTGATGCCGCATCTTCGGGCCCCCCAGCCGATCGACGCGATCATGCTGACTTCGGATTCTTTCGCCCGCGGCGTCGCCGAGGCGCTGCGTCGGTTGGGACGCGAGCCGGGCCGGGATATTCGCCTGGTGGGCTATGACCACCTGCATCTGGATCAGCAGGGCCGATCCGTGACCGAACTGCTCGACGCCACGGTGGACAAGCGGGATGCGGCGATCGGTTGCGAGTTGATGGCGCTGCTTGAGGCCCGCACGTCCGGGCAACTGGGCCCGGCGCCGGAGCATCGTGCGATCAAGCCGGAGCTGATTGTGCTCAAGGAGAATCGACCGAGTTTGGGCTGACGCCCGATTCGCGGTCTTTCGTGTCATGAGAACTTTATTTGTCCCTAACTTCTTACTGGAGGTCTTCAGATGACTCGGACAGAAACCGTCGCCGGCGCGTGTGTCGGCGAACTGAAGCTCAATCAATCCCGCTCCCCGAAGGGAGCCGTTCAACGGAGGTCAAGTATGAATCGCTATGCAAGCATCGTGGCAGCGTCGATCAGCCTGGGTCTTGGAACCGTGACGGCCTCGGCCGCCCCCATTCTCGTGGCCGACTATCAGTTCAACGTCGTCAGCGGTGCGACGTCGCTGGCGTCGTCGGATGGCGATCTGCAATCGACGGCCGGCCCCGCGTCGTTGTCCGGGGCATTCGTCACAGGGACGGCCTCTCCGCCACCCTCGTCATCAAGCGAGGAGACCGCTTGGAACACGAACGCGTGGTCCGTTTCTGGTGCGAAGATCGCCGAAGGCAAGTCGTATATCTATGGGTTAAGGCCGGGGCTGACGAATGATGCAAGCTATGTTCAGTTCACCGTCACACCGGCCGCGCTCAAGGAGCTGGACTACACCAGTCTGACATTCAGTGGGCGACGCTCTGGTAGCTCGGTGGGCACCACTACGCTCACGTTGCGGAGCAGTCTCGATGCTTATACGGGTGGCCTGGGATCACTGGGTGCTGCGTTCAATAGCGACAATAACAACAACTTCATAAACGCTACAATCGCTTTGAACTCGGTCGCATCGCTTCAGAATATCACGACTCCCGTGACCTTCCGGCTTTATGTCAATGCGTCCGGGACTGGGACGACAAGTGGCTTCGCATTGGACGACATCCGCCTCAGCGCGGAAGTCTCCACCATCCCCGAGCCGGGCTCGCTGGCGCTGCTGGCGATGGGTGGCCTGATGATGCTTCCTCGGCGTCGCAAGGCCTGATGGCAAAGTACATTCCGATCGCAGCGGCCAACGCCGTTGCGATCGATTCTGCCATGAAAAGACATCACCCCAACATGAAGGCGACGGGCTTCACCCTCGTGGAGCTGCTCGTGGTCATTACGATCATCGCCCTGCTGATCGCGCTGCTGCTGCCTGCGTTGAGCAAGGCCCGCGAGGCGGCGAACCTGGTCGTCTGCCAGGTTAACCAGCGGCAGATTGGCATGGGTTTGTTTTACTACATGAACGACCACAAAGGTCGCGTGCCTTACGAAACGTCGGGGGGGAGTCTGCCCACCGGCGATCCCAACTTTCTGCACTGGCACCAGGTGCTGGCGATTCTGCCGGGAAACGCCGCGCCGCAGCGAGCCGGAGGCTACATCCCGGCCGACAGCAGCGCCACCAGCGGCACGGTGTGGAATTGCCCCCTGACGTCACAGGTGCCCGCGCCCCCGTCGAACGGCACGTACTGGCGATGGTGTCAGTTCGGCATGAACGCCGAACTGGGTTGGCGCTTGCGTAGTACCGGTTGGGACGCGATCAGCAGCAAGGTGCCAAACAAGGAACCACCCCGGCGTGTCCAGGACCTGGGCTACTTCGTGCTGATCGGCGACGCGCGGGCTACGCTCGGCGGCACCGGGCAATACGATTTTGGCCCCTGGATAAGCACCGGCGGCTGGGAACCGTGGATGGTCAGCGATGACAACGCCACCTTCACCGATGCGCCGATCGATACGATTTACGCCCACGGCGGGGTGGTCAACGTCACCATGCTCGACGGCAGCAGCCAGCGCATCACCGGCCTGTGGAATACCGAAACACTCAGCGATATTTTTGCCCCCTGGCCGGATTGATTGTCGCCTCCCTCCTCCCTCCCCCTGCCTCCCCCCACCATCACGAACCCGCCCCGGCTTTACCTTGCAAGATGGAGATGCATCCATGAAGTATTCATTCCGCAACACCGCTGTCGTCGTGCTCTTGCTGCTGCTGATGGCGGTGGACCAGACAAAGGCCATCACTGTCGGCCAGTTCCGTGACGCCACGGAAGTGATCGCGGTCAAAACCGAAGAAGACGGCGTGACGCTCGCCAAAGTCGGTGAGGGCGATGCGTTCGTCCGCTGGGGAGTGGACAAAGAGGGGTTTGTCCCGATCGACGCGGCGCACGATCGCCTGACCATCGATTTCGGCAAGTTCGATAAAGCCCGCATCCAGGTGCGTGTGGAGTTCGCGGGGCACGGGGAAGGTTCGCGGGGCGCGGCCGACTGGCTCAAAGGTCACAGCGCCGCTGGCCCCGTGACGCTCGAAAGCGTCGCAGACCTGGCCAAGGCGGCCAGCGCACCCAACGCGAACCGGTACCGCCTGTTCATGCGTATCCAGTCGGGAGAGGGTGCCAAGATCCAGATCTCGGACATTGTTTTCGGCCAACACAAGCCGGCACGGGACGAAGAACAACCGGTTCAAGGTGAGGCGGCGGGCGGCGACCGCCTGACGGCCGAGGACTTTTCCGATACCACCGAGTTCATGCAGATCGGTGCCGCAAAGCCCGGGTTGTATTTGGACAAGATCGGCGAGGGCGACGCAAGAACCACCTGGATGCCCGGCGGCAAGATGATCCCCCTCGATGATGCGCACGATCAACTGGTGATCGACTTCGGCGACTTCGAGCGCAGCCAGGTCCAGGTCCTCCTGTATTTCACGGGGACAGGCGAGAACGCCACCGGCCACAAGACCTGGCTCAGCAGGCACGCGCAGAGCGGCCTGGCTCGGCTTGAATCGGTCAGGGCGTACGCCAAACAGCAGGGGCTGGCCAACGCGCAGCAGTATCGGCTGATGTTCCGGATTCAGTCTGGGGCCGGTGCACGCGTTCAGGTGCGCGATATGCGGGTCCTGCCGGCCGGCGCGGCGTTGCCTGATGCGTTGCCGGATCGCCCCGATGGACTCAAAGCAGCGGAAACGGAAAAGATGCAAGCACAACAGAAGCCCGAAGTGGTGCTCACGCCGCTCGACCGGCTCACGCTGTCGGTGAACGCGGACACGCCGATCCATGTCCTCGATGCGAAATCCACAACCCCGCCGGTTGTCGTGTTCAGCAACCCGAACGATGAGAGCATGGCGGTATCGGTGAAACTCACCTTCCGCGACTACGACGATCAAAGATTTTCGCTGGAGCGTGAACTCCAGGTGCCTGGCAAGGGGCAAGCCACCTGGCCGCTTTCCCGCGAGCAGTTTGCGCAGGGCTATTGGTATGTGGACTACGACTTGACATCCAACGGGCAGACCCGGCGCGGCCAGACGCGTCTGGCCGCAACGGTCATCCCCGGCGTGGGGAAGTTCGATCCGGCCGGCTACAACTACGGCATCTGCTGGAATGAAGACCCGCTAAGCGAGAAGTGGCCAGCGGCCATGGCGACGTTCGGCGTCAGCGGCGCCGATCACTGCCGCATGCACTGGAAGTGGGAGGCGGCCGAATCGAAACAAGGCCATTGGAACTTCGACTTCATGGATCGGTTCGTCAAGGGGACGCAGGATGCGGGCATCGAAGTTCTGCACATTCTGGCGTACAACACGTTCTGGGCGGTTCCGGAGGATATACGCCGCCGCCGTGACTGGAGGTTTTACCCGCCGGACCTCGATCTGTGGCAACAGTACGTTCGGCAGATGGTCGAACGCTATCCGACGATCCGCAATTGGGAAGTCTGGAACGAGCCTGACCTGGTCCACTTCTGGCTTGGTGATACGCAGCAGTACATCGACCTGCTGAAAGTCACCCACCAGACGATCAAGAGCATTGATCCCGACGCAACGGTCACCACGGCCGGTTTTGCATTGCTGGCTCCGCACGGCGGGCGCAAGCACGTCAATCTGCAGCGCGATGTGGTCATTGAGGGGCGACCCTATTACGACATCTGGGCCACACACATGCATGGGACGTCGGCAGGATTCATCAGTCAGATCGACGGCCCGATGGCAGACATTCGCCAAGACCTCGTGGACCAAGGTATCTCGGAAGCGCCGATCTGGTTCACCGAGACCGCTATTCAGGCGGGTCAGGGGGAATGGAATCAGGCGGAAGAGATGATCCGCAAGATGGTATACGCCCGGGTGATTGGAGCCATGGGATACACATGGTTCATGGACCGAGACTACCTTCGTTCGAATGGCACAAGTACGACCTGGGGTCTTCTCGATGCCGCCGGGCAAGCGAAGCCGGGGCTCATCGCTTTCAACACGATGACACGCTATCTGGGGGACCGCGAGCTGGAGCGGCGGCTGGACCTGGGCGATGGGAATTACGGCTTCCTGTTCGGCCCGGCCGAACAAGGCGCAAGCGACCGCTTGCTGATCACGTGGAGCGCCGGGACCGAAGCGACGCGCGGCGTCCGCACGGTGCAGGTGCGGCCGGAAACGATCGCCACCGCGATCGACGCGATGGGGCGTACCCATGCCATCGAGGTCGTCGATCATCGCATCGCGCTGCCGGTGGATTCACGCCCGACGCTGGTGTTGCTGGAGCATGCCGACGATACCGTCTTGGTGGAGCCGGCCATGCTGGAAGTGCCCGGCCCGATCGTCGTGTATCCGGGCGGTTCAGCAACGGTCAAGGTCAAAATGAACAATCCTTACAGCGATCCGCGTGCTTTCGCGATTCTCTACGATAGCCATGGTGCTCAATCGGCATTTGAGGCCATGCTTGAGGCGGGACAGGAGCAGAAGACTGATTTCGAGATGGCCATGGACCGCGACGCGCGGATGCGCTTTGGCGATATCCGGGAACGGGTGATTCACTATCGCCTGGCCGGTCGTTGGGAAGGCGAACTGCGTATTCCGATGGTGATTGGTTCGCTGATTCCTGCCGGCACGCTGGAACGCGAACCGGACTTCACACTCGACAGCAATCATCATGATCAGATCATCAACCTTTACAGCTTCGATCCGGGCAGTAATCACCTGGTATGGCACGGCCCGGATGATCTGTCAGCCAAGGTCTGGCTGCAGCGAACCGATGACGCGGTGCGCGTGGTGGTGGAAGTGCGTGACGACATCCATCAGACCGTTGAGCCGGTCGAACAGGCCTGGCAGGGTGATAGCGTCCAGGTGGCGCTGGCCGTGCCGCATCGCGATGGCCGTTGGCAGTTGACGGTCAGCAAGCCCGAGCATGCCGATGCGGCGCAGACGTTTGTACGCCGGGCACCGAAAGGCCTGGACCGTGCGACGCTGATTCCCCAAGCCACCGTCACGCGTGTGGCCGAAGATCGACTGAAGTATGAAGTTCGTCTGCCGCTTGCCCAGTTGGGCCTGGCGGCCTCCGACTTGCGGTCGGGCATCCGCTTCAATCTGGTGGTTAATGATCGCGATCACGATGTGCGCGAAGGATGGGCTCAGATCGCACCGGGGATTGCGAACAACGCGGATGAGCAGCGATTCCCGGTCGTCAAGTTTGAGTAGACATTGATCGGCAACATGGAGTCTCCGCGATGCCTCGCCCGAACTTGTTATTTGTGATGACCGACCAGCAAAAGGCCACTTCGCTGGATATCTACAGCCGCATCAACAGCGTTGAAACCGTTGCGCTGCGGCAATTGGCCGATTCCGGTACGACGTTCGATGCCGCCTACTGCCCCTATCCGCTTTGCGTACCATCGCGCATTTCAATGCTCAGCGGCCGGTATCCGTCGAGTACCGGGTACATCGCAAATGTTCCGGAGATGGGTCGGTCGATACCGTCGTTGTTCCCGCACCTGCACGAGCATGGCTACCGCACCATGTTGGTGGGCAAAGACCACGCCTATGGCATACAGAACCGCGGCGACATGACGGAGACGATCGCCGGTGTATTCGATCGATTGTATCGGGGCGGGCATGGCGCAAACATGACCGATGAAACTCACCGCGATCAACCGCGCATCGAGCCGTTCCTTCAACAGACCCAGGAGTTGTACATGCTCTGGGGTAGTGCCGTGGCCCCGTGGAACAGCGACGACAGCCTGACGGCTCAGCTTAGCCGGGTGGCCTGCGATTACCTGCAGGATTGGAAGCGGGAGGATCAGCCGCAAGACAAGGCTTTCGCCATGTGGCTTAGCTACCCTGATCCGCACGAGTTTTATCAGGCGCCGCGCGACGTGGTGGATATGATCCGGGAAAGCGACATTCAGTTATACCCCTCAGAAGATGCCGACCTGTCCGACCGGGCGGAGTATATCCAGTTCATGAACTGGTATTTCAACGCGGGCGGCGTACCGGACAGCGTGCGCCTCAAGCTCATCCGTATCTACCTGGCCATGTGCAAGAACGTGGATATGCAACTCCTGCGTGTGTTCGACTGGCTGCGAGCCAACGGTCAGTGGGAAAACACGCTGATTCTGTTCGTTTCCGACCACGGTGATCTGACCGGCGAGCTGGGGCTGCTTCAGAAGTTTAATTGCGGATACGACGGATGCTGCCGCGTGCCGTTCCTGATGGCCATGCCCGGTTGCGGGAAGGGTGGCCAACGTATCGCTACGCCGGTGAATTTGGCGGACCTGCCGCTGACGATCTGTGATTTGCTGGGTATCCCGGGCTGGGATGGCATCCAGTCGCAATCCCTGGCCTCGACGATCTGTGATGGCGATGTGTCGCAACTTCGGCCGTACACCGTTACCGAAAGCGGGCTTCCGGGTGAACATCTCACGACCGGCGACATCCGCAACTTCGATGGCCACCGATGGGACCGAACCCCCGAAGGGCGTTGGTGCTACGATCCGCCGCATCGGTTTGGCGGGCGCATGTACGCCATTCGCAGCGAGCAGTACAAGCTGATCGTGCGAGCCGAGGATCGCCTGGAACTGTTCGACATGCAGGTTGATCCGTGGGAAACAAAGAATCTGGCCGGTCGCAGCGATCTCCAGTCGGTTATCGTTCAACACCTGCAATGGCTGGCCGAGCACCAGGGACGCCTCATCAGCATTCAACCCGGCTCATCGATCGCGCCCCAGGACACTTTCTACCGTGCCGGTGGCGATAAGAGTTGGGCTGAATCCTTGGCCGCCTCGCGTATGCAGGCAATTGAGGCTGTGGGTTGAAGACTTTTTTGCATCAGTACGGCGTCGGCCGCGTGGCCAGTGGTCCGGCACTCGACGTGCGGGGGTCCGTTGATGTAACGGTGCCCGATCTTGACCAACGCAACCTTGTGCCGGCAAAATCGGTGGCAGTGCCACACCTGGACGTCCGTTACGCACGACGGATACCGGCGATTACCGCCAACACGTGCGACCCGGCGTGGCGGGACGCGGCCCTTGTGACGGCATTGACGATGTCGGTCGGGCCGGCCGCGGAGGGGATCGACCCTGTGCCGACGACTATCGGCCTGCTCTGGCATGCCACCGGCTTGTTCGTTCGCTTTACTTGCCGCGATGATGACCCTTACGCGCCGTTCGTCGGCCGCGACCAGCCACACCACAAGGGCGATGTCTGCGAGGTATTCATTGATGTGGCGGGCGATGCGCAGCGTTGGATCGAAGTACAGATCACACCCACCAACCAGATACTCGACAAGTGCTTCGCACGACCCCGTGGGGTGGGCTCACGGCACATCGTCGGCGATCTGGGCTACAGTATCCCCGGCCTGCGGTCGGCTACACGTCTAACTGACGACGGCTGGATAGCGGACCTGCTTATTCCCGCCGCCGCGATGTGGCCGGATGAAGCGCGTCCGGCCCTCGGGCCCGGTACGATCCGTGCAAATCTGCTGCGATACGATTGGGTGCAGCAGCCGGATGATTCCCGGCGGTTGATCGCCATGAACTGGTCACCGGTTGCCTGGGGGATGCCGCACTTGTCACCGCATCGCATGGGTTACCTGCATCTGCACCGGTAGTCCGACGCGCTACGTCATGCAAGCAAGCGTGACACATTTAGGGGGCCTGCTACTGCTCTTTCGATGGAGTGCCCATGGTCGTCCCAAGAATCGGCAGCCAGCTATTCATCAACCGTGGCGAACAGCCGCAGCGTGTGGTTCGCCTGGTGCAAGAGATGGCCGCTGCAAAGCTGACTCTCGTCCGCCTGTTCTGTTTCTGGAATATGGTCGAACCCCGTCAGGGCCGGTGGACATGGGACCTGCTCGATACGGCGTTTGACGCTGCCGCCCAAGCGCAGATTGCCGTGGCTCCCACAGCTTTGCCATGTGTCCACCAGGCTGGATGCGGAAGACCATGTCCAATCAGCAGCACGGGGATGTGGATGACCCCGCATTCGCTGAGGCCGGGCGCGAATACTTGCGCCGTCTGGTCGTGAGGTATCGCGAGCATCCTGCCTTAGACTCGTGGATTCTCTGGAACGAACCGGGGCTGAATCTAAAGCCCAACGCGACCAACGTCGAGGCGTTCCGATCCTTCCTCCGTGATCAGTACCAAACGATCGAATCACTCAACGCCCGCTACTACGGTCAGTATGAGTCATTCGACCAAGTGGAATTCGCCCTCGATTCGCACGATGCCATGGTGCCGGCGGCGTCAACCGTTCAGCGTATGGACTGGTGGCGATTCCGCCTCGACCATCTCACACGCATTGTCGGCACCTACGCCCGCACCGTAAGAGAACGGGACCCCGTTCACCCCGTGCACGTCAATCCGCACAACAGCGCGGCCAACACCTTCGCCAGCGGCCAATCCGTCTGGCGGCTCGGTCACCAGGTCGACTTCCTTGGATGTTCTGCCTTCCCGTGTGGCATTCGACGCGATTCGCAACGGATCGCATTACCCAGTCCATCGGCTATTTCGCGGCACTGTGTCGTGATGCTTCGGCTGATCCATCGCAGTTCTGGGTCACCGAACTGCAGGGCGGCCCGGCAGTATTCAGCGGCGTGCTCCCGGGATGCCCCAAACCTCACCAAATCCGTTCGTGGCTATACGAAAGCTGTGCCCGTGGGGCGGCGGCGGTCGTCTTCTGGAGTTTCTCCGGCCGGATCGACGGCGGCGAAGTGGGTGAGTGGACACTGACCGACCAGCAAGATCAGCCTACCCCTCGACTCGAAGCAGTCACGGCGACCGCCAACTACTTCCAGCGCTATGCTGATCTGCTCGCTGATGCCCACGCCCCACTTCCCAGCGTTCGCATTCTCTGCTCCGAGGCATCGATGATCCACGGCTTAGAGTTCGGCCGCGGCGAGAGCCCCGGCAATCCTCGAAACGTGCATCGCGACATCGACGCCATCACCGGGGCGTTCAAACTGCTGGACGACCTGAATCTGGATGTGGGCTTCATCGACGAGCCTGGACTTGCCGATCCCGCTCGGCTCCAAGGCACAAGCGTTGTGGTCGTACCCGATGCCCTCGCGGTCGAACCCCGGACGATTGCCCAACTGCATGCGTTTGCGGAGGCGGGAGGCACGGTGATCGCCGATGGCTTGACCGGTCTTCTTGATCCGTGGGCGAGACTGAACACCAAGGATACGCACTTGCTCAGTTGCCTGTTCGGGGCATCCGTGCGCGACATCGAACCGACCGACGAACTGGAACTGGCCGTTCAACCCGTCGTGCCGGGCTGGTTCAACCGCGTCTGGTTTGATGTCAGCGGCGACGCCATGCTCTAGTGGCCGGATGGCCACGCCGCCGTGACACACCGCTCGGTTGGACGCGGGAAAGGAATCCGCCTGGGTACTCACCTTTTCCAGCGCTATTTCATTTTCGCCGAGCCATCTGCTCGCGATCTGGTCGCCACTTTCCTGCCGCCAAAGGTGTTGCCTCCGGTGCGTCTGGCGCCAGGTACAACGGCGCGACTGGGGCGCATGACGCATCCACAGGGCCCGGTGCTTCTGGTGTGGAACGACGGATCAGAGCCGTCGTCATTCAGGTTGATTTCACAAGACGGCTGGCGCGTCACGCCACACAACGACAGAGGCGTGCTGCCCCCGTTACTGCAACCAGGCCAAGCCGTTGTGGCGTTGGCAGCATACGATCCCGCATCGCTCTCCACGCATCACCACTGATTGATTACCCGTTTGGGCGAAGCTTGGCCGTCTCTTCGATCCGGTTGCCTTTGTGCAAGACCGCATGGATTCCTCCGCCAAACGGCTAAATGCATCGTGATGGTCGCTACCGGCTGACCTCTACGCCAAGCCCGCTTTGGTCTGGCCATCGGGTCGCTGCGCTTCGGAGCGGTCGGGCAGGCCGTGTTGACGGATGCGGCGACCCACTTCGCGCAGAGTGGCGACATCTTCGGGATGGATGGACCCGTCGGGGAGCGGGCCGGTGTTGGCCAGGAGATTACACTTGTTGGCCCGCGCATACGCCAGCGACTGCCACAAGGTGTCGGCATCCTTGTGTGGCGAGTGTTTGCAGTAGCCCCAACTTCCTTCCTGTAACGTCATGCAGATTTCGTTGTGCTTATGACGGTTGATCTCCCAAGCCCGGGCGGCGATTTCGGCACCACGCGCATCACCCGCCTTGAGCAAACGATCCGCCAACGACTCGAAGTGAAACTCCGGGGCGGCAAAGTCTTCGGTGCCTGTGGCACCCTGCTTGAAAGAGATCAGGGCCTCAGGCCGAAGCTTGCGAATCAAGGCGTAGGTTTGCTCGACAGGGACATATTCGGGCCGACGGTAGTAACCCATGATGATATCGAGCCAGATGCCCGCCAACGGATACTCGATCTGCGCCAATTCGCTGATGGAGGCGTGCGACCATTCCCAGAAGCGGTCAAGTTCGTCGGGAGTGGTCAGGACATAGTGCGGGTCCGGCGGATCGTAAGCCGGCCGCGCCATGTCGAGCATGGTGTTGGTCATGGCATAGGGATGGCGCCAATTAAGCACATAGGTGAAGTAGGTAAAGAACCCCAGACCCTTCTTGTCGCACTGATTGGCGAGTTCATGCACCAGGTCACGCCGAGAGGCCTGATAGCTGTTGAATAGTTCGTGCGAGGAGTTCCAAAGGCAAAACCCCTCATGGTGGCAACTGGTGATATTGATGTACGTCATCCCCGCATCAAGGGCCAGGTCGGTGATGAAGTCCGCATCGAACTTCTTTGGATCGAAAGTATCGAATAGCTTGGCGTACATCGCCACGGGGATTCGCTCGCGGTATTGAACCCACTCGTGGCGACCGAGTTGCGAATAGAGGCCGTAGTGAAGAAACAAGCCGAACGCGGCATCCGCAAACCAATCGAGATTGGCCTGCCGCGGCGAGTGTTGCCAGGTACTGGAATAGGCCTGAAGGTAGTTGGGAACTGGTGTCATGGTTGGGGTATCTAATGAGCGATACACGGTGATCAATCCGGCAGAGCGCTTCAAGTCGCAGCGGTGCCGCCGCGATATCTTAACTGAAACACGGTTCCCTCCCAATGCGAGCACAGCGCTTTGTCGCAACTCGGGTAGAACTGCGCCCGCGTGAAATACAGTCCGGCAGGCCGCGTTGGTTCCTCGGTACCCCATCGCGAGTAGGCCCACGCCCCCGCCACAATCAGCACCACCAGCATCCCCGAGCCCGGGTCTCGGAATCGGATGGCCTTCGGGTGGTACCAGGGCAGTGGCCGTGGCGGCGTGATCTTGACCTTGTCGTTGTTTATCGATCCCCCGACCTTCGCGGGCCTGAAGCTTCAGAATCGTAACTGATCGATGCGTCCCTGTCATCGAGGCGGGGAGCATTCCCACACCCAAGGAGCTAGCTATGAAACTGTCCTGCCGCCTTCGGCGAACCCCAAGAGCCACGGGATTGCCACCGGGCCACGCCGGTCCTGCGGTACCGCGTCCATCCATCCGACGACGTGGAGTCAACCCCACCGCCACGCGTTTTACAGTCCGCACGCGGATCGCCCGGTCACTGGGTAAGGCGGACACCATCCGCTACCAGCTCGATGCGCTGCGCGTGCTGCCCGGCCCGCAGCGTGACCGCGTGATTGTGCAGGCCACTGACGGCCATCAGGCCGTGTGCGTAATCGCCCCCGGAAGTTGCGATGAAGCTGTTCTGATTCCGGGTGAGGTGCTGCCAACACGGAAGACAACCGGCGACATTGAAGTGTACGAAGCGGATATCGGGGGCAATACTTCCGGCTGGCGTAGCAGCAACGGCAAGCTGGTCGAAGGGATCGCTGAGCCCAAGGCTTTCCCGTCCGTCTGTGAGGTGCTGCCTGTCTTGCAATGCCGGGGCGTGAAGCCACACGTCACACTGGGCATTGATGTGACTGTGCTCGCCAAGGTCGCTGATTCGCTGGGCACACCGAAGCTCACGCTGATGATCACACCCCCGGAGAACGGACCCTATGTCAACCGGGCTGTGGCGGTGTGCCCCGCCGATGATGTGGCTGGCGTGCATGGCATCGCGGTTGTGATGCCGGTGTCGCCCAAGCACAACGCCGACTACTACACCAAGGTCCGCAAGGACGTGGTTGCTGCTGAGGTCAAGGCAAGAAATGCTGTGAAGCCCGTCAAAGTGTGACCGGTCTTCTGATTCATTCGCTCGACTGACTACTAAAACGCCGGCTCACCCCGGCCCAACCACAAGGACAATCGCATGTTCCACTTCATCCAACCCGTGCTATCACTGCTGATCGGCCTGGCCCTGAGCCTCTACGGCCTGATCCACAGCTCCACCCACTACCCCGGCACCCAAAGCCTCAACCAGCTCTGGCAATCCCTGCCGGCCATCGTCGCCGTGCTGATCTTCACCCTCGGTCTGTTGGCCGTCACCAGCGGCCTGGGTCTGGTTCTTGCCGGCGTGCATGGCCTGCGCAAACGCTACCGCCAGATCGACCGCGCCTACGCCGACCCCCGGCGGGACCGCGACCCGTATGAGGATGAGGGGTATGGGTATCGGTAGGCAAAAGCTATTCTGCTACGTGCCGCCCCCGCCAGCGGACAGGTGCCGCGACACCGTCTCGCGTTGCAGTTCCCTAAAAATGGTTCATGCTATTCCGCCTTGGCGGGATCGGGCAGAGACCATGTTGCTCCAGGATAATCGTCGTCGATCACCCACAGTCCCAATTCCGACGCGCTCAGCGGGCGGCCGTGGTCCGCGCCCGGGGGTAGCTGGTATCGCAGCAGCAGGACGATGTCGGAACTAACCGCCGCATTGTGGTGGAAATAGCTGTGGCCGATGAGGCCGGCTTGCTTGATGCGGGCGTCGATCAGTTGGAGGCGTTGCGAGCTGCGCAGCGCATTAAGCTCATCCTCGTCGAACATCTTCGTGTCAGCGTCACCCAATCGCCTGACACCCCCGAAGAGCCAGCCGGATATGCCCAGGGCTTTATCGTGGTTGGAGATGTAAACCGCGGCGCGTTCCACGGCCTGGCCGATCCGTTCGGTGGCATTGCGGGCAATGACGACATCCAGGTCGATGTCCGCGGCCGCCAGGACGACCGTGCCGAGCTTGAGCGTCTCTTGCGTATT
The DNA here is from genome assembly GCA_041743835.1 of Phycisphaeraceae bacterium. Taxonomy (GTDB): domain Bacteria; phylum Planctomycetota; class Phycisphaerae; order Phycisphaerales; family Phycisphaeraceae; genus JBGTLW01. The sequence goes on along the minus strand of JBGTLW010000402.1, from coordinate 2,146 downwards.
GGCGGTGCCGCGGATCTCCAGGTGCAGCTCGCGGATGGCGTCGGTGGTCACGGCGGTGCCGCGGCTGTGGGCGATGATGTGTACCTTCTCGACCTCGGGGCAAGACGCGATCAGCCGCAGAGCCTGCTTGAAGTGATAGACGGTGAATTGAGTGGATTCGAGCGTGTACTGGTAGCCCAGGAGTCCGCCCGCGCCCGCCGGCCAGGTGTAGCAGATGGGCACGCCCTCGCGGCCGAGGAAGTGCCACACTTCTGCCGTGGTCAGCGTGGCGTTCTCGAACGAGTTGGCGAAGCCGTGAACGTAGATGAAGACTTCCTTGCGATCCGTCTTGGCAAGCCGCGCGGCCAGGTCCTCCCGGAACCGCCTCTCCGCTTCGAGTTGGGTCGCATCCGCCTCCGCCTTCACGAACGCGGCCAGTTGTGCATCGGTGAGTACGAGCTTGGGCGGCGTCGGCGCAAAACGTGCCAACTCCGTCGTGGACGCCAGTTTCAGTTCGATCTTTTCACTGCGCTTGTCGGTACGACTGGCCTGCACGATCTGGTCCCACGGCAAGTCGTCACCAAAGGTGACCTTGGCCTCCCCGAACGCCATCGAGCGCGAGCGACGGTCTCCGTACGCCACGGATTCGGTCGCCTCTTTATCGAGCGCCCGATCGGTGATGTAGAGCACCGAAACCGTGTCGCCCTGCAACTCGGCGGGAACCTCGGCGAACGGGTTCCACTCCGGCTGGGTATAAACGCTGGGCGTCGGCATCAAATACTTCTTGGAACTGCACCCGCTAAGCAGGAGCAGGGCCGAGCAGAGCGCGAAGACCACGAGACCGGGTTGCGTCAGGGATGCTGCGCCGGCTGACCTTCCGCCCCGTGGAAGCGGTGCCGTGTGAATGCATGGATTTGTTTTCATATTTGCTTTTCTGGTTCATTTGCGGTGCATGCTACGGTCATCCCGGACCCGGCCGAGAGGCACGTGCAAACTCGCTGGCTCACTCGACACATACCGCGCTAAAGGCCCGCTGCGCATCGTTGGCGTGGGCAAGGGCTTCAAAGATCTCGCCGGGCACCGCGCTTTACGGGTTGTGGGTTTCGATCAGGGGGAGTTCCGCGGCAATGAGTAGATCAATCACCGTGCCGACGCGGTGCTCGATCTGTGTGAACTGAGCGGCATGGACCGGCGAGAGTTGCTCGGCGATGCGTTGGTGGGTGGTTTCAAGCAGTTTCAAGCGCTCGTGCTCAAAGGCGAAATAGGCCCGCGCCAACCGGGAGGCCGCGTTGTCGTCCAGGGTACCGTTGTGTTGTTCGCTGGCGAAGTCGCGTATCGCATCGACACGCTGATCACCGAGGTCGAACAACGCCGCTTCGTATTCCTGATAGATGGGCCAAAAGACCTTGGCCTCATCACGGTTGAGTTGCATGACCCCGTTGATGATCCCGACCTTGCCGCGGGACAAATCATCGCGCATCGTCTGGATGTAGGCCTGCACGGCCGGGTCTGCGGGGCTTGCGGGTTCGGTCACCGCCCGATCATCTGGGCCGGGCGCGGGTTGTGACGCGCACCCGCACAGGATGACCAACCCCATCAAGACCATCCACCTTTGGCCGACATTACATCGCTGCATGATCGTTCCTTTGTTCATGATGAATGAGGTCAATTGGCCGGGGTCGTAAAGGCTTCGCTAAGACGGAATTCAAGAATCGCGCCCGCGGGGGCGGTGACCTTGTCGCCCTTCTTGATCAGCGATACTCCTGCACCGATCGCGGCACCGGTGGCGGCGCCGCCGTCATCATCCACCACCTCACCGACGAGGGCGCCCACGCCCACGTTGCGTGCGGTCTTGCGGAACGTGCCTTTGCCGGTCTCGGCGAAGTTAGTCGTCAGGATCGGCTGCAACTGGCCATTGAGTTCGACACCGGTCAGTGACAGCGCCAACTGCGACTTGCCGGCCAGCCGCCCGGCTTGCTTGGATTGCTCGATCTGGCCGTGTACGGTCGCGCCCGCTTTGGCCACGGCCGTTTCCCCGGCCACGAGGTCGGCCACGAGTTTGCCGGTGAACTTGGTGCCGGGCGCGGCATCGGACGTAACCGTCGAATCCAGTCGGATGGTGAGCACCGACCCGGCCGGCACCGTCACCGCGGCGGGGGACGGGGCT
>JBGTLW010000401.1:0-3041 GCA_041743835.1 Phycisphaeraceae bacterium | reverse complement strand
TCGGCTGCCGGAGGACGCAGGCAAGCTCAAGCGTTACCTGTCGCTTGGCGACCTGCCGCCCCGCGCCCTGCCGCCGCGTGCGCTTGAGGCCATGCCCGTGGCCATGCACTTTTTCCTGCTGCCCGAGCAGAAGCGCCGGGTCGAGCGTGCGCTGGACCTGCTGGACCCCAGCCGCGAGGCCGCGTTGCTCAAGCTGATCGACACCATCTAAGAGAGGGAAGCGCATGGACGCCACCAAAGATAACTTGATGCACGTCGTGGAGGAATGTTCAGAACCCACGGACGGAGTCCGTGGGCTTTGGGGTGTAGGTAGCGCGGGGGAAAGTTCCGGGGGGGAACCCACGGACGGAGACCGTGGGCTTTGGGTTGAAGATGGGGATCTGCTGGGGGTGTTTTGTGAGTTTGGGTTTGATGTGCTGGCTTCATCGCGTGCGCTGGGCATGTCGCCGCGGGAGCTTGTCGCGGCGCTGTTGTCTGCGGAGAACGAGCAGGAGATCCGTCGGCGGATCAACGTGGCTGAGCTGCACGCGCAGTGGATGGTGTCGCGGTATCGGCAGATCGCGGTGCAGCAACTGGTGCAACAGGCGGGCAAGGCCGAGGAATCCGTCAGCCACGAGCAAGCGCGCAAGGCCGCGGTGGACCTGCTGCGCGTGCCGGGCCTGCCCTTGACCACAACCCCAGCCGCAGACGCCGCACATGACGTACACCCCGCCGACGCAGCGATCGAGCGCGATGTGCTTGGCCCGCTCCGCATCGCAGCCCAGCAGCAGGCCCGCGACAAGCAGCCGCCGTCCGCGCACGGCGACCCCGATGCCGGGGAGGTGATATGAAAAGAGTGCGAAGCTCGACACGCCGCCTGCAACGCCTCGCGCTGACGCGCCCGCGCGACCGGGCCGGGCTCCGGCTGTGGGTCAAGACGCTGCTGGGGCTGGATGTGCCAGACCAGCCCCTCATACCCGGCTCAAGCGCGCCGCTGGATTACCTCGCGCACAGCTTCTTCAACCACCCCGGCGACGCCATCGTCTGGGCCAACCGTGGCGGGGGCAAGACCATGCTCGGCGCGGTGGCCACGCTGCTGGACATGATCTTCCTGCCCGGCATCCAGATCCGCGTGCTCGGCGGTTCAATGGAGCAGAGCCGAAAAATGCACGAACACATGCTCACGCTCCTCGAACTGCCCGCGATGGGTTCGCTCGCGCCCGGCGACCCGCAGCCGACCCGCAGCGAGGCGGACACCGTGCTGGCCACCACACCGACACGCACGCGCATCGCGCTGGCCAACGGCAGCGCGGTGGAGCTGCTCGCCCAGTCGCAGCGCAGCGTCCGGGGCACACGCGTCCACAAGCTCCGCTGCGATGAAGTCGATGAGTTTGACCCCGCGGTCTGGCGGGCCGCACAGATGGTCACACGCTCGGGGAACTGTGGCCAAACCCACGTCCGCGGAACCATCGAAGCGCTCTCCACCATGCACCGGCCCTTCGGCCTGATGAGCGGCCTCATCCCATCAACCGCCCAGCCCGCTACACCAACCATCACGACACAAACCGCGCGCTCCCCCGCGCATCCCGACGCGCACCCGCGCCCGGTCTTCCGTTGGTCGGCGATCGATGTCATCGAGCGTTGCCCAGCCGAGCGACCCTGCGATTCCTGCGTGCTCTGGCACGACTGCCGTGGCCGGGCCAAGCACGCGGCCGGGTTCATCCCCGTCGATGACCTGATCGACCAATGGCACCGCACCGACCGCGCCACATGGGACGCGGAGATGATGTGCAACCGCCCCAGCCGCAGCGACACCGTGTACCCAGCCTTCGACCCCGCCCACCACGTCACCGACCGACTCACCCACACCCAACACCCCGCCGCGCTGTGCATCGCGGGCATGGACTTCGGCGTGCGCAGCCCCACCGTGTTCCTCTGGGCCACCTTCATCCCCCCCGCGGAACTTGCCCCACCCCCGGAAGCCCACGGACGCAGTCCGTGGGCTTCTGGGGATGGGGCTTCTGGAGGTATTTGATGAGTATGTCAGTCCGGGGCTGACGTTGGACAGCCATGTGGATGCGATCGAGGCGCGTATTCGGGAGCGGGGCTATCCCTGGCCGCGGTGGATCGCGGCGGACCCCGCGGGTCAGGCACGCAACGGGCAGACCGGCCGCAGCGATGTGGCGCTGCTCGAAGCGCGGGGGTACTTGGTGCGTTGCGACAGGTCGCGGATTGCTGAGGGTATCAACGCGATCCGTCGGCGCCTGGATCGGCGGACGCTGCGCATCCACCCGCGATGCGAACGGCTGATCGCGGCCATGCGCAGCTACCACTTCGACCCCACCCACCCCCACCGCACCGAGCCGGTGAAAGATGGCCCGGACCACGCGTGCGATGCGCTGCGCTATCTGGTGATGAGCCTGGAGCGCGCGCCGATGGGGGTGAAGGTTGTGTCGTATGTGTGATGCGGCGGCGTGCCCTGCGCGGGGTGCGATGCGTGGTGCGTTGTACGCGGCACGGGGAACGCGCGGGCGGACGCCCGGCGCTAAACGCGGAGAGGGGGGCGCTGTCGTCATTGTTGTTTAGCGCCGGGCGTAAGCCCGCGCGTTCCCCCGGCGCTAAACGGGGGGAAGCGCAAAACGTGCTGGGTCACACATGGACACGCGTCCACACACCGGAGCGGAAGCGCCAGATGTAGAGGCTGCCGCGGACGACCAGCTCGCCGCAGAGCCCGAACCATACGCCGTTGAGCCCGTATCCCATGACGACGCCGAGCACATACGCGGCCGGCAAGCGCACGAGGAACGTGGAGCCGTAGGTAATCATCATGGGTCCGCGCGTGTCGCCCGCGCCGCGGAGGCACTGGCTTAGCACGACGTAGGTCCCGAAGAAGAACTGGATGGGCCCGGCGATACGCAGCAACGGCACGGCCATCGCGCGCACCTCCGCCACCGCATCGCCCGGCGCGAGCAGCGCGACGATCGGCTCGGGGATGAGCACGAACATCACACCCATGCACACCATCATCCCCGCGCCGATCGCCCAGCACAGCATCGCCGCAC
>JBGTLW010000400.1:0-4536 GCA_041743835.1 Phycisphaeraceae bacterium | reverse complement strand
CAGGCTTCGAGAATCGCCTCGCTCAGGCGGTGCAGCCGCGCGCGCTCCAGCGGGGCCGACGCCTTCGCGATCATCGCCTCGACCGTTTCGCGCGCCAGCCGGGCCTCAGCCGTGTTCTCGATCATCGCGGTGATGCGCTGCACGGGCACAAGCGCATCATTTCGCAACAACTCATCGAGCCGGACCAGCCCGACCCGCCGCTGGATGGCGTCGCGGTGCGCAAGCAACCGGGTGTGATCGACCCGCTTGAGGAGGTCTCGCAGGCTGTATCGCTTTGCCTTCCGCCAGTTATCCAGTGCCGCTGCGGGCGCGTGGCGCGGTCGGGTGAACCATTTGGTACGCGACAGCACTTCGCTCGGTGAGCCGCACGTCCAGAGCCTGGCCTCCCACAGCGTCTGTTGTGATGCGGGCAGGTTGCCCCACAACGTGCGGGCTGTCAGCCCGTGCCGCGAGAGCCACGTTGACATGGGCTGGTTGATCAGCGTCCCGCCCGCGGCCAGTGTGGTCTTAAAGTCATCATCCATCCCGAAGCGCACGGCCGACCACGCCCCGCCCCGGCCGGTCATCGGCAGGCACACAAGCCCCTCGCCCTGCGTCAGCGTCAGCGTGCCCTTGGCTTCCGCCGGGTAGCCCACCACGATGTTCTCGCCCGGCAGGTCCGCAGGGCCGGTGAGGTGGCAGGCCTCGATCAGCACGCCCTTGCCGGCCCGCACGCGCGGCGAAGCGATCACACTGTTAAAAATGAACGCGCCCTCGGTCGCGGCCCGGCCGTGTACCACCGCGCGGTCGAAGTTCGCAAAGCCATACGTCTGCGCGGTGCGCCCCAGCGTCGAGATGTTGGCAAGCAGCTCGCGGCTTGAGCCGATGTGGAAGAAGTCGCAGTAGGGCAGCACGCTGACGTGGAACAAGCAGCCGTGCAGCGCATCGTGCAGCAGGTGCAGCCGGCGTAGGTGCGCTGGGTCGGGTCGTTGCCGGGTCTTCGAGGCGGTCATCGCGTCCATGTATCGCCGCCGGGTCATCCTCGCGGGCACAGCCATGAGCATCTGCTCGTAGAGGTCCAGGTTGGGCGGTTCATCACCCAGCCCCGCGAGGTCGTGGACAAGGCCGGCTTTGAGTCGCAGCGGCTTGCCTTGACGTGCCATCGACACGCCACCCATGGTCAGCCAGCGCTCGGCCGTGGCCGGGTCCAGCGAGATCAGCCCCGTATCGACCAGCACCCGCCCGACCGAGTCGATCGCGCCAGCCGCGCGGGCCTCGGCCTCGCTCGGCTTCTGCAGGAAATTGGTCACGCGATCGCCACGCTCGGGGTCGATCACGTACACCCCGTGCCGCGACCCGCGCTCGATCGGCGCGGGGTAGGCCACGCCGACGATCCCCGGCCGATCAAAGTCCACGTGGGCCGGGTCAAACGTGAGCAGCACATCACCCGCTGCGATCAACACCTGCCCACCCGCCGGGGCCGCGAGGCCCGACAGCCTGTGGATGATGAGGTCCATCAGCGTGGCGCCGCAGGGCAGCGGGGTAAAGACTTTGCCTTGCGCGGTGTAGCAGCACAGCCGCCGCGAATCCCCGCCGGAGTGGATGACCACGATCCGTTGTCCGTTAAACAGCTCCGTGAACGATCGTGCGGCCGGGCGCTGCTTGCGGAGTTCCCGCGCGACATGGTATAGCACCCAGAGCGTGGACCCGCCCGACCCGACGCGCTTCCCGCCGGGGTCCGCGACGACCCGCGTGCTCACGATGCCTCGTCCACGCAGTTCCCCAGCGCGCGACGCGAGTTGATGCCGGTAGCCCGCTGCCTGCTCCTTGTTCGCCGCGGTGATGATGAGCCAGTCGATCGGTTGCAAGCGTTTATCCGTGTGGGGTGTTTAGAACTGGAAGTAGATAAATGGCGCGTTGTCCCGGTTAGAAGAGCAGACCATAACGAATAGGTCGAAGAATATCACTCAAGACGCTGCCACGAGATCGCGGCCGACTATCGGACTATAATATCGTGATATTGCCCCCTCCGGCGCTGGTCCCGGTCAGGGCATTTCTTTGTGGGATCAGGGCGGTGTGGGCGAGGGCGGATGGGTAAAGGGGCAGACGTGCAGATTGCAGATAGGCGAAAAAAACCGGCCCGTCGGAGTGGGGGAACTCCGAACGGGCCGTGAGGGGGGGGTTAAGTTATCTGTACTCAGTATAGGATTAACCCGCATAGAAGTCCACTGGATTGCGTTGGGTATTTTTCCTTAATTTGGCGGTTCAGAGGCTGTCTGAGGCTTGACCCTTGGCCTGCGACCCCTGTTTGGCCTCGGCTTGCAGGGCACGCAGGAGGTCAAACGCTTCTAACGGGGACAGGCGTTCAAGTTCGAGCTTTTTCAATCGCTCCAACGCGGGGTGATCCACATATTCTGTAAACAGCGGGAGTTGCGCGCGCCGTCCTGGCTCGGGCTGGCTACGCACCGCGCTGCCTGATGGGTTTGTGGGGTTGTTCCCAGCGATGGAGGGCCCGCTTCCGGTGGCAGCGGCGTCACTTCCGGGGGGGGCGTGGCTGACAGCCAGGTCCGCCAGGAGGCTGTTGGCCCGGTCGATCACCGCTCGGGGAAGGCCCGCGATCTTGGCGACGTGGATGCCATAGCTGCGGTCGGTCGCGCCGGGCACGATCCGATGCAGGAACACGATCTCATCCTGCCATTCGCGCACGGTGACGTGCAGGTTGGTGATCGCGGGCAGGCGCTCGGCCAGGGCGGTCAGCTCGTGGTAGTGCGTGGCAAACAGGCAGCGGGTGCCCCGGCCGGCGATGTGCTCAGCGATGGCCCACGCAAGGCTTAGCCCATCGAGCGTGCTGGTGCCCCGCCCGATCTCATCGAGGATAATCAGGCTCGCGGCCGTGGCGTGATGGCAGAGGTTGGCGGTCTCGGTCATCTCCACCATGAAGGTGGATTGCCCGGTGTGCAGCTCGTCGGCCGCGCCGATGCGCGTGAAGATGCGGTCGGTCAGCCCGATGGTCGCACGCTCCGCGGGGACGAAGCTGCCGGTGTGCGCGAGCAGCGTGATGAGCGCGGTCTGGCGGATGTACGTGCTCTTGCCCGCCATGTTCGGGCCGGTGATGAGCGCGAGTGAGGCGGAAGCTTCGTGGTTCGTATCGCGGGTTTGTGCGTCGCTGGCCGCCCCGTCGCGGTCGCCTAGCACCACATCATTGGGTACGAAGCGATCGCCCAGCAGTTCATCGAGCACCGGGTGCCTGCCCGCGGCGATATCCAAGACCGGGCCATCGACGATCGTCGGCTGCACATAGCCGTGCCTCGCCGCGCGACCCGCGAACCCCGCCAGCACATCCAGCTCCGCGACCGCCTCTGCAAAATCGTGCAGGGCTTCCATGTGTTTGGCCGCCTCTCCGCAAAGGCGGTCGAACAGCGCCTGCTCACGGGCGATGGCCCTGCCCTCCGCAGACAGCACCTTGCCCTCGAACTCCTTGAGCTGCGGCGTGATGAACCGCTCGGCACTCTTGAGCGTCTGCTTCCGGCTCCAACCCGCGAAGGGGTTGTTCGGCGAGGTGTCCAGCTCCTTCACCTTGTCCCGTTGCCCGGCTGTGACCTCGATGTAATACCCGAACACCTTGTTGTATCCCACCTTCAGCGACGGGATCTGGCACGTCTCGATCAGCTCCTTCTGATACCGCGCCAGCCAGGTGTTAGAGTCCTGCTGGAGGGCGCGGGCCTCGTCGAGCGCGGCATCCACACCGTCGCGGATCAGCCCGCCTGCGCGCATGTGCCCCGGCGGGTCGTCCACACAGGATTCTTCCAGCCGCTTGGCCAGCGCGGTCAGTGCTTCGTGCAGCGCCGCGATGCGCTGGTGCGGGCCGGGCACGCTCGGTCGGTCGGCCAACACACGCTCGAGCGCTTTGATGCGTCCAGCGCTGCGTCCCAGCGCCACCAGGTCGCGTGGCGTCGCTCGGCCGACACCCAGCCGGGCTGTGATGCGTTGCACATCCTGCACACCCGACAGCGCATCGCGCAGCTCGTCAATGAATCGGCTGTCATCCACCATCGCGCGGACGACCCGCTGCCTGGCTTCGATGGCTGCGCGGTCGCAGAGCGGGTAGCAGAGCCATTGCCGCATCAGGCGTTTACCCATCGCGGTGATGCACCGCCCCGCGCCCGAGCCGAGCACCGCCAGCAGCGAGCCGGCTGTTTCCCCGCTGCGCAGGGTGGCCTCGACTTCGAGGCTGCGCAGCGAGGTGTGGTCGATGACCATGTGGGCTGCGCGCTCGAAGCGCCTGGGCGGGCGCAGGTGCGACAGCCGGCCTCCGTCGGTGGTGCGCTGGGTTTCGAGCAGGTAATGCACCAGCCCCCCGGCTGCGGGCAGCACCGGGTCGTCGTCCGCGTAACCAAATCCCCCCAGCGTGGCGACGGCATACTGCTTGCGCAGCACGTCCAGCGCCTCGCCCTTGCGGAACTGCCACGCCGGCCGCCCGGACATGACCACGCGCAGCCCCGACGCGATCGCGGTGATGCGTGGCGGCACGTCGCCGGTCGCGGTCTCGACGTACAA
>JBGTLW010000399.1:0-8182 GCA_041743835.1 Phycisphaeraceae bacterium | reverse complement strand
CGTCCGACTGGTGCGTCACGGTCACGCCGCCACCCGACGGGGTCGGGGAGTCGGGCGTGGGGGATGGCGACGTGCCGGGGGCCCCGGCCGACTCCACGGTTTCATCCGCACGGAACTGCGAACGGCGGCTGCGCTTGCGCTGCGGCTCGCCAGGCTCGCTCTTCTCCACCGCGCTGATCGCGCGGGCCTGCTTGCCCTCGGCCACGGCGGCACAAAGGCTCTGCACCACGACCTCGATCGCACGCATCGCGTCGTCGTTGCCGGGGATGGGGATGTCCGCGAAGTCCGGGTTGCCGTCGGTATCGATGAGGCAGACCGTGGGGATGCCCAGCTTGCGGGCTTCCTTCACCGCGTTCATCTCCTGGTTCACGTCGATGATGACCATCGCGCCGGGCAGCTTGGTCATGTTGCGGATGCCGCCGAGGTTCCGCTGGATCTTGGTCTTCTCCCGGCGGAGTTGGGATTCCATCTTCTTGGAGTAGTTATTGATCTCGCCGGATTCTTCGATGTGCTCCAGCTCTTCGAGCCGCTTGAGGCGTTGGCGGATGGTGGCGAAGTTGGTGAGCGTGCCGCCGAGCCAGCGCTCGGTGACGTAGGGCATGTCCTGCTCACCGACGTATTTTTCGATGATGCCGCGGGCCTGGCGTTTGGTGCCGACGAACAGCACATCCTTGCCGGAGGCGACGGTTTTGGTGAGGAACTTGCGGGCGAGGAGGATGCCCTTGACGGTTTCTTTCACGTCGATGACGTGCATCTTCTGGCGCTTGCCATAGATGTAGGGCGCCATCTTGGGGTTCCAGTGGGTGGCACGGGAACCGAAGTGAATACCAGCTTCTACGAGTTCTTTAACGAGCGAGGCCATGGAATCGACTCCTTGACAGGCTTACTTGTTTGGTTTCGAGCCTGTCGGTTTACGGTTGCACTATCTCGACACGCCGGCGGGACATCCGCGATCGGGTCGCCGATATAAGCCCACCGGTGATTCAGGCTTCTGCTCGATCCATCGAGCGTCCGCCTGAGACATCGGCAATCAAAGAACCGGTCGGGTTGCGACCGGCGGGCCGTCTCGGGGGTGAGGACAATCCGGGTTGCTTGGCCGTATGGCTGGTCGGTGATCTTCCGTATCACCTGATCAACCGGCCCGGCGCGAACCCACACATGGGAGGTAGTGACACCTGCCTTCGTCCTATTGTAACACAGCAACCCACCCCTGCAAGCGGCAAAAGCGACCGCCGTCAGTCACTTTGGGGCGACCAGCTCGGCTGCCTCGCGGGCGAGGCCGGTTTCCGGGCCGCAACGACGTTGCCTCCGGCATACCGGGGGATAGCGACGCTACCTGCGCTAGACATCCTCGGGTGGCGTCGGGGTATCTGCCTTTATTGCGGGCTTAGGTTTTGCGTTATGGGTCACATGTCCCGCGTGCTCCTCGCCGGGCAGAGGCGCTTCCGCGGGCGGGGGCCTCAAAGCGGGGGGTAGCTCACCCTCGGGCTCCGCAGACGCCTTAGCCAATGCTGCCGCCGCGGCCAGCTTCTCCCGGATGAGCTGCTGCTGCCCCACCTTGAACGCGGTGACCATGATGAAGCCGTACAGCACCACGAACACCACCAGCACGTTCCGCCAGCGCAGGTCCATGGCAATCATCGACACGCCAAGCGCGGCAAACATGAAGCCCATCAGGTACATCGTCAGCACGGCTTTTTTCACCGACAACCCCCGCTTGCGGAGCAGGTGGTGGAGGTGCTGGGCATCGGGCGCGAAGATATTCTGCCCCCGGATCTTCCGCCGAACGATCGCGAGCGATGTGTCGGTGATCGGCAGCGCAAAGACGATGAGGCAGGCGGTGACGATCTTGAGCGCCTCGACCTGGGTGTCGGCAAAGAGCAGGATCGTGGTCATCGCCAGGTAACCCAGCAGCAGCGACCCGGCGTCCCCCATGAAGATGGTGGCAGGGTTGAAGTTGTACGGCAGGAAGCCCGCGATACCGCCGAGGATGGCCAGGCACATCACGATGCGGGCGGTGTCCGAGGGCAGGTATCGCTGGAGGTCGGGGTCGTTGATGTGGTCCACCGCGACGATGGCGGCGATGATGAGGAACCCGCCGGTCGCGATGGCTGTCACGCCCGACGCCAGGCCATCCAGCCCGTCGATGAGGTTGACCGCGTTGCACCCCCCGAGCACAAACACCGCGATCACCATCGTGCCCACGAGGTACACGATGCTCGAATGCACATCGCCAAGGCCCATGATGCTGAAGATTGTGCCAATCAATTGGACGCCGATGGCATCGCCACCGGGCGTGAGCTTCACGGACGCCAGCGCGGCCGCGGCGAAGAGTTGGCCGCCGACCTTCACGCGGGCGCGGATGCCGTAGATGTCGTCGAACAGGCCCGTGATGGTGATGGCCGCGGCCCCGAGCACGATCTCCATCGGGAAGACCGATGACCCGGTCAGGAAGAAGCAGGTCATCACCCCCGCAAGCCAACCGAGGCAGATGCCCACCCCCCCCAGATATGCCACGGGCGTGATGTGGGCCTTGCGCTGGAGATCGGGCCAGTCGATGATCCCATACCGGATCGCCAGCTTCCGCATGATGGGCGTGGCGAGGATGCTGACGAAGAAGGCGACGAAGAACACCGGCAGGAACACGTTCACCACGTCCAGCAGGCTGGTCTGCCCGGGCAGCAGTTCCTCGACGACTTCGCCGGCAACGGGCGGGGCCTGCGCGATCCAGGTTGTCAACCGGTGGCCCATCATCAGGCGGGGTCCTCTGCTGCGCGTGTCGGCGTGGCTGACGGCTCACGCTGGGACCGGATCATATCAGCCAGCGTCTGTTGCAAGTTAAAGCGGGGTGCAAAGCCGATCGCCGCGCGGATCGCCGTCAGGTCCGGCTGCCGATGACGCGGGTCTTCAAATCCCGCCCCGTACACCGCCTCGTAGGGCGTGAAACGCTTCCCCGCGATGGACCCGGTCAACGCCAGCACCTCATCAGCCAACGCCTCGATGGTCATGGGCTGATCGGAGCCGAGGTTAAACACCCGGCCGTGACACGCTGCTTCCCCCAACAATCGGGGCATGGCCGCAGCCACATCGCGCACGTCGCAGAAACTGCGGGTCTGTTGCCCGTCGCCGTAGATCTCGATGGGTTGCTGGTTGATCGCACTTTGCACGAAGCGTGGCACGACCATGCCATAGGTGCCGCGTTGCCGTGGGCCGACGGTGTTGAAAAGCCGGACCACCACCGCCGCGAGCCCGGACCGCTTGGCCATGTCCAGCGCCAGGTGTTCATCGATCGCCTTGGTCAGCCCGTAGCTCCAGCGGGACGCGGTGGTCGGCCCGAAGACCAGGTCCATGTCCTCCCGCAGCGGCAGCACCGGGCACTTGCCGTAAACCTCCGACGACGACGCGATCAGCACGCTAGCCCCGGCCCGCTGTGCCGCCTCCAGCACCACGCGGGTGACTTCCACGTTGTTGTGGATCATGCCAGATGGATCGTCGGTGATCAGCCGGACCCCCACCGCGGCCGCCAGATGGTAAATCTCATCCGCTTGATCGGCGACCGCGGGGTCGAGCATGGCCCGGCCCGCGTCGGCCTCCAGAAACTCGCACCCCGGACCCAGCAGGTCCGCCACGTTGTCACGCAGACCCGTCGCGAGGTTATCGATCAGCAACACATCATCGCCCCGGGCACGGAGCACGCGCGCAAGGTGAGACCCGATGAAACCGGCCCCGCCGGTGATAATCGATCTGACAGCCAAGTGGCGCTCCGACCCTGCGGTTACATCATGCGGTCAAACGCTCACAACCGGTCGTGGGGCCGGGTCAGCGATCTTTTTCATCAGCGACTTCATCCAGGACCGCCAGGTCATCGGCGCCGCCACGGGCGATGGACGCGGCGGAGGGCGGCGGCGGAAGGGAAGCGCCGTTGCGTGGCTGGCCGTAGCGGTAGAACTCTTGGTAGCTCTTGCGGTAGTAACCACCCGCAGACGACCGCACGCCGTTGAGGATCATGCCCAGCACGTCGGCCCGCTGGCCATCCAGTTGGCGGAACATACGCTCGACCATGCCGCGCTTGTCCACACCGGCCCGCACGACCATCGCCACCGCGTCCACCTGCTTCACCAGAAGCTGGCTGTCGCTGGTCAGGAGTGTGGGCGGGGCATCGATCACGATCAGGTCGAATGCCGCCTCCAGCCTGGCCATCAGCGAACGGAAGGCCTGGCCCTCGAGCAGCTCGGGCGCGGCGTTCACGGCATTGCCCGTCGGCATGATCGATAGCGACATGCCCTCGATCGGATAGATCACCTCATCGGGGGCCTGTGTCCCAAGGAGCACCTCGACCAGGCCGGTGCTGTTATCCACCCCATTGAGGTGGTGCTGGCCGGGGCGACGGAAATTGGCGTCGATAATCAGGACGCGTCGGCCATTGAGCGCGACACTGGCCGCAAGGTTCTGCGACACCGAAGTCGAGCCCGACGCGGGCTGAGCAGAGCACACCAGAAGCGACTTGTATCCCCGGCGGTCCATCCGCGAGAGGATGGCGCTGCGGACCTGCCTGAACGACTCAGCCATCAGCCCCGCGGGCTGCCGCTCGACCACCCGCTCGATGCGTGTCGCGCCCGAGGGGTCTTCACTGGTGTCGGGCAACATGCCAAGCATGTTCACACCCTGCAGCATCTGCGCGTCGGCTGGGCTGCGCATGCGCTGGTCGAGCATCTCGCGGAGGAACAGCAGGCCGATCACCGAACCAAGCACAAGGATCGTAATGCCGGGCACGACGATCAACGGCTTGGGGAATGTGAGCTTGGCCTCATCGGGGTCCGACTGCCTGCGGACGCGGTTGGCGTTGGGGTGGTTGCGGGAGTCCCAGATCAGGTCGAGCTTGGCCTGCTCCTGGTCCAGCCTGAGTTGGGCGCGGGAAAGGCGGTCGCTGATCGCTGCGTACTCGTCGATCTTCGCACGGACATCGGTCATCCGCGTGCGGGCTTCGGTGACGGGTGCGACCAGCGCCTGCAACTGCGAGCGGTAGTTTTCCACAGCCCGCGCAGACGAGGACAGCCGGGCATCCATGCTCTCGCGGATCAGCCGCGCCTGTTCGGCTTTGAGATCGGATTCCATCGCTTGGAGCTGCTCCTGGGCCTGCTTCACCGACCGGTGCCCCGGGCCATAGCCCCCCGCCAGCAACGCGCTGATATGTGAACGCATCGAGTTGATCGTCTGCTGCCTGCTCTGCATCGTGGGGCGGGACATGATCTCCATGACCTGGTCCGCGGACGGCTCCCCGCCCTGCTCTTCCATCAGCTTGAGGCTGTCGTAGTTCGCTTGCTCGGCATTGAGCGCGTACTCCAACGCAAGCCGTTGCTTGGTAAGGTTGTCGAACTGGAGCCGGATCGCGGTGTCCCGCTCGTTGATGGAGTCGATGTCATTGTCGCGGGTGAAGCGGTTGAGTGTTTCGGTCAACGCGTCCACTTCCTTGCGGAACCTTTCAACGTTGGCGCTATACATCGTTCGGCGTTCTTCGGCATCCAGCGTGCCCTGTGTTGCCTGAGCGTCGAGGTAAACGCGCATGAGGTACTCAAGCAAGATGGCCGCATCATCTTTGCTTCTGGTGGAAGCGGTGAGCCTGATCAGCTGTGAGCCACGGGGGTGAGAGGCCTTGATCGTGGACTCTTGCAGGTTAAGTAGGGCCTTGTTGCGGTCACCGTTGAAGGAGCGGAACCACTGCGTGTTGGTCACCTCGTCGCGGCTCATGACGCGGTTGAGGATGGCATCGGACTTCATCCGCTGGGTCTCGGACGCGATAAACGCGGTGATCTCATCCAAGGAGCGGGTGGTGCCCTGCGGCAAACCCTGCACCACCTCGGTGTATTGCAGGGGTGAACTCACATGCAGATACGCGGTGGCTGTGTATTGCGGGGCCTTGGCACGTAGCCCAACATAAACCCCAGCACCCAGCATCAGGCCGACCAACCCCACGATGATGAGCAACCACATGTGCTGACGCATCAGACGGACGGGGTCCACGGGCTTGAAGGGGCTGTGGCCGCCGGCGGGGCCCTGCCCGGTCATGGGGCCGAGGGGCGGGATGTTGGAGATCGGGTTGCTGGTCATGGCGTTGCTTCCTCAGCAGAGGTTTTCCACTGCTCCTGCAGTTCCTGGGCACGTGTCAGGTATCGGCTGTCGTCCTGATCCTTGGCCTTGGTCAAGGCTGTCTGAAGGCTGGTGCGTGATCGGCTGGCGAGGCTGCGGCGGATCATCGAGTCGCTGGTGTTCTTCGCCAGGGCATCGAGCACGACCGCCAGATGATAATGGCTCGCGGCCAAATCGGAGAGCGTCGCCGCACGCTGCAGGGTCAGCCGTGACTCTTCCAGTTTACCGGACTTGTAAAGCGCCCAGCCCAGCGTATCCAGCACCGCCCCGTTGGCTGGGGCCTGCCTGCCGGCCTGCTCCGCCAGCGCCACCGCACGCTCCAAATCACGCCCTTCCTCTAGCAGCAGGAAGGCGTAGTTGTTCAGGGTCTGTGTGTCATTGCTGGACAAGGCCAACACCGCCTCGTAAGCCTCACGCGCCGCGTCCACCTGGCCAAGCTGGTAGAGACACACGCCACGCAATCGGGACAAGGCGATTGTCGCTTCGGTGTCCTCAGGAGCAACGGTCGGCAAAACCCCATCGATGCGCGACAACGCCTGCTCATACCGCTGATTCGCTATTTCGATCTGGGCCAACGCCATCACCAACGCCTGGCGATACGCGATGTTGGGGGCAGACTCAAGCACCGCGATCGACTGGTCGGGATCGTCGTATGCCAGGCCGATCTGCTCTGCCACTTGGAGCAGTTGCTGCGGGTTCTCCGCCCGCTCCAGCGCGCGGATGAACACCTGCCTGGCCGCCTGCGTCGCATCGGTCTTGAGCAATGCCCTGCCACGCAACGCCTGGAGCCCCGGCTGAGCCTGCAGAGACTGGCCATGGCTGTCCAGCAGATTCAGCGCGTCCCCGGGGCGCGCCTGATCCAGCATCAGCGTGGCCAGCGACGCGATGACCGCGGGGGTCTCGCGCAGCGCCAAGGCTTTACGCCAGTTGGTTTCCGCCTCGCCGGGCTTCTGCTCACGCAACGCGAGCTGAGCGCGGAGCTGGGGCCAGATCGGGTTCTCGGGCGACCGCGTGATGGCATCGTCCAAGAGCCGACGGGCGGCGGGGAAATCGGTGTCCGAGATGTAGAGGTTGACCAGTTGAAGCCGAACCTGCCCCTCATCCGGGTTCTGCTGAAGGATCGTCTCAAACTGTCGGCGGGCCTGCTCCGGCTGCGCGCTCGCAACAAAGCAGTTGGCCAGCAGCACCCGCGCCTGGTTCATCGTCGGGTTAAGCTCGATCGCGCGCTGCAGGTCGCGGATAGCGCCGGGGAAGTCCTGACGGTCAACCGCGAGCACCTCGCCACGCTGGTAATACAGCAGCGACTGGCTCCGCGAATCGCCATCCTTGATCCGCGTCAAGGCCTCATCCACCAGCTTGATCGCGGTATCGGGTTCGCCCCGCTGACGGGCAGCCATCACCTTGAGCAGACCTGTGACCGCGTTGGGTTCAATCTCGGCCAACAGTGCCTCAGACTCCTGCGTCTGGCCCACGCGCAGCAGTGTCTCCGCCAGACGCAGACGCACGGCGGGGTCGTCCGGCGACGCCTCGAATAGCTCGCGGTAGATGGTCACCGCAGCTTCGCTTTGCCCGGCCTGGAACAGCACGTCCGCAAACTCCCGGCTCGCGGGGCGCGACACCTTGTCTTCCAACGCGATCGCGCGGTGGTATGCCTTGGCCATGGCGTCGGCATTCCCCGTCAGCCGCAGATAACGCGCTTCTACCAGCACATCCTCAATCTGTGCCTGATCCCCCAGCGTCGCGAGGTATTGCTGGATGACCTCCAGCCCCTTGTCGGGATTGCCCGAGGCCTGCTCGATCGAGGCACGCGCAACCACATTGGTTCGTGTCGATCCTTCTTCACTGATTAGCTCTTCCATCATGGCGACGGACTCGGCGTAGCGGTCCTGCTCGGCCAACATGATCGCCAGTGTGCGGCGGTTGTCCCGGTCGGCGGGCAAACGCTCCGCACGCTCGAAGCGGGCGGCCAGCGCACGCTCGGGCTGGCCTACGGCCGACTCGATGGAGGCGTACTGGTTGAACACCGAGGCGTTGC
>JBGTLW010000398.1:0-9523 GCA_041743835.1 Phycisphaeraceae bacterium | reverse complement strand
TGCCCAGCGGCAGCACGGCGTCGCCGGTGAGCAGCCGGAATTGGACGAGCACGACAGCCGCGAGCGTGGCGGTGAGGAAGAGGAATTGGGCTTCCATAGTCGGGCCGTCGTGGATCACGGTCGCGGTCATCATCAGCCCCGCCAGCAGGCCGGCGATCATGGCGGTGGCGGCCCGGCTGTGCTTGCAGAGCAGCTCGCCCACGATGAACCCGCACAAGAGCACCGCGCCGATCGCGGCCATGGGCACGGCGGGCAAAGCCTCGAACAAGGCTGGTGCGAGTTGGCTGATGGTCCACCCCGTGCGCACCCGCACCGCGCCGCCAGCCAAAGCGATGGCCACGAGCGAGGCGACGAAGCAAGCCCCCGCGGTCAGGCCGAGGAACAGGTGCCGCATCCAGTGATCGGAGACAGCCAGGCCGTAGCCCGCGAGTGATCGGCCGGTGCGTGACATGATTAGCGCGGCGGTGCCCAGCGCGGCAAACACCAGCACCGTTCGCCCCTTCGCGGAGAAGATAAGCACATCCCCCCCGCCCAGCCAGACGATGGCCTGCGCGATCGCCCCGATAAGCGCGACGACCCCCACCCAGGCCAACAACCGCCAAACCGGCGCAACCCTGTTCCAGCCGAAGTCGGTGGTGTGGATGTCGAAGCGGGTGGGCATCTTCGGGCAGTTTAAAGCCTGTGGCCCATCCTGTCTCTTGGTGCGGCAGGTGAGAGTGACTTTAACAGGAGAAGAGCATGGACCGGAGTAAAACTTACTTATCTGCTGTAGGCCGAGGTGCTATCTGCTGCGTGTCTGTCCGCGATGCCGATCACCTCGCGTAAACGCCCCAGTGAATCTGATCTTCTGCGGACTTCCAGATCGTTGTGGTGCTGCCGGAAGAGACGGTATTTGCCTCGGCTGTCTTGTAACTGGACACGTGCCCATCCGCAAAGTTCGCATTGATATTCTTGCGATCAAAGTGACGGAAGTTTGAAAGGCCACCAATTGAAACCGTGGGGACACGGCTGCCCGGTTCACTCATCAAAATCACATTGCTTGCGTTCGGAAAATTCATAATGGTGACGTGATCCACCGTGTTACTGCGATTGGGGCCATAGGACCCCGTGCCGTTGAGGACGGCATTCCATCCGTAGTGGAAGTTGTTACCACCGCCGGTCACTGTGCCTGCACCAAAGGACAACTCGACAGTGGGGCACCACCAGATGTTGGACAGGGGGTATTTTGCCGGGTCCGCAGACCCGTCGTAAACGATGTGGTACTTGGGGGCACCGACATACTCGGGCAGCTCGTTGTACCAGGCACCGGGGTCCGGCGCGGTCGATGGGTTGGAAAGATTGTTCTCGCCAGGGAGGAACTGTTTGAAGTCGTTGGTGTAAACGGCCGTGGCGATAGCCCATTGCCGGAGGTTTGATTTGCACTGGGTGTCGCGTGCAGCCTCGCGTGCCGAGCCGAGGACGGGCAGGAGGATGCCGATGAGCAGGGCGATGATGGAGATGACGACCAGGAGTTCGATGAGGGTGAAGGCGTGGCTGGCGCGGGAGGGGCGCGCGGGGGAGGCGGAGGTGGGAGCGGAGGGTGAGGCCGAGGGATGGCGATCCCTCGGCTTTGGGGGGGTGTCGTTGGGCTGGGTGGCGGTATGGGGTCGGTCGTGGGGCATGGTGGGCTCGGGGGTGGGGATCAATCGGAATCGGCCGCCCGCTGTTTCCAACGGGCGGCCGGTGAGTTGTGTGAACTGGAACTTACGCCCGGCGGCCACGGCCGAGCATCAGGAGCCCTCCAAGCCCCAGCAAAGCGAGCGATGCGGGCTCGGGGATGACGGTGCCGGTGACAGACACATCATCGATGGCGATGCCTTGCGAGGAGCCGCTGCCTGAGCCTCGATCCGCAGCGAAGCGAATGGAGAAATTGCTTCCGTTCGCGATAGAAAGGCTTGACACGGTTGCGGCCAGCGATGCGCTGTATGTTGCAGAATTGCCGTCGACGGCACCAGTTGTGCCGCTATTGGTTGAAGTCCACGTGCTCAGATCATTTATTACCGTGTAGTTGACACCATCGGTTGACAGGCTAACTTCCCAGCCATTGGTACGACCACCACTGGCGAGCCGCCACTGCTCGGCACGGAAGCTGATATCGAGTTGAATCAGCGTGTCGCCGGTGTTGTTGGTGTATGCAGCGGTGTACGCCACCGATGCGGCCGTTGAGGAGTTGCCCAAGTATCCCAGAGCACGTTCTGAACTCGACGTCGCCCCATATGAGTAGATGCCGCCAGCGGTGCCGCTGCCGGTGCTTTGGTTCTGAAAGCCGGGGGCTGAGGAACCTGTGATTGTCCAGTTGGTGGGAGCAGCAGACCCGGCATAGCTAGTGAAGTTCTCAATGACAGGCGCGCCAGGAGTGGCAATCACATAGGCCCCCTGCGCCGCTCCGCCGATTGCCAGTGTTGCGGCTGTGGCCGCGCCCAAAACTGTGTTCCGTACAAAACTCATCATAATAAAGTCTCCTTCCGATTCGGGGTCTTGGCTGGTGCCCACATTGGACCCGGCCGGTTTCAAACGTTGGTCAGACGCACACGCGGCTGACACAGTCTCAAACTAAGCGGTCACCTTGAGGATGGCGCTCGCCGCCAGTTAGTTCCTCGTGACTCCGTCGTAGGCCGGCACTCGGTGGAATGGGCCTGCGACGGTTGACTGCGCACGAGACAACTGCGATGGTTCATCGCGCGGCTTCACCCGGCATCGCTGGGTTACTGCCGCAGGTCTCGTGAGCTTTCGTGCAGCATTTAGCGACCGCTGCCGTCGGTCTGGCGGCGGGCTTGTCTTGGCCGCCGAGGCCGATCCGACCGTCTCCCCGACAGTCAGCCGACCATGACTCGGTGCAGGCCGCACCTTGTCAACGGAAGGAAGGATAGTTGGCCCGTCTTCAGGGACGGTGAGGGAATTGTTGGGATAGGGTTAACCCTAAAACCGCCCACGATCCACTGATCGCGCAGCAAGAACCGCAGAGCGGTTCAGGTGAGTAGGCCGTCTGTAGAGGCGAAAGATTTATTCGATTCGATGATGCAGGCCGCGACGAAACATTGCCTTGATGCACGCTGGTCAGCGCACGCGGCGGCGGAGCAACGCCAACGCACCCAAGCCCACCAGCGCGAGCGATGCCGGCTCGGGGATGATCGTCACCATCATGCCCTGCACGCCAAATGACGCGGTGCCGCTGCTCGGGCTAAAGACGATGGCCTGGTTGGCGGCTACGCTCATGGGCGTGGTGGGCGTGTACACATCAGTCGAGCCGTTGAACTCCGTCGTGGCACCTGTGAACAAGTCGATGGAGAAGGCACCGATGGTGATCTTTGCGCCGTCCGCGATGTTGGCCCCCACGCCTGACAGATCGAACCAACTGATCTCCACCGGCTTGTCAAACATAAGCGTGAGTGATTCGCTAAGCGCGCCCTCGATCTCGTGGGCTGTGTCTGTACCCGGTGCGTTCACGCCCATCGAGTCGTTGTTCGCCAGCACAACGCCTCCGACCGCCGACGCGGTGAGGATGGCACTGTTGGGTCCATCGACCACGGTGAAGGGCAGGTTCTGCTCCAGCACTTCCCCAGCCGTGGGCGTGTCGCCGGGGCCCGCAGGCGTGGGGTCGCGCAGGTCCACGAGGACCGCGGCCTGAGCCGAGCCCGCACACACCACGGCCGCCACCGACCACGCCATCTGCCAACGCTTCTTCTGGATCATGATAACCTCCGATAATCAAGGGTTTCCAAAGCAAGCAGGCCGGATTGAGATGAAAGCATCTACCCTAAAGAACGCTCACGCAACATTAACGCGATGCAAATTGTATCTGAACGCCGGTTAACCGCCAGTGCCTGCCCCGCAAAATGGAGAGCCCCCGACTGCGACCAAAATCAGACGATTTGCGGGCTTAAATGGCGAAAAAGAGTTTAGTTAGACTTTTTTGATGCCGAAGCGTCACCGCAATCTCAATTTGTGCTCACCGATCCTTGCCGGGCGACGCGTGCGGGGGTTAACTGTTCACCGTGATGGCCAGCCCCTGATCACCCGCATCGACGGTGACCGTCGAGCCATCGGGCACGTCGCCGGCGATGATGCGTCGGCCCAAGGCGGTCTCCAGCGCGTGTTGCAGGTAGCGCTTGAGGGGACGCGCGCCATACACCGGGTCGTGGCCGGCCTCGGCGATGTGTTGTTTCGCGGCGTCGGTGAGTGTGATGCTGACCCGCCGATCCGCAAGCCGTTTGCGCAGGTCGTCCACCAGCAGGTCGGCGATGCGCGTGATCTGGGCGAGGCTCAGCGGCTTGAAGAGCACGATGTCATCCACACGATTGAGGAACTCGGGGCGGAAGTGCGAACGCAAGGCGGCCATCACCGCGTTGCGCGCTTGGGGGCTGATCTCATCCGGGGACGCGTCGGGGGACCCATCCGCGGGAGCGGATGGGGGTTGGGCGGATGGGGGTTGGGCGGATGGGGGTTGGGCGGATGGGCGTTGGGGGAGGAGGGCGTCGTCCATCAGGTATTGGCTGCCGATGTTGCTGGTCATGATGATGACGGTGTTCTTGAAATCGACGGTGCGGCCCTGGCTGTCGGTGGCTCGGCCATCATCGAGGATCTGCAGCAACACGTTGAACACATCGGGGTGGGCCTTCTCGATCTCGTCGAACAGCAGCACGCTGTAGGGCTTGCGGCGGACGGCCTCGGTGAGCTGCCCGCCCTGCTCGAAGCCGATGTACCCCGGCGGGGCGCCCAGCAGCCTGCTCACCGCGTGCTTCTCCATGTACTCGGACATGTCGATGCGGATGAGGTTCTGCTCGCTGTCGAAAAGGGCCTCGGCCAGGGCCTTGGACAGCTCGGTCTTGCCCACGCCGGTCGGCCCAAGGAAGATGAACGAACCGATCGGGCGGCGGGGGTCTTTGATGCCGGCCCGCGCGCGGATCACCGCGTCGGCGACCAGTTGCACCGCTTCGTCCTGCCCGATGACGCGCTCGTGCAGCGTCTGGTCGAGCTTGAGCAGCTTCTCACGCTCGCCCTCCACCAGCCGCGTCACCGGGATGCCGGTCCACCGCGCGACGATCTGCGCGATCTCGTCTTCAGTGACCTTGTCGCGGAAGAGTTTGCCGGTGGGGTAGGTGTCGGCAACGCCCACGGCATCATCAACGCCCACGCCGTCCACGGCGTGGGGGCCCCCATCCGCGGGAGCGGATGGGCGTTGGGGGGATGGGCGTTGGTTTTCCATCTCCTTGAGCTGCTTCTCTAGCTCGGGGAGTTGGCCGTACTTCAGTTCCGCGGCCTTGTTGAGGTCATACGATTGCTCGGCCCGCTCCATCTCGTGACGCACCTGCTCGATCTGCTCGCGGAGCTGACGCACGCGGTCGATGCCGCCCTTCTCCTGTTCCCACCGGGCACGCAACGCATCCCCTTCCGCGCGGGCGTCGGCCAACTCCTTGCGCAGCACGTCGAGCCGTTGCATGCTGGCCGCGTCCTTTTCCTTCTTGAGCGCCGCCTCTTCGATCTCAAGCTGCATGACCCGCCGCGTCACCGCGTCGAGCTCCGCGGGCATCGAGTCCATCTCCGTGCGGATCATCGCGCAGGCCTCATCGACCAGGTCGATCGCCTTGTCCGGCAGGAACCGGTCGGTGATGTAACGATTGCTGAGCACAGCGGCACTGACCAGCGCGCCGTCCTGAATCGTCACGCCGTGGTGCACCTCGAACCGCTCGCGCAAGCCACGCAGGATGCTGATCGAATCCTCCACACTCGGCTGCTCCACAAGCACCGGCTGGAACCGCCGCTCCAATGCCGCGTCCTTCTCCACGTGCTGGCGGTACTCGCTGAGTGTTGTCGCGCCGATGCAGTGCAGCTCGCCCCGCGCGAGCATGGGCTTGAGCATGTTCCCCGCGTCCATCGAGCCCTCCGCCTTGCCCGCGCCGACGATGGTGTGCATCTCGTCGATGAACAGGATGATCCGCCCCTCGGCGTTCTTCACCTCGTTGAGCACCGCCTTGAGGCGCTCTTCAAACTCGCCACGGAACTTGGCACCCGCGATGAGCGAGCCCATGTCCAGCGCGAAGATCGTCTTGTTTTTCAGGCCTTCTGGCACGTCGCCGCGCACGATCCGCTGCGCCAGGCCCTCGGCGATGGCGGTCTTGCCGACGCCCGGCTCGCCGATGAGCACCGGGTTGTTCTTGGTCTTGCGCGACAGGATGCGGATGGTGCGTCGGATCTCTTCGTCCCGACCGATCACCGGGTCGAGCTTGCCGTCGCGCGCCATCTGCACGAGGTCTCGGCCGTACTTCTCCAGCGATTCGTAGGTCGCCTCGGGGTTGTCGGACTGGACGCGCTGGTTGCCGCGCACCGAGGTGAGCGCGCCGAGGAACGCCTCGCGGGTGATGCCCAGTTGCTTGAGGATGCCGCCGGTGGCAGTGGTGTCGGGCTTGTCGAGGATCGCCAGCACGACGTGTTCGACGGAGAGGTACTCGTCCTTGAGCCTCTGCATCTGCTTCTGCGCATCGACAAAGACCTGCTGGAGCTGTGGGGTGATCGCGAGCTGGTTGGCTGCGCTGCCCGTCGCGCCGCTGCCGGTGACTTTGGGCTTGCGGTCGATCTGCCTCTTGAGCTCGGCGGCGATGACATCGGCGGGTCGGCCGAGCTTATCGAAGAGGCGGGGCACCAGGCCGTCGGGCTGCGCGCACAGCGCGAGCAGCAAGTGGTCGGCGTCGACGGCCGGATGGCCATGCTCCACCGCGAGGTCCTGCGCCTGCTTGAGTGCTTCCTGCGTTTTTTGCGTGAGTTTGCTGAATTCCATGGTGGGTACTCCGTTTGCCCCGTGCTTTCGTCCCGCTTACCCCCCCCCGGATTTCCCCCGGATTGCCCCCGGATTTCCCCCGGCTACACAGATTCGGCATCGCGCAGCTTTTCGTAAGCCGCGCGTTGTTTTTCATCGAGCGTCCTGGGCACGACAATCATGACGCGGGCCAGCAGGTCGCCCTCGCCAAGCCCTTTGCCCTTGAGCCGCAGTTGCTGGCCAGACGAGGTGCCCGGCGGGATGGTGAGCGTGACCGCGCCGTCGAGCGTCGGCACTTCCGCCTTGCCGCCAAGCGCGGCTGTGGCTGGCGAGACTTTCACATCCGCGATCAGGTCGCTGCCGTGGAGGGTGAAGCGCGGGTCCGGCGCGATGCTGATCTTGAGCAGCAGGCCATGCTCGCGCAGGCGTATCTTTGAGCCGGCTTTCACGCCCGCGGGGACTTTGACCTCCAGCGTCTTGTTGCCGCTTGGCCCCTGCACGTTGAGCGCGCGTGTCGTGCCGTGGTACGCCTCGTGCAGCGAGATCGCAAGCTCGTGTTCGGACTGTTGCGGCGGCGGGGCCTGGGCCTGGCCACCCCGGCCGAAGCCTGCGTTTGGGTCGGCCCGGCCGGCGAGCAGGTCGTCCATCGTGAACCCGCCGGAGCGTTGCCCGCTGAACAACTGCTCGAACATCTCCGCGAAGGCGCTGCGGCCGCTGCTGCCGGAGGTGTGGAACTCGTACTGCATCCCGCCCGGACCCGCGCCCCGGTGCGCACCGCCCGCGCCGCGGAAGCGGTCCTCATACCCCGGCGGGGGCTTGAACTCCTGGCCCTGCTTCCAGTTCTGCCCGAGGCGGTCGTACATCTTCCGCTTCTCGTCGTCCTTGAGCACCTCGTACGCCTCATTCGCACGCGAAAACTTCTCAGCCGCATCCCCATCCTTGTTCCGATCGGGGTGGTACTTCTGCGCCAGCTTGCGGTACGCGCGCTTGATCTCATCGGGCTTCGCATCGCGCGAGACACCCAGCGTCTTGTAATAGTCTTCAAACTTCACAGCCATCGGTGTTCACTCCGGATCGGCACCCCCCGGAAGTTCCTCAAATATTCCCCAAACGCCCACGGACTCAGTCCGTGGGCTTCTTGATTGTCATCATAGATGCAAAACGTGTGCCTGATTTCATTTCGTAAATGATTGTTTTTCAAGGTCTTGGAAGCATCTCCCCGACTCCGAATCTGCCGTTTTGACAGGTTTTAACGGGAGTGGTTCTCACACCGTCAGTAGCTCCGCGATCCCGATGCCGGCTTCACCGGCGACGGTGTAGAGCAGGTACTCCTGGCCATCCTCATCCTCGAAGTAGGCTGGGTCGCGCAGCTCGTGGGCGGGGGCGTGGATCGCGCCGGGGAGGGACACGGCCGTGGGCAGGTTCGCGCCTTCCCAGTCGTGCTCGGGCGCGAGCAGGGGCCGCCGGCCGTGCAGCCGCCAATCGGTCCACTCGGCGGGCAAAGGCGTGGTCGCGTGCAGCAGGTGCTCGGGCTCATCACCCCACCGGGAGTAGAACCAGTCGATGTGGCTGGCCCGCACACGCACGGCCCAGTGTCGCCCCGAGTAATCCATCCGCCCGGGGCGGAGCGCGAAGTCCGTGAGGCCGTCGGCCGAGCGGTACAGCCGCCCACCCTTGGCGATGGCGTAGGTCATGCCCTCGAACTTGAACACACGGAAGTAGGACTCGCCGAGCATCTGCGTGTGGGTCTGCCAGTGGAGGCCGTCGCTTGAGAGCGCGACCATGGTTGCCTGCTCGATGCCGCGTGGCGTGGCGACCCCGCCGTGGCCGTGGTAGTACATGACCAGTCGGCGGTTGTGGTGATCGACGTGGACATCTGGCGACGCGATGTGTTCAGCGAAGGGCGTCTGGTCGAGTTGCAGTGTGCCGGGCGCGTGGATGTTCCATGGCCCCGCAAGGTCGTCGGCAAACGCCAGCCGGATGTGCCTGCCCTGGTGGTGCGCGAAGTACAGGTAGTATCGGCCGAGCCTGCCGGGCAACCAATCGGGTGTGCGGATCAGGGATGGGCCATTGATATTTTGACCAAGCTCCGCCGCGTCGTAGCCGGGCGTGTCGGGGGTGATGATCGGGTTGTGTTGCAGCCGGCGAGCGGTCAATGGCATGGCCACAAAATAGGCTGCCCGCCCGCCCCTCGCAATCCATTGACCCTTGTGAACAACTCCAAAGCGGTTATGGCCGCCAAGGCGCCAAGAGCGCCAAGTCGAGACATTTGAAGTTAAGAGAAGGCCTTCCTTGGCGTCCTCTGCGTCTTGGCTGCAATACAAAGTCCCGTCAGTTCAACGGCGTGCAGAACCACGTGCTTTCGTGGCCGATGTGGACCTGCTGCAAGAGGTGTAGCTTCACGTCGCTGCCGAGCTTGGCGACGATCGGTGTCGCGAGGTGGGCCTTCGCGGTGAACAGGTGCATCGTCGGCTCGCGGGTGTCGTCGAAGTGCGCTTCACGCATCGTGAGCTTGAGCAGGGCCAGGTGCTCGCGCACCCACTTGCTCGCCTCGACAAGGTCCACGACCGCGGCCCGGATCGCGCCCATGTCGCTCGTGTCCCCCGCTTGCCCACCCGCGTCCGCGGCAGTCGGCGAGTCCCTGCGGAGCAGGTGGAGGCTGCCCGCGTGGTCGAGCACCAGCTCGGTCTGGGGCTGGTAGGGGCAGCGGGCTTCGAGCGCGATGCCGCC
>JBGTLW010000397.1:0-11917 GCA_041743835.1 Phycisphaeraceae bacterium | reverse complement strand
GCGGTCGTCCGTGGTAAGCTGGTGTCGAGGCATCGCGGGCTCCGTAAGGGATTGAAGTCGTTGAACAACCTCAATCTACCCCACGACCCGCGATGCCTCATCTTCGAACCCCGGTGTTGCGCTTCGGAATTGAATCCGCCTGTGAGCAGTTTCTGATCTAGGTCCGTGAAATACGGAACGGCGACATGGCTCCTTCTTGCAGCCTTTGACTTCTTGCTTAGCTCAATCCAGACGTCGAGGCCAGAGATAAAGCGAGGATATGCCACGGCGATTCCTTTGCCTTGTTGATGAATCAAGCCACGTTGGAGTCGTGCTGTCCGACCATGAGACGAGTATATCGCGCATGTAAAAGCCCCGCATGTTGATGCGGGGCTTTGTGGGAGTCGTTTGGATGGTGGCTTAGTAGTCCATGTCATCCATGCCGCCGCCGGCGGGGGCTTTCTTCTTTTCCTTGATGTCGGTGATCACCGCGTCGGTGGTCAGCAGGAGCCCCGAGATGCTCGCGGCATTCTGCAGGGCGATGCGCTCGACCTTCGTCGGGACGATGACGCCCTGCTTCACCAGGTCGCCGTATTCGCCGGTCAACGCGTTGAAGCCGAAGTTCTTCTCCTTCGAGTCTTCGACGGTCTTGGCGACGACGCTGCCGTCGTGGCCGGCGTTGTCGGCGATGTACCAGATCGGGGCGCGGATGGCGCGCTTGACGATGTCGATGCCCACGCGCTCATCGCCCGTGGCGTCGATCTTGTCCAGCGCCTTGGCTGCACGCAGCACCGCTGTCCCGCCGCCGGGCAGGATGCCTTCCTCGACCGCCGCACGGCAGGCGTGCATGGCATCCTCGACGCGGGCCTTCTTCTCCTTCATCTCTGACTCGGTCGCGGCACCGACGTTGATCTGAGCCACGCCGCCCGCGAGCTTGGCGAGGCGCTCTTGCAGCTTCTCCGCGTCATACTCGGAGCTGGTGTTCTCGATCTGGGCCTTGATCGACGCGATCCGGCCCTTGATGTCGGCGGTCTTGCCGGCACCCTCGATGATCGTGGTGTTGTCCTTGTCGATGACGATCTTCTTGGCGCGGCCGAGTTGGCTTAGCTCGAGCTTCTCAAGGTCGATGCCGAGCTCTTCCATGATGGCCTCGCCACCGGTGACCACCGCGACGTCTTCGAGCATCGCCTTGCGGCGGTCGCCGAAGCCCGGGGCCTTCACAGCCGCGACGTGCAGCACGCCACGGAGCTTGTTGACCACGAGTGTCGCCAGCGCTTCGCCGTCCACGTCTTCAGCACTGATGACGACGGGCTTGCCGCTTTCAGCGATCTTGCCGAGGATGGGGACCAGGTCCTTGGCGGAGCTGATCTTCTTCTCGTGCACGAGCACGTAGCAGTCTTCGAGGACGACTTCGCCGCGGGCCTGATCGGTGACGAAGTGCGGGCTGAGGAAGCCCTTGTCGAACTGCATGCCTTCGACAAGATCGACGTTGGTTTCGAGGCCCTTGCCCTCTTCGACGGTGATGACGCCGTCCTTACCGACCTTGTCCATCGCCTCGGCGATGATCTTGCCGATCTCCGCGTCCTGGTTCGCCGAGCAGGTGCCGACCTGGGCAATCTCTTCGGAATTGGTGACCTTCTTGGAGGCCTTGGCGAGTTCGGCGACGATGGTGGCGATGGCCTTGTCGATGCCGCGCTTCACGAGGTTGGGGTTCGCGCCGGCGGTGATGTTCTTGAGGCCTTCCTTGAAGATGGCTTCGGCGTACACGGTGGCGGTGGTGGTGCCGTCGCCCGCGTCCTTGGACGCCTTCTGGGAGACTTCCTTCACCATCTGGGCGCCGATGTTCTCGACGGGGTCTTCGACCTCGATCTCTTTGGCGACGGTGACGCCGTCCTTGGTGACGGTCGGCGAGCCGTAGGATTTCTGGAGGATGACCACCCGGCCGGAGGGCCCGAGTGTGGTGCGGACGGCGCGGGCGAGTTTGGTGACGCCGCGGAGGATCGCCTCGCGTGCTTCATTGTCGAACTTGATTGATTTAGCTGTCATAACTGGTAGCTCCGTGGAGGGGTTTGTGTGGGTATTTCAGTGCTGTGAAAGCCGAGGGATGGCTATCCCTCGGTCGTTATTGTTTGTATGGGTTTACTCGACCACGGCGAGGACTTCATCCTCACCCATGACGATGTAATCGTGGCCATCAACCTTGATCTCAGTGCCGCCCCACTTGCCGAGGATGATGGTGTCGCCTTCCTTGACCTGGAACGGGACTTTGGTGCCGTCGTCTGTGAACTTGCCGGTGCCGACGCGGACAACCTTGGCTTGCTGTGGCTTTTCCTTCGCGGACTCGGGCAGGAAGATGCCTGAGGCGGTCTTCTCTTCTGCTTTGAGGCGCTTGACGAGGATTTTGTCGCCGAGGGGACGTACTTTCATGGGTTTGCTCCTAGAAAAAAGGGTGGTTGGTTTGGGGTGAACGTTGGGATCAAGAGGGACAATGCCCACGCCGTTTTCGGGCGAAGGTTTACGGTATAGCTTTTGGTTAGTTGGGCGGTGTGGGCCATTGGCCCCGATAGTTGCGGTCGATGAGTCGTTGGATGACCCGGAGGAGCTGGTCGAGTTCGATTGGCTGATCGATGACGGAAAACGCCCCGAGTCGGAGCGCGGTGTTGAGGTAGCGTTGGGCCGCGGCTGGGGTGTAGGTGCGGGTGTTGACGACGACAACCGGCGGGCGTTGTGGCCTTCGTGCCAGCACCTCCAGCAACCAGATGCCGCCCCCGCTGCCGGTTGTGCCGGCGTGCCCCGCCTGATCGCCACGCGGGGTGTGCAGGTCGATGAGTGCGGCATGGATCTGGTGCTCTTCAGCCAGCGCCAGGGCTTGTCGGCCGGTGGTGGCGACAAACGCTTCGACGCCCAGCGGCCGCATGAGCCGGGGTAGTTGGGAGGTCCAGTGCTCGATGTGCTGCTCTCGGTCCTGGGTCAGCAGCACGTTGAACCGGCCGCCCCGCCCCCGGTCAGGCCCCCGGTCAGGCCCATCGGTCGAGCCAGAGCCGCCCCACTGCCCCGCGCTGTCGCCGGGCTGGGCTGGCTGATTGAAATTGGGGCGCACACTGACCATCGGTAACAGATACATGCAACGGTGATGCCGCGCGCGTGGCCACCGAACGATCTCGTGTCGACGACACATCTATAGCATTGACAAGTGTTTACACGCACGCCTGGCACCGATTCGCCACGATAATCAGCACCGCCGTGCTGCCTTAGGACGCGGGCGGGGTGGTTTACGGTGTCGAATTGGCAGGCGATCCGGGGCGAGGCCGGGGGATTTATTTCGCAGCCGCAAGCCGGACCATACGATCCGTCAGGTCGGGCATGCTCAGGCCCGTTTGCCTCGCGGCCATGGGCAGCAGCGAGTGTGTCGTAAATCCGGGCATGGTGTTGACCTCGATGCACCATGGCTGCCCATCGTGATCCAGCATGAAGTCCACCCGCGCCAGGTGACGGCAACCCAGGCAGCGGTAGGCGTGGTACGCGATCGATCGCAGCGTCTGGCCGATGTCCGCGGGTCCAGGCAGGTCGAAGCGGTACTGCGTGTCGTCGCGGATGTACTTCGCATCAAAATCGTAATACCCGCCCGCAGGAATGATGTGGATCGGGGGTATGGCCTCGGCAGAATGGCCCTGGTCGTCGGCTGGGTGATCCGGGTCATGCGCGATCACGCCGACGGTGATCTCGTGGCCCGCGACATACTCCTCCGCCATCAGCTTGGGCGACAGATTGTGCAGCTCATGCAGAGCCTCCCGGACCTGCTGATCCGTGTGGCATATCGCTAAGCCGAAAGACGAACCCTCCTGCGGAACCTTGAGCACCAGCGGCGGGTTGATCATCGGCCGCTGTGCCGGGCCGAGCAACTCATAGCGCGGCGTGAGGATGTCGTGCTGCTCAAGCACCAGCTTGGTCCGGTGCTTGTCCATGCAGAGCTCGGCAGCGGGTGCCGCGGAACCGACGAAAGGCAGCTCTCGATCGGTGAGCACGCGTTGCAGATCGCCGCCCTCGCCCCACCGCCCGTGGAGGACGGGAAACACCACATCGCCCCAGCCCGCAAACGCGTCGAGCGCGGCCAGGTCGTCGGGCATCACGTCCGCCTCGCGCACCTCATGCCCCGCTTCGCGCAGGGCCGCAGCCACCTCCGCACCAGATTTAAGCGACACCTCGCACTCGCGATCCGGGCCGCCACGCAAGACAAGCACATTCAACTTCGCATGACCCATGCAGCACCTCTATTGCACACGCAGCGCAGCGTGCCCGCTGTTAACACACACTAGCCATGCCCCCGCGTGACGCGACGCATCACCCGTTAACCAGAAGATCGGCCAAATGCCTTGATTCCCCCCACCTGCCGCCGCTACTTGCTCCCCGCGTTGATGCGCTGGGCGATGGGTGTCAGCAGATTGGGCACCAGGCGATGGGTGGCCAGGTGCTCGCAGGTCTTGGTCAGCGTGTCCAGATCCGACTGGAGCTGCTCGACGCTGTCGATCGGGCCATACTTACGGAGCGTGAGGAACAGGCTGATGGGCTCGTGGCGGTACCCGCGGGACGAGCCGCGCCGGCTCTTGGGCCTGGTCTTGACCTCGAAGTAAGATTGCAGGTCGCCCGCCTCGTTGAGCGACTGCCCGAAGACCGGCTGCACATCCAGGATCTTGCCGTGGTCATCGCCCTCCGCCAGGAGGGTGGCGATGGGGGTTTCGCGGTACAGCGCTTCGTAGATGATGCGGTCGTGGTTCTCTTTGCACTCCAGGTCGAAGCCGAACATGAGCTCGAGATAGTCCACATCAAGCGGGCTGATCGTCAGGTGGTACGGGCTGATCTCCAGGAGCAGGCGGTGGAAGGTGTAGGCCTCTTCCATCGACTGCGGGTTGACGTGGCCAGAGCGTACGCTCGTCCGCCGCAGCGCCAGCCACTTGTACTCCGAGTCCCGACGCGACGACTCCAGCGCCAACTCCCCGTCATACCGGCGGAAGCGGTTCATCGAGGGCATCGCCTTGCGGATGTGGTCGAAGAAATGGAGGATCGTCTCCCGCTCCGACGGCATGTCCATCTTCAGGGCAAGCTTCTGGTTGACGTAAAAATCGGTGCACAGGGCACCCAGACTGGTCGCCATGGATCGGGTCTCCGGGTGGCCGGCTTCTGCCGGGGCGTAATCCCGTCAGTATACCACAGACCCGGGCCGTGGACCCGTACTACCCGGCCGGGTATTCTGCATAGTCATCAGGAGAACAATCATGCGGATCGGCGGCAGGATATTCGAGAAACCGACATCACCCGAGCACTGGGTGAAACTGCACCGTGATGCGGGCTACCGGGCCGCGTACTGCCCGGTGAACCCGGCCGATGCGGACGCCGAGATCGCCGCATACGCGGCCGCGGCTGTAGAGCACGACCTGCCCATCGCTGAAACCGGTGCGTGGTCCAACCCCATCAGCCCCGACCCCGACCAGCGCGCCAAGGCCATCGACAAGTGCGTCGCCATGCTGAGCTTGGCCGAGCGCCTCGGGGCGCGCTGCTGTGTCAATATCGCCGGCTCGATGGACCCGCACGACTGGCACGGCCACCACGCGGGCAACTACACCCCCGACTGCTTCGACCGGATTGTGCGCACAGTCCAGAACATCATCGATCAGGTCCGACCCACCCGCACGTTCTACACGCTGGAGATGATGAGTTGGTGCCCGCCGGACTCAGCCGCCAGCTACCTGGAGCTGATCGCAGCGATCGACCGGGATGCGTTTGCCGTCCACTTCGACCCCGTGAATCTCATCAACACGCCCCGCCGGTTCTATGACAACGCGAGCGTGATGAGTGAAGTCATCGACACCCTCGGCCATCGCATCAAAAGCGTACACATCAAGGATGTCACGCTCCACCAGAAACAATTGGTCCACCTCGACGAGTGTCGGCCGGGCACAGGCGGATTGGACTACGTCGCCCTGTTCCGTGGCCTATCCAAGCTGGACCCGGACCTGCCCGTGATGCTCGAGCACCTGCCCGACGCCACGCAATACCAGCTAGCCGCCGATCACCTCCGCGCTGTCGCGGCCCAGCACGGGTTCACGCTATGAGTCACATGCGCGTTGTTCGGATGGACCGCAAGCGTGAGGCCGCGCTCGTCGAAGAAGCGCTTGACCCTAAGCCGCTGGCCGCCAATGAACTGATGGGGCAAACCGTGGTCTCGCTCATCAGCCCCGGCACCGAAATCCACAACAACTACCTGGGCGACCAGTTCCCCGCCCGCCCCGGCTATGTCGCGGTCTTCGATGTGCAGGCCGTGGGCGATGCCATCGCCGATATCAAGATCGGCGACCGCGTCTACTGCTCCGGGCCCAACGGCATCGGCGGACACCGTAGCGTCCAGCGCTGTGATCGGCCCGCAGCGATCCCCGTGCCCCAAGGACTGGACCCGGCCGTCGCCGTACACGCCAGACTCATGGCGGTGAGCATGTCTTCCATCACACGTATGCAAGCCCGCTTCGGAGACACCGTGCTTGTCACCGGCCTTGGCCCGGTGGGCCACCTCGCGTGCCAGAACCTGCGGGCGGTCGGCTACCGGGTCACGGGTGTAGATCGCGATGAAGCACGCCGGGCCATACTCCAGGCCAAGGGTTTCGAGCATGTACACGCCGCGGTACCCGAGGGGCAGACCTATCACGCCGCGCTCGAATGCACCGGCCACGAGCAGGCGACACTCGACGCCGCCAAAGCCTTGCGGAAGGACGGCGAACTCTTCCTCATCGGCGTGCCGTGGGCCAAGCGGACGGACCTGGACATGAACGCGTTCCTCCACACCATCTTCCGCAGGAATCTCACAATTCACGGCGGGTCAGAGTGGCGCATCGCCCGGCACGCCACAGACGGACGAGTGGGCAGCACGTTTGGCAATATGGCCACCGCGCTCACGTGGCTGGCGGACGGCCGGGTGGATGTGACTGGCCTCTACGGGACCATCGCCCCAGCTCAAGCCCCACGGGTCTACGCCGCGCTAGCCGAGCAGAAAACCGACACGCTGACGACCCTCTTCGATTGGCGTTGACGCCGGGCCCGACGGGTGCGGGCATAGAGAAAAGTATCGCGTTGAGCGGCGTCGCGGTTGCCCGTACAATGCCGCATACCTCCGGAGAGGTGGCCGAGTGGCTGAAGGCAACGGTTTGCTAAATCGTCGTAGCGCGTAAAGCGTTACCGCGGGTTCGAATCCCGCCCTCTCCGCTTTTCTGCGTCTTGCGTTGACGTAAGTGTTTGTCAACAAAGGTGCAGGATTCTCTGGGATGTTCCTGGAACCGCCGATTTGTAGCAGGTTTGTAGCGGCTTGTAGCGGCGGGATTCTCCACGGAACAGTTCGATGTCCAGCAAAATCCGCTTCCGGGTCGGGGTTGTGTCGTGCTATCTGCGCGGCTGGGTGTCGTGCGTGCGTTATCAGGAGCACGGCCGACGCAGGCAGGTGCGGGCGGGGACCGATCGTGATGCGGTGAGGCGGTTGGCGGCGGAGGTCACGATGACCTAAACAGCCTTGTGTTTTGTAGGATGAGGCACCGGCCATGATGATCACCGGTACCGCATTCCGCACTCAAAGGCTTATGAGTGGCCTAGAACCAATCAATTCCGAGTTCGAACCCGCCCCATAGTCTGTTCGAACCACACCCTAACTCATCAACCCAACCCACCCCGAGAACCTCCCCATGAATGATGTATTCCCCGATAGCGCCCGATGGATCGGCACGCCGCTGCTGGGCACCGGCCTCACCGCCGCCCCTGCGCCGATGCTGCGACGACACTTCACGCTGCCTGTGGTACCGGCACAGGCGACCCTGACCATCACCGCACTGGGCCTTTACGAAGCCTATCTCAACGGCCAACGCATCGGCGACGTGGAACTACGGCCGGGCTGGACCGACTACAATAAGCGCCTTCACGTCCAGACCTACGACGTGACGCACCTCCTCCAGCAGGGCGATAACACGCTAGGCGCTTGGCTCGGCGACGGGTGGTACGCCGGGAAAGTCGCGCACTTCGATCGCGGGATGAAGTACGGCTGGCGCCCCCTGCTGCGCGCTGCGTTGCGGATCGTCGGGGCCGACGGCTCAGCAACACTCATTGCGACCGATGAGCACTGGTGTTGGCTAGCGGGGCCCATCCGCTCGGCCGACCTGATGGATGGCGAGCACTACGACGCAAGGCTCGCGGTCGATGACTGGTGTCACGCGGCCGCGACCGAATCCGACGCCCAATGGCACGCGGTCGAGCTCCCCACGCCTGACCCGCTGCCCGCGTTGGCCGTCAGCCCTGCACCGCCGGTGCGCATCACTGAGCAACTCTCTCCGACCGCTGATCCCACCCGGATCCAGGACTGTTGGTCGCGTGCCCGCTGGGTCTATGATTTCGGGCAGAACTTCACCGGCAAGGTCACGCTGCGCGTGAAGGGCCCGCGGGGCGCCACCGTCCAACTGCGCTACGCGGAGGTGCTGACCCCCGGCGGCGGAGCTGTGGACACGTCCAACCTGCGCTCGTGCATCGCCACCGACAGCTACACCCTGCGCGGCGATGCCGAGGGAGAGACGTGGACGCCCCGCTTCACGTTCCACGGCTTCCGTTACGTCGAGCTGTTGTGCCACAAACAGCACGTCAAGGCCGACCAGCCCGACAGCTTCGCCCCCTTCGGCCGCGACACGCTCACCGGCCTGGTCATGCACAACGACATGCCGCGCATCGGCGCGTTCGAGACCGGGTACGAACTGGTCAACCGGTTGCAGAGCAACATCGTCTGGGGGCTGCGCTCAAACTTCCTCGAAGTGCCCACCGACTGCCCGCAACGCGATGAACGCCTGGGGTGGACCGGCGACGCGCAGGTGTTCGCACCGACCGCCTTGTTCAACTACAGCGCGGCCGACTTCTTCAGGAAGTGGATGGGCGATGTGGCCGACAGCCAGGGCAGCGACGGCAGCATCCCCAGCGTCGCGCCCAGCGTCATCGGCAGCTACGACGGCGGCGCGGGCTGGTCGGATGCCGTGGTGGTTGTGCCGTGGGAAGCCTACCGCGCGACCGGCGACCAACGACTGCTCGAAGAGAGCTACGACACCATGCGGCGGTGGGCGCAGTTCCAGGTGAATACCGCACGCGACGGCGTGCGTGGCGACCCCGAGCACGGCATCTTCCCAGGCTATGGCGACTGGCTCGCACTCGACAACGACTCGAACAACCCGATGGACAACGCATCGCCCAAGGCCTTGGTCGGCACCGCGTACCACGCCTACTCCCAGGGCCTTCTCTCGCGCATCGCCACTATCCTCGGCCGCGACGCCGACGCCGAACACGCCCGCCGTGCGCGCGAGGCCGCTGTCGCCGCGTTCCGTCGGCTGTATGTGACCGATGGACGGGTCAACGTCCGGTCTCAAACCGCGCACCTGATGGCGTTGGCGTTTGACCTGCTACCCGAAGCGCAGCACCACGCAGTCTTCGACGATCTGCTCACGCTGCTCGCCGAGCGCAACCACCACCTGACCACCGGCTTCCTCGGCACGCCGCTGCTGTGCCCCGTGCTCACGCGGTTCGGACGCATCGACCTTGCGTGCGACCTGCTGCTGACCGAGACGTATCCCGGCTGGCTCTATCCCATCACTCTCGGCGCGACGACGATGTGGGAGCGGTGGAACAGCTGGCACCCCGAGCGTGGCTTCGTGGAGGTCAACATGAACAGCCTCAACCACTACGCTTACGGCGCTGTGGGCGATTGGATGTACCGCAACCTCGCGGGCATCGATCTGGACTTAGCTGAGGACGCCGGGCCACAGCTGGTCCTGCGTCCCTACCCGGACCGTCGTCTGGGCCACTGCCACGCGCAGCTCGACTCAGCCGTCGGCGTCATCGAAAGCCGTTGGACGATTGTGGATGATGAGGTGACTTACGAAGTGGTTGTGCCCGAGGGCATCAAGGCAAGCCTGCAACTGCCGGGGCAGGAACCGAACCCGCTCGCGTCGGGCGAGCATCGGGTTAAAGCTGCACTTTGAGTTCGGGTGTGATGCCAGAATGGGCAGCGCGCGACCGCTAATTGACGCCGCGCAGGTCACCGCGGCGTCTGACGATCTGTTATTTTACATGGCGAGTATCACGGTCTGACAGAGCAACGCGATCAGGGAGTCTTTCATGAACACTCTCAGACTTTTCCACCTCACGGTTTTGATGGCGATTGCAAGCGGCTGCGCGAGTCCGCCGCCGGCGTGGGCGGGGATCAGCGTGGAGCAAACGGAGAAGGGCTATCTCATCCGCGACGTGGTGCGGGGCAAGTCGGCCCACAGCGTGGGGCTGATGGCGGGGGATGTGATCTTTGAGATCAACGATCAGGGGGTTGCCGGGTTGTCCCGCCGGGCATTTTTCAAGGCGTTGGAGCCGGAGTTAGACTGGGTCCAACTGGGCTACATCCGCGAGGGGGTTGGGGGCGGGCAGTGGAAGCGATTCCGCAAGCAGGAGCAGATCACGCCCAAGCCCTTCTCCTTCCCCGAGGTGGACGGGCTCGATCCCCAGCTCTACGAAGAGATGCAGAAGGCCTGTCGTAGATACTGGAATCTTGGTGCGATGCTCCGGCACACGTTCGTCGTGTCGCCTGTCGAAAGCGGCCAATACATCATCCACGCGGATGGTTATGAAGGTGGCAAGCTTCGCCACTTCCATCTCGGATATACCGAGTCCCGTGGGGTGGGCAGCGCCAGTGCAATGGATGCCCCGATGCCCGACTGCCCGCCAGAGGTCTGGGCGGGCTGGCCCGAGCCCGAGCCGACCGTCAAGCTGAGCATCTTCCGGGTCAATGCCTACATCGTCCGCCCCGAGGGCGTGAACCGGACCAAGCTCGAGGTGTACATCAAAAACACCGGCGACGTGCCGGTGAACGTCGCCACCCGCACCTTCACCAGCATTGTGATCAATAAAGGCATCAAGCCGCAGGAAATCGCGATTGGCAGTTTCAATGATTTCCAAGGCGTGGTCCCCAGCGAGGTGCTGTTTGCGATCGTGCGGATCGAGCCCGGCGAGATCGCCAAAGTGGAGCACGTCCTGCGCGAGGACTACACCGGCCAAGAAATCAAGGTGAACTACAGCCCCGGCAAACGATGGGCGGAGCGCTACGGCTTCTGGACCGGTTCGCTGAAGGGCAAGCCCGTCGGCGTGTACCCCTACGACGAGACCCGTTGACAGACTGCCGCACCGGGTCTCGGCTGCGGCACGAGACCTAGCACACCACTCATGTCAGTGTAGTTGGCATGACTGCCGCTGCACGAAGCGCCCACTTTGTGCTGAGCACAAGCGTTGCCGGGCACCTCTGCTTCTTCAGCATCAACCAGAATTCGTACGCTTGCGCTTAGCGATAGAACTCGATGATCAGGTTCATGTTCACGTCGAAAGGCACCTGGTCCTGGGTGGGCACAGCCACGACAGTCGCGGTGAGCGAGGAGGGGTCGAAGGTCAGCCACTCGGGGGCCTCGTGGCCGGGGAGGGATTCCATGTTCTCGCGCACGAGCTTATGGATGCCCGGCTTGAGGGTGATTACGTCACCGAGCCCGACCTGCGCCGAGGCGATGTCGGTCTTGTGGCCGTTGAGCAGCACGTGGCCGTGGGACACGAGCTGGCGTGCAGCCCAGATTGAACGGGCCCAGCCCAGGCGACGGATGACGTTGTCCAGCCGCTGCTCGAGCAGACGGAGGAGCACGTCGCCGGTGTTGCCCTTCATGTGGGAAGCTTTGTCCAGATAGAGGCGGAACTGCTTCTCCAGGACGTTGTAGTGGAACCGCAGCTTCTGCTTCTCGTTGAGACGGACGCCGTAGTCGCGGAGCCTCCGGCTGCGGAAGCCGTGGACGCCCGGCGGGTTGAGCTGGCGCTTGGTGGTGTGCTTGGGCAGGTCGGCGTTGGG
>JBGTLW010000396.1:0-12246 GCA_041743835.1 Phycisphaeraceae bacterium | reverse complement strand
GCTCACTGACCACGTTCACACGCGGGCTGATCTGATGGACCACACCCTGCTGCCGGAGGACAGCCAACGCTCGCTGCACCGTGGCGCGATCGGCCTGAAACTCCTGCGCGAGTTGCCGGCCCGATGGCAGCGGCGCACCGCGGTTGTACACACCCGTTTCGATCCGATGGCGCAGCGTACCGATCAGTTGCTTGCCGGTGGATAGGGTGGGAGAAGCGGTCACTGGAACCTCGAGTAATGAATGCGGACTGAACCAGACATCATGCAGCCATCTTGCTGCCAGACACCAATATACCGCCAAAGCATCTGACGTGCAAGCCAAAACTTCTGGTTTTTTTCAATCTTTTGTCGGACATCAGCCGCATTGTCACGCCTGATGTGGCGATTTTTCCGAATCGACACGCATCACTTGGCTGTATTATGGCGGCATGCGAGCATTCTTAATTGCTCTTACGGGTTGACATGGCTACATTGACCTTGAGAATTGATGCAGAGCCAGAAGCCATCTATGGATTGTCGAGCGGCGAATTCATCCGACAGTTTTGTCTCGGATGGCTCCAGCACGCGCACCGTGCGGCTTGGCTCGGCCGTGGCAATAGACCTGCACCTAGACCGCGGAAGGTTCCTTGGCCTGGGGGCGATCCACGCGGGCGGGGTTGCATTACGGGGCAGCTCCACGCTCATGAAGCCGCAGCTCCGCAGCCCCGACGGCCTATCGGTCACCGCGTTGGAGTTGATTGATCAGCAGACGCGGGGCGACCAACTGGTGATCGAGCTGCGGCCGTGGCTCGCGGACGATGGGCCGATGGAGTGGATGCTCCACGAGGTTCGGCCGCGCCTGCGCCTTGGTGACGCCCCGCCCCGCCCCGCGGCCGACACCACTGTGCAGCTCGCACTCTCCCCCGTGGATACGCGGCTCGGGGACCACCCCGCGGTCGGCCTGCGCTACCAGTACCACTACGCCAGCGAGTCGCTTCGGCAGTACCGCATCCTCGATCAGGGTAGCTGGGAGATCAAAGGCTCTGCCGTCGGCAACACGCTGTGGATGCGCAACTCCCACGCACCAGCGATCCACGCCATCCACAGCCGCGAAGAGCACTACTCCACCGAGTGGTACCTGCCGACGGCCAGCAACCCCAACATCTTCCAGTTCAACCCCCTGCAAACACACCTGCAGGGCTTCAGCTTCACTGCGCACGACACCGGCGTGCTGGTGACCTGGGCCACAAGCCCGGCGCACATCCGCTCGATCATCGAGAAGCCGCGGGGCCACGACGCCATCCGCCACCTGCACGAGCACTGCCAGGACCTCGCACTCCGGTGGTCCACCGCTCCGATGGAAGTGCTCTGGCTGCCGGGCGAGCGCAACCATGTGGACCTCATCAACCTTTACAACGACGTGCGGGAGCACGTACACGCCGCGTTGCACGAAAAGGCAGGGCTCCGGCGGGAGCGTGTGACGACCTATGGCATCATCGAAGAGTGGAACCTGCCGGACCTGGACACCTACCGCCGCGAAGGCCTGCCCGAGTTGCTTGAAGCGGGGGTGGAGACCGTGTTCCTCCCCAGCCAGTTCGCCAACAACATGAACACCCTTGGCGTAGCGAATATGTGCTGCACCATGGACCTGCGCGTGCCTTCGTCGGTGGGCGAGGAAAAGCTCAAGGCCCTGTGCGACGCGGCCTTGGCGGGCGGCGCGAGCATCGAGATGTGGGGCAACACCGCCCTGTCAACCCTGGCGACCATGCTCTCGTCGGGCAACGGCCACCGCGCGATCCAGTTGGACGCCCTGGATGAAGACTCGACCATCGCACACCTGAAGCGCGCCGCCCAGCCGTGGGTGCGCACACCCAGCGGGGCCATCGAAGCCGACCACTACACGCCGGTGTTTGCCGTGATGAATCTGCGCGACCCGGCCGTGCGCGCACACTGGAACCAGCGTTGGCGTGAGGCCTACGAACGCATCGGGCTCCGCGGCATCTTCCTGGACAGCAGTTTCAACCTCACCAGCGATAAGTTCCACTGGCTGGCGAACCCCGACACCAAGGGCAACGGCGGGACGATCGATCAGACCCACCTGCTGCACCATCAACGCCCCGCCGACGAGCCGACGCCCATCATCCTCTCGCAGTACATGGCCCACCTCTCGCTGGTGCGCGACATGCAGCAGATGGGCTACCGCTACAGCGGGGAGGACTTGGGGGTGTTCGGCGTGAATCGTGCGGGGCCGGGCATCGCGGCGAGGCTCCCCAGCCTGCCCCTCTGGGCCGACTCCCTCGTGGACTTCGACCCCGGCGCAATCACAGAAGCGGGCGAGGAGCCAGACGGCATCTTTTTCCGCGGCCTCGCGTACCGCATGATGTGGAAGCTGTACTGGTGCCCACGGCGTCACATCCTGACGTGGCGACAGAGCGAAACAAAGACCAGCGATGCAGACCGGCCCACGCCACAACAGATCCAATGGCTCTGGGTCTTTCGTCAAAGCGCGGGCTCGATGCAGCACCGGCACGTGCTCCCCCATGAAGCGGGCGTGCTATATGCCGACGATGCAGCCTCGGCGGTGACCTTCTGGTGCTTCGAAGCCGGCCACCTGCAAACCATCGCTGGCCTGACTTCCATCGTTCAACTGCACCGGCAAGGCGAATCGCAGGCCACGAGCGAACTCTCCCCGCAGCATGTGTACCGACTGACGCTGGATCAGAGCGACGATACACCGCAGCGCGTGCTGCGGCGCGTTGCCGAGGCTTGGCAGCCGCTGGCTACAGCCGCATCGGCTCACCAGAAGCAGGTGTCGCCGGGCAGCTTGGATGCCTGCTTGATCCAGCGCGTCAGCAGTTCCTCGTCGATCGCGTCGCCCTCATGGATGTGGAAGTATCGCACGTCTTTCACCTTCGATTCGACCGGCGGCACAGGGCTCAGCGATGTGCCCCGGAAGAAGGTCACCTTGATGTACTTGGTGATGCAGTGGAACGCGAGGAACCACCCGCTCCCCGGCGGGCCATCGACGCCATAGAACGGTGTGTTCCACCTCACCGCCTTGCGCACGCCGGGCACCGCCCGTACGACCAACTCATCGAGCTTACGCCCCACGTCGCCCTTCCAACCCGGCATGGCTGCGATGTAGGCCTGCACCGGCCCGTCGCCGTCGCCCTTGGGTATCTGCGGGTTCCCACCAGACAACAGCGTCGGCCCGCCACCCCTCCGCTTAGTCGCAGCCTTCTTCGTGACCTTCGATGCCTTCCCGGACGACTTCTTGGCCATGTGTGCTCCTCGATCAAGCCAGCAGGTGAGACCCGGATCGAGATTATACATACCAAATCACTGGTATCCGTACTTTGGCTTCCGCCTGCCGTCCGCTCACAGGCAGGGGATGCGACGTATTGGCGGAATCCGTGGCTGCCCGGCTTGCCTCTGCCGGTGAAGGCCCTAAGATTCGGTAGTACAGCTGCAGATCCCGTACCCCGGACCGAGATTACTCATGGGCATTGAAGCCGCGTTACCCACCGACATGATCCTGACGACCCAGCTCCAGAAGCTGGTGAATTGGTCCCGGCGGTCGGCGGTTTGGCCGATGCCTTTTGCGACCGCGTGCTGCGGGATCGAGCTCATGGCGACTGCCTCCAGCCGATACGACCTGGCCCGGTTCGGCGCGGAGGTGATGCGATTCAGCCCCCGTCAGGCGGACCTCATGATCGTCGCAGGGCGGGTGGCTGTGAAGATGCTGCCCGTGCTCCAGCGGATTTATCAGCAGATGGCAGAACCCAAGTGGG
Source organism: Phycisphaeraceae bacterium (assembly GCA_041743835.1). Taxonomy (GTDB): domain Bacteria; phylum Planctomycetota; class Phycisphaerae; order Phycisphaerales; family Phycisphaeraceae; genus JBGTLW01. The sequence continues at coordinate 8,476 of JBGTLW010000396.1, read as the reverse complement.
TGATCTCGATGGGTGCGTGCGCGAGCACCGGCGGGGTGTTCGACACCTACGCGGTGGTGCAGGGCATCGACCAGTTCGTGCCGGTGGATGTGTATGTACCCGGCTGCCCGCCGCGGCCCGAGACGCTGATCGAGGGTGTCATGGCGATCCAGCGGATCATCGATAACGACGGCATCCCGCCCAAAGGGCCCAACGGGCAGCGGGTCCCGCTGAACCTGGTTGTTGAGCCTTCACACCGCGTGGCCCCGCAGCCCCAGCCGCTCACCGTCGGCGGTGTGTGATCTGGTTGCGGCATCGGCGGGGGTGGATGGCGGGACACCAACCATCGTTGAGTTGAGGCGGGGCGACGATCGCGCTTAGCCCACGGCTGCGGCGATGAGTTCTTCTGCCTGTCTACGGCTCGTAGCAGTGGCCTGCTTGCCCGCCATCATCTCGGCCAACTCTTCGATGCGAGGCTTGCCTTCGAGGATGGTGACCTCGGTGCGTGTCTGCTTGGTTTTGCCCAAGCCTGTGACGGACTTGGCGATCCGGAAGTGCCGGTCACCGAACGCGGCGATCTGGGGGAGGTGCGTGATACAGAGGACCTGGTGGTTGGCGGTTTGGCCGCGTTTGGCCAGCTTTCGCAGCTTCTGGCCGATGACGCTGCCTAGCCGCCCGCCGATGTTTGCGTCGATCTCATCGAAAACCAGCACACTGACGCGGTCGCTGTCGGCGAGGATCGACTTGAGCGCGAGCATGATACGCGAGGTTTCCCCGCCGGACGCGATTTTGCGGAGCGGCTGGAACTCCTGGCCGGGGTTGGTCTGCACGAGCATCTCGATCTGGTCTGCGCCAGCGGGCCCGGGCTCGGCGGGGTCCACGGCTAGCTTGAACTTCGCCTCGCCCATGCCAAGCTCGGCGAGCTGGGCCTCGACCTTGGGACGGAGCTTTTTCGCGGCCGCGCGGCGGGCGGTGGACAGAGCCTCGCCGAGGGTCACCAGTTGGGCCTCCGCGGCGGCGATGTTTTCATCGATGTAGCCCATGCTCCGGTCCTGCTCGCGGAGGCGGGTGATTTCACCACCTATGAACTGCCGGTAAACCAGCACCGCGGCGAGCGGGTCGTTGGCGACTTGCGAGGGGAGGGCTTGTGAGGAGGGGCCGCCACGGGGCTTGGGGTTGCCGTGCTTATGGATCAGCCGATTGAGCGCATCGAGGCGGTGCTCAACCTCGTGGGACTCACGGGGGTCGTCTTCCAGCCGATCGATGTAACGCGACAGCTCGAACGATGCTTCCTGGATTGAAAGCGCCGACACGCGGACCTGCTCGGCGATCGGCACGATGTCGTCGTCAAGCTCCGCAAGGTCGATCAGGAGCAGCGCGATGGCCTGGAGCCGCTCGCTCACCGAGCCGTCGGCCTCGTAGAGCGCGGCGTGGGCGGTGCCCGCATCCCGCTTGAGCTTGGTGAGGTTGGTCAGCACCTTGTGACGGGCGTGCAGCTCGATGTATTCGCCCTCGGTGGGCTCGACCTTGTCGATTTCTGCGGCCTGGAACTCGTAAAGCTCCAACTGCTGGCGGCGGAGCGTGCTCGACGCATCGAGCTCGTGCTTGGTCTGGCGCAGGTGGCGAAGCGTCGCCCACTGCTCGGCGTAGCGCGCACGCAGGTCGGCGCAGCGCGCGTAGTCATCGAGGACGGCCAATTGGTTGGCGGGCTTGAGGAGGAACTGGTGGTCGTGCTGGCCGTGGATATCGACCAAGCGTTCGCCGATGGCCCGGGCCATCGCGGCGGTGGCGGGTTGGCCGTTGATCGAGACACTGGTCCGGCCGGAGGCGAAGAGTTTGCGTGTGAGCAGCACCTGGTCGCCGGGGGCGATGGTCTGGTCACAGGCTGCGGCGATGTCGGCTGCCCGCTCGGGGTCGTGGACTTCAAAGACCCCGGAGATGCGGGCTTCCTCGGCACCGGGGCGGACCAGATCGCCCGCGCCGGCTGTGCTGCGCAGCCCCAACAGAAGCTCGAAGGCGCCGAGGATCAGAGACTTGCCCGCGCCGGTCTGCCCGGTGAAAACGTTAAGCCCCTCGGTCAGCTCGATCCCGAGGTCCTCGATCAACGCGAGGTTGGAGATGTGTAACTCACGGAGCAAGCGCGGCCTCCTTGCCAGGGCTTTATGTCGCTGAGGCTAATCATTGCGGCTCACATGGGCAACTCAACACGCGTCGTCCTAAGTGCGTGGGCGTGCAATGTCTGTGCCGCATCATGCTGGGGTGGCCCGCTCCCTGACGGTCGCGGCTCGTTTAGGTTGGGGTGACTCAGCAGTCACAAAAGGTGCCACAAGTGCGGGCCCCGGCCATCGGTCTATGCTAGGATATGACGAGTCTAGTTTATGGAGATATGCCATGCCAAGCCGAGGTTTCGTGTTGATTCTTGTCGCCGTGTTGCTTGCGGGCCTCAGTGGGCAGCAGGCGATTGCAGAAACCAAACCGGCAGACACCGTCGGGTATCTCGCGGCGGCGGGGAGCCAGTCTCTGGAGACCGCGTTTGCCCTGTCCGATGGCACGTTGCTGCTGGGGGGTGGTGCGACCGACCTTTCGTTTGTGCCCGCTGGTGTGCCACGTGTGGAACTGACGGGTCCAAAGCCCACCAGTGCGGACACCGGGCGTGTCGCGTTTCTGCTGCATGTGTCGGGCGACCTCCAGACCTTGCTGCGCGTGGTCACCCTGCCCCAAGGCACCGCGGCCGACGTGAGCGTGATCAAGACCACCAGCGTGCCGGGGGAGGCGACGGGTGAGCTTTACATCTCCGGCCTCCGTCGCGGCCAAGGCAAAGAGATCAGCGATGGGTACTACATCGCGAAGTTGGATGGCAATTTCGTCGCGTCGGCCCCGACTGCGGTGGTGTGGTGCCGTGACGTCCGTGCGACCGGACCTTTGAAGGAGGGGCAGCCGTGGGACGTTGGCGGCGACGGCAAGGTGGTGTATGCCGAGGGCGACCCGTACAGCTACGACTGGATGGCGGTCGGCCGGTTCAAAGCTGACGGCGAGCCCGACGTGGTCCCGCAGTGGCGCACCCACTGGGGCCAGGACGCTGACGGGAAGAACGTGGAGCACGCGGGCACGCTCGATGAGTTCACGGGCAGTGCGCACCGCAGCGCGATCGTGCTCAAGGTGTGGGGCCGTGGCGATCTGCGGTCGTGGACCGAGGCGGAATACAACCTCCCCACCTCCGACGGCAACGGCGGGAAGAAGATCGGCAAGTGGCCTTTCGACGCGATGTTCGATGGCTACTACGATCCGCAGACCAAGAAGACCGCCAAGGTCCGCGACGACGGCAGGGGGTACTACGGCTACCGCTGGGGCAACACGCCCTGCGCCCACATCGGCGCGATCGTCGTCGATCGCCGAACCAATATGTTTTACTTGGGCGGCAACAACAAATCGAGGCTGCCCGGCGGGAACCCGGACTTTGAGCCGTGGCTTGTCGCGATGGACCGGGAAGGCGGGCTTCGCTGGTGGCAACGGCTGTATTCCGAAGAGGCTGGCGTCTCCACCCCCGACCAATACATCGACGCGCTGGCGATCGACTATGCAAGGCCAGCCGACGATGGCGGCGCGATCGTTGTCGCGGCCAGGGCGCACGGCAACAACGTCAACAACTTGTGGCAGGGCAACCAGGTCAAGCACCCGGACAACCCCGGCCGCGGATTTCAGGACGGGTTCACCGGGACGCATGGCAACATGCACTTCTCGTGGCTCGGCAGGCTGACGCTGGCTGAGGGGGTGCTGCTGCACGCGACCTACCTCGCGGAGTACGGCGAGGGAGCCAACCATCAGGACAGCCCGTTCACCGATCCGCTGATAAGCCATTGGCCCCACTTCCGCGCGGGTTGGCCGGACCTGAACACGACGCGGGTGTCGCCACACGGCCTGGCAGTCGATCTTGAGGGCAACGTCTATGTCACGGCACGCGGTCGGCGGGTCATCACCACACGCAACGCGTTCATGGAGATGCCCAGCCCGATCCGCGACAAAGGCTCGAAGGGGCATTGGTCTGATTTCGTCCGTGTGTACAAGCAGGACCTCACCGGGCTGCGGTATTCCTCCATCCTTGCGGGCAAGTGGGACTGGCAGACCGGCGAGGGCTACTCCGAGGTCAAGCTCAGGGCAGTGCTCCCCGTCGAGGGCGGGCTCATCACGGTGGGCGTTGCGCCGGTGGATAAGCAAGGGATGGTCGTGGGGAATGCCATGCCCACGTCCGGCCTCACGCCCTGGCTTGCCGCGGAGCGGATCGGGGAGTCTGGCGTGATTGCTAAGCTGCACTTTGAGTAGCGCCCGGCCGCGTATAATCTGCAACACTTGTCGCGCGCTAAATGTCGGTGGAATACAACGGGCCGACGCGGGGTATGATCGGCAATGAACCCCGTCAAGGCATACATGCACTGGCTCCACACGCGCTGGCCCGCGGGCACGGTGGAACATCTGCCCGTGGTTAACTCCGATGGCACGACCAATGTGGCGGGGCTGTATGTGGTGGGCGACCTGACGGGGGTGCCCCTGCTCAAGTTCTCGGCCGACAGCGGCGCTAAAGCGATCCACAGCATCGCAGCGGATCGCAAGTTTCAAGGGCGGACGCGGGACGAGGAACTGCTGGATGTCGCCATCATCGGTGCCGGGGTTTCGGGATTCAGCGCTGCGATCGAGGCGGAGAAGCGCGGACTGAGCTACAAGCTCTTCGAGGCGGCGGAGCCTTTCTCGACCATCGTCAACTTCCCCAAAGCCAAGCCCATCTACACGTACCCCACGGAGATGACCCCCGCTGGGGCGTTGCAGTTCCACGAGAAAAGCAGCGTCAAGGAAGGGCTTCTGGACGACCTGTATGAGCAGGCGCAGGGGATCGAGCCGACACGGGCGCGGGTGAGTCATGTGTCTCGCAAAGGCGGCCTGTTTGAGGTTGCGGTCGCGGATGCCGAGCCGGATGCGACGCCGATCCAAGCCCATCGCGTGATCGTCGCCATCGGCCGATCGGGGAACTTCCGCAAGATCGGTGTGCCCGGCGAGGAGAAGGACAAGGTTTACAACCGGCTGCACGACCCCAAGGACTACTGCGGACAGGACATCCTCGTGGTGGGCGGCGGGGATAGCGCGATTGAGACCGCCATCGCGCTGGCAAGTTGCGGCTCGAACGTCACGCTGTCCTATCGGAAGGCCGAGTTCAGCCGGCCCAAGCCGGAGAACGTCGAGAAACTCAACGCGCTGGCACAGAACCCCACCGAGTCGGTGGATGTCGAGACGGTCGCGGGCGACCGGGTCACCACGCCGTCGGGCGACTATCTGCACCCCAATCATGCCGGCAAGCTGACCCTGATGATGTCCAGCCACGTCAAAGAAATACGCGACAAACAGGTGGTCGTGACGGACGGCAGCGGCGGGGACCAGACGATACCCAACGACGCGGTGTTCTCGATGATCGGCCGGGAGCCGCCGCTGGACTTCTTCCGCCGCAGTGGAGTGAAGGTGTCGGGCGATCGTGGCGTACAGTGGTGGGTGACCCTGGCGCTGATGCTCGCCTTGTGCATATGGATTTACCACTGGAAGGCGGACTACAACATCCCCTTCGGCCTCAAGGACACCTTCAACCGCTACCTCGGCCTGTCCGTGGATGGGGTCCGCGATCTGACCACCGACCCCTCCAGCCTGCTGGGGACACTGGCACTGAGCGCGAGCGGCCGCAGTTTCTACTACACACTCGCCTACGCGGCGATCGTCACGATCTTCGGCATCAAGCGCATCCGCCGACGCAAGACGCCGTACATCAAGGTGCAGACACTCACCCTGATGACGATTCAGGTGGTGCCGTTGTTCATACTGCCCGAGATCGTGCTGCCTTGGCTGGGTCACAACGGCTGGTTCAACAGCGGGCCGGGCCAGTGGTTTGCCAACACCTTCTTCCCAGAGGTTACCTATGGTCACGGGCGCGAGTACTGGCGGGCGTATGGCTTTATCCTCGCCTGGCCGTTGATGGCGTGGAACTGGTTCACGGACGCGCCGCTGTGGGGGTGGCTGATCCTTGGTTTCCTTCAGACGTTTGTGGCCATCCCCGCGATGATCTACTTCTGGGGCAAGGGGGCCTACTGCGGGTGGATTTGTTCCTGCGGCGCACTGGCGGAGACGTTGGGCGATACCCACCGCCACAAGATGCCGCACGGCCCGATCTGGAACCGCGTCAACATGATCGGGCAGGTGTTCCTGCTGTTCGCGGTGGTCGTCATGATTCTGCGGATCGCTGGCTGGGTGCTGCCGGCTGGCAACTTTGCTGAGAACGGCTTCCGCTACCTGGCCAAGGGGGATGGCCTGCCGCTCCTGAACTATGCGTACCTTGTGGACCTGATGTGGGCGGGTATCCTCGGCGTCGCGTTGTACTTTCACTACTCTGGCCGGGTGTGGTGCCGGTTCGCGTGCCCTCTGGCGGCTTTGATGCACATCTACGCCCGGTTCTCCCGCTTCGGGATCATCGCGGAGAAGAAGAAATGCATCTCCTGCAACGTCTGCACAAGCGTGTGCCATCAGGGCATCGACATCATGAACTTCGCCAACAAGGGCCTGCCCATGCAGGACCCGCAGTGTGTGCGCTGCAGCGCCTGCGTCCAGAGCTGCCCGACGGGCGTGCTCAGCTTCGGGCAGGTGGACCACGAGGGGGCGGTCATCAGCCGCGACCCCGCCTGGCTTGGTGCTTCGCCGGTGCGCATGGCGGAGCTCACCGTCCACGGCCGGCCGCTGTAATCCCCCCCCACCCCCACCCGCCTGAACACAATCTAAACACCGCAGGGCCGAACCGCGCCTCAACCGCCCCACCGATCGGCTATCCTGTCCGCACCCTATGGCCGCGTCGCACCACACCGTCCGCACCGTGTATCGCTACAGCCTCTATGCGCTGCTGCTGGCGATCCTCGCGGTGTTCCTGATCTGGCCGATCCTGCTGACGGTCAAGGGTGCGTTTGTCGATGCCTCCACCGGGGCGTTTACCACGCGGTACTTCTTCTCATCCATCGGCGTGCTGCGCGACCCGGCCTACCTCGCGGGGCTGGGCAATTCGCTCATCATCGCCGTCTTCACCACCCTGCTGTGCCTGGTCATCACACTGCCGATGAGCGTGATCGCGGCCCGGTATTCCTTCCCCGGCAAAGGGTTTATCTCAGCACTCGTGCTGGTCCCCCTGATCCTCCCCCCGTTTGTCGGGGCGATCGGGCTGCGGGCGATCCTCGGCAAGTTTGGCTCGCTCAACGCGTTGCTCATGTCGATCGGCATCCTCGACCCCAACCAGCCGGGCATCGACTGGCTTGGCGGCGAGGGGTTTAGCTGGCTTCCCCTGATCGATGGTCGGCTCGTGGCCATTATCATCATGGAAGCCCTGCACCTCTACCCCATCCTTTACCTCAATATCACCGCAGCACTGGCTAACCTGGACCCCTCGCTGGACGAGGCGGCCCAGAACCTCGGCGCGAGCAGGGCCAAACGGTTCTTCCGTTGCACGCTGCCCCTCATCCTCCCCGGTGTGTTTGCCGGGGCAACCATTGTGTTCATCTGGTCGTTCACCGAACTTGGCACGCCGCTGATGTTCGACTTCTACACCGTAACGCCGGTGCAGGTGTTCTGGGGCATCAGCGAGGTAAGCGACAACCCCCGGCCGTACGCGCTGGTCGTGGTCATGCTCGTCGTGGCGGTGGCGCTGTATCTCATGGGTAAGCTGGCGTTCGGCGGGCGGGCCTATGCGATGCAGGGTAAGGCCACCGCTGCGGTGACAGTCCAACAGTTGCGTGGCCTGCCCGCGTTCGGTGCGATGGCGTTGTTCCTGGGGATCACGGGGCTGGCGATCCTGCCCCACTTCGGCGTCATCACCGCGTCGGTGGCGGTCGATGGCACGTGGTACCGCAGCATCCTGCCGCAGGAGTTCACGCTGGACCACTACAGCGCAGCGCTATCGCATGACCTTGCTGTCGGTTCTATCGCCAACAGCCTCATGTATGCGCTCATCGCGATGGTCCTTTGCACGATGCTGGGCCTGGCGATCGCGTACCTGGTGGTGCGGGTGAAGATCAAGGGCGGCTTCGTGCTGGACGCGCTGGGGATGCTCCCACTGGCGGTGCCGGGGCTGGTGATGGCGTTTGGGTATGTGGCGATGAGCCTCAACTGGCCCTTCCCGCAGTTGTTCAACTTCTTCGATGAGAACGGCATGCCGGGCATTGCTTCGATCTTCTCCGTGCTTGGCAAGAACCCCAATCCGCTGTTGTTCCTGGTGATCGCGTACACGATCCGTCGGCTGCCATACATCCTGCGCAGCGCCTCGGCAGGGCTGGAGCAGACCTCGGGCGAGCTCGAAGAGGCGGCGCTCAACCTTGGCGCATCGCCCATGCTTGCGATCCGCCGGGTCGTCGTGCCGCTGATCATGGCCAACCTGATCGCGGGGGGCATCCTCGTCTTCAGCTTCGCGATGCTGGAAGTCAGCGAC
>JBGTLW010000395.1:0-12201 GCA_041743835.1 Phycisphaeraceae bacterium | reverse complement strand
CCCGGCGTCGGCTGTCGATGCGCGGCAGGCCCATCGGCTGGCAGGCCTTCAACACCGCACGCATCGAGGCGGGGTCCCCGCTGTTCCACATCGACTTCGGCACCGACTCGATCCCCGCGGAGACCGGCAAATTGCTCTTCGATGAGGCGGTGTCGCTGAAGAAGGGCTGCTACCTCGGGCAGGAGATCGTCGCGCGGATGCACAGCCTCGGGCACCCCAAACGCGTGCTCATCGGCTTCGAGTTGCCGGGCGAGCACCTGCCGGTGGCGGGGACGCAGGTGTGCTCGGTCAAGGGCGGGGCAAGCGAGATTATCGGCGGGGTGACCAGCTCGACCATCAGCGTGCTGCATGGCCAGCGGGCGGTGGGTTTCGCGGTGCTCAAGTGGGGGTATCATGAGCCGGGCCAGAAGGTGCTCATCCCCGTGGATGGCAATCTGGCCGAGGCGGTCACCCGGCCCCTGCGGGTGCTGACCGCGTAATGCCCATGGCATGAGGTTGTCTCCGATCAATGCAACCTGCTGGTCTTGACGAAAAGGGTACACAATGACACGGTTTTGGCACGGGGTCGCGGGCGTGGTGGTGTGCGTGGGTTTCTTGTGCGTGGGAGTTGGCTCGTGGGCTCACGAGACGGACCAGTTCCTCATGCCGGAGGAAGGCGAGTTCGCCGACCTCGGGCCCCACTTCAACAAGCAGTTCGTCGCGGCGATCGTGGACGGCGTGGCGGAAGTCAACCGGGGCATCGACGCCGAGCTCAGCAGCACCACGCCCAACGAGGACAAGCTCGCGCGGCTTCGCTCGCCGGAGCACATCGCCGCGGAAGTCCGCAGGCAACTGCCCTCCGCGATGGTGCTGATCGAGGGGTTGGAGTGGAACCTGCCGCGCGCCAGCTTCCGCGAGGCGTATGGCGACAAGATCACCATCTACAAGGTCCACTTCAAGGACGGCATGCACAGCGGGCTGCACGCCCCCTACGACCCGCGCATCATCGGACGCCTCTGGCGGTCGGGCACCATCCGTATCTACGACACCTACCTGGGCACCGATAAGCTCGGCCATTTCGTCGATATGGGCTACCGCTATTACGTCCCCTACCGCAGAGCCATCCGCGACGGGAAAAACGAAGAAAAAGCCATGGCCATCGCGGTGTCCATGGGGACCCGTAACTTCTTCACCGCGGAGAGCGGCCTGCTGGGCACGATGTCGTCGGGGGCCTACAGCAACGCGGACCTGGCCTCGAACTACGTCGGGTGCCTGTACTTCCGCAACCTCACCGAGTCGATCGTGCTCAATGATGAGTTGCGCGAGCCGACCACGTTCGTCAACGAGGCCGGGCGTATGGAAGTCGCCGCGTTCGTGACCGAGGACCCCGACTTCTTCAAGCGCTACGTCTGCGACCACTACAACGAGGCGCTTAACCCCAGCCTGTTCCAGCGTGGTATGCGCAAGCGGGCACGCAAGGCCGTCGCCGAGCGGCGGGACCACCTGATGAGCACCTGGTATGCCGGGCCCGACGGCAAGCCGCGCCCGGATGCGTACTTCACCGAGAAGGTCGCCAAGCTCGCCACCTACGGCGGGATGGACTACGGCCACAGCTTCCGGTTCAAGCAACTGGTCCACTTCGGCAACACCGCGCCAGGCAACGAAGACCACCTCGACGATTAGACCTTATCACAGGAAGCCACACACGATGCCCTCTACAGAGCCGTCGCGTCCCCGCGACGGTGCGAGCAAAGCTCGCCTTACTTCCGCCTCACGCCCCCGCCTCGGGGACGGGGCGGCTCGGACAAGGCATTTTGTAAGGCGCACGCCGACACCTCCGCGCTTCATGCGGGCTGTAACGGCTGGGCCAACCGGGAAATGCCCGCGGGGCCAGATAACACAAAAGCCATGTCCGCCCCGGGCCGATAAACCAGACAGCACGGCCCGCCGCGCGGCGGGGTGTCGCGTGGCCCACGAGGTAAGCCCATGGCAATGGACACGATGGAACTCGATCAACGCGGCCAGGTCGTGGTGGTCCACGTCGGGCTGCCCGAGGTCACGCACAGCCAGATGCAGGAGATGACCACCGAGTGCGAGCAACGCATGCGCTGCGATGGCGCACAGCACTTCATCTTCAACATGGCGGGGGTCGGGTTCCTGGCCTCGGCGTGCATCGGGGTGATGGTCGGATTCATGCAGGACCTTGAAAACATGCGCGGCCGCATCGTCCTGGCGAACTGCTCGGAGAACGTCCTGTTTCTCTTCAAGGTCACCAAACTCGACACCGTCTTCCCCATCTTCGACGATGTGGACGAGGCGATGGAAGAGCTACGCAGCTAAGCCACACCGGGTTTGAGCCGCCGAGGCGCGGAGGACGATTTGAACCGCCAAGGCGCGGAGGACGCCAAGGAAGGCCCTCGTAGAAAACTCAATCATGCCTTGACTTGGCGCTCCTGGCGTCTTGGCGGCCACACTATGCGGTTCAGCGTTGGGCGACTTTATTCTCGGCCGGCTTGCCGTAGGTCATCATCGCGTCGAAAGCGCCCTCGGCTGCGAACAGGTCGTCCTGCTCGTTGTGTTCCGCGTCGTGGTACTGGGTGCCTTTAACGATGTGGGATTCTTCGAAGCTGGTTGAGTTGTCGTTGCGTGTAGTGTGGCCCTGCCAGCCCTTGTGTTCCTTGTCTTCATCAGTCCAGATGCTGCCTCGCGCATCACCCGCCTTGGTGTTGCGGTCGCTTATCACTATCGCACCCGAGTTGATCGTCTCCCGCCATTCCATGTGACGGCCCTTGTCACGCTCTGCGTCCTCGACGCGGAGCATCGCGTAGGAGTAATGGTCGGCCGTGAGTTCGCCATCACCTTTTTCCCAAGCCTTTTTATCCTTGTCCGGAGGGCTGATAATGTACTCGGAGACAAACAAGTTGCTGTTGAGCATTATCTTAAACTTGGCGCCGTGGTCGGTCTGCTCGATCTTGCCCTCGGCGCTGACGCCGGGGAACCAGCCCTCTTGAACCCCGACCTTATTCGGCTGTGCAAAGATGACCATCCCCTGATGGATGCCGCGGAGTTGGGTGCTATTCTGCGCTTGCTGTGCGGCGCGGCGGTTGTTTTCATCCGCAGCAAGACAAAGAGACGCGGCGATGACGATCACCACCAGTACCACAGCGACATCAACGATCGAAAACCCGTGAACACGCGACATGGCAGGACTCCCGAGAAAAGTGGATTTAACCTTGGCGACACCAACCCCATTGTAACCACAAACCGCTCAAAATCACCGCCGAGGCGCGGAGGACGCCAAGAAAGACATGCTTAGAAAACGAAAGCCTGTCTTAACTTGGCGCTCTTGGCGTCTTGGCGGCTACGCAAGCGGTCAGGGCTGCGGGGTGTTCTCGGCCGGCTTGCCGTAGGTCATCATCGCGTCGAAAGCGCCATCGGCTGCGAACAGGTCGTCCTGCTTGTTACGTTCCCCGTCGTGGTACTGGGTGTCTTGAATGATGTGGGATGATTCGAAGCTGGTTGAGTTGTCGTTGCGTACGACGGTGCCCCGCCAGTCCATCTCGCCATCGGTCCAGATGCTGCCGCGTGCATCGCCTGTCTTGGTGTTGCGGTCGCTGAGCACGACCGCACTGGTGTTGATCGTATCCCGCCATTCGTTGTATCGGCCCTTGTCGCGCTCGGCATCCTCGACGCGGAGCATCGCGTAGGAGTAATGGTCGGTCGTGAGCTCGCCATCGCCTTCTTGCCAAGGCTGCTTGTCAATGTCGTTGGGATGGATGATGTATTCGGGCATGAACGCGTTAGCGTCCAGCAGGATTTTGAACTTGGCAACGGGGTCGGTCTGCTCGATCTTACCCTCGGGGCTGACGCCGGGGTACCAGCCCATTTCGCTCCCGGCCATATTCGACTGCGCAAAGAAGACCATCCCCTGCTGGATAACGCGGAGTTGGGTCGAGTTCTGAATTTTCCGAGGAGATCTCGGCGATCGAAAGCCGGCAACCAGCATGAGAAACAGTGTGACCAAAAGCACAATGAGCACCAGCACCACACCGAGCTCAACAATCGTAAACCCTCGAACACGCGACATGGCAAACCTCCCGAAACGAGTAAAACCGCATAGCAACACCGGCCCCATTGTACCCACAAGCCGTTCTTAATCACCGCAAAGGCGCGGAGGACGCCAAGAAAGGCATTCGTACGAGGCCAAGTGATGTATTGACCCGTTCGGGTGCCACACCTCAGCCGCAGGCTGATGTGTGCCGCGTCGAAGCACACATCGGCTGCGCCGAGGTGTGGCACCCGCGATCTAAACAACCGCAAAGGCGCGGAGGACGCCAAGGAAGGCATTCTTGGAAAAAAACTGCGTCGGGGGGACCCACGGACGGAGTCCGTGGGCGTCGGGGGGGGTTGACTTGGCGCTCTTGGCGTCTTGGCGGCTCAACCTTCTCCCGCTAGATGCTCGGCTCGTCGCGGGTGAGGTTATCGACCACGGCCCGGCGCATCGCCTCGGCGGTGACGACTTCCTCCACAACCACCTGGTCGGCCCCGACCTCCTGGCAGAGCAGGCCCTTGCTGAAGAAGTTGGTGCGGGCGGTGATGAACAGGTCCGCGTTGAGGCCACGCGCGACGCGGCAGGCCTGGAGCGCTTCGTCTTCATCGGGGATGGCGATGATCAGGGCCTTGGCTTGCTCGATGCCCGCGGCCCGGAGCGTGTCTTCATCGGTCACGCTGCCGAGCACCACGTCTTTGTCCAGCCGGTGCTGTGTGACGACGGTGTTCTTGTTGCGCTCGATGATGGTGACGTGGAAGCCGGTGGCCTCGAGTTGTGTGACGCACAACCGACCCACCGGCCCGTAGCCCGCGACGATCACGTGCGCCCGGCGCAGCGAGTCGATGCGGGCGAACGTCGGGGCCAGCGAGCTGGGCTTGTGGGCGGCCATGGGGACATTGTATGCCCCGGCTCACACCTTGGGCGTGAACGCGGCGTAGTCTTCGACCGACGCACCATCGAGGCAGGCCTGGATGATGAGCTTGCCGGTGGGGTCCAGGTCGTCCACGAGGAACTGGCCAAGCTGCTCGCGGAAGAAGTTGTAGAGGATTTGCGCGCCGCGGTCGTAGCCCTCGGTGCCGACCTCGGGCTGGGTCTCGACTTCGAGGAACCAGTGGCCGATGATCTGGCCCTCGACCTGGAGGGTCTTGGGCGAGTAGCCCAGCAGCGGGCAGCGGGAAGGCCCGATGAGGTTGGCGGGGAAGGGTTGCGAGCCGCGGCGGGCGAGGTACTCGCGTGCGACCCACTGCGGCGCGAAGCCGACCTCCCAGCTCCCGATGTGCTGGTTGGGGCAGAGGACGAAGCTGGTGTCGGTGGTGTCGAGGATCTGGGTGAGGATGAGGTTGGCCTGGTCCACGCGTCGGCCGGTGGCGAATGGCCAATAGGAGCCGACGCCCTCGGAGGTCATCCCGCCGGTGTCCACGATGGACGGGTTGCCGTGGCCTCGGGGCGCGACCAGTCGCCAGAGCCACGCGAGCGCGGGGGGCAGGACGTGGAACAGCCCGATGATGCCGTAGGTCGGGTGGGTCTTGGTGCAGGGCGGGCAGCGGACGCCGAAGCTGCGGATGTCCACCGCGACGGGCTTGGAGACGATGTTGGGGACGTGGTTGCGGGGCACGACCACGCGGGGGTTGGGGCAGGGGACGCCCGGCTCATCCATCGTGTGTTCCCAGATCAGGGCGGTGCTGTTGGGGGCGGCATCGATGTTGAGGAACAGCAGCGGCGTGGGCGGCTTGATGGTCAGGCGTTCGAGGTGCGGGTCCACGCCGTAGCGGTCGATGTGGTTGATCCGCAGGAACCAGGCGTCTTCCGCGTCGGTGACGATCACTTTCTTCTGGCCGGTGCGCCGCTCGGTCTGGTAGGACGGGTGGCACAGGGCCATGTCATCGGTGACCGGGTGCAGGTCGCAGGCGCGGGGGATGGTGACGTAGCGCGACTCGCCGGTGACGGTGTTGGTCCCGAGTCGCAGCCGGCCGTCGGCCTCGCGGTGCATGTGCTCGAGCATCTCGCTCTTGCCCCCGCCGGACGCGCCCTCGTGCATGATCGTGGTCACGTTGTCGTAAGGCGTGACCACCTGCACGGTGGAGCAGTGGGCGGTGATCCAGTCTTCCTTCTCGCCCAGCGTCAGCAGCATGCCATAGACGCCCTTCTTGGCGGACGGGCCGGGGTAGAGGTTGTAGCTGAACAGCTCGTGCATGCCGTCGCGGCGGTTGTGGACGACAAGCTGCTTGCCCTTGAAGTGCGTGTGGCGGAAGGGCGGCGCGACGTACACCGTGGCGCGGGGGGTGAAGTCCTCGGTGACCTGGTCCTCGGTGAGGATGCCCTGGAGCATCGCCAGGCCCAGCGCGAAGAACCCGGCATTGAGCGGGCAGATCGCCATCGCGTCGATGCCCTTGTTCTGGCCGCCGGCCTTGAAGAACAGGTACGCCACGTCCTGCGTCTTGAGCCACTCGAACGTCTGGTCGCGCAGCTCGTTGAAGGGCTTGCCGAAGCGGTCGGCGTAGCGGGGCTTGTCCGTCCGCGCCTCGTCGCCGATGACCATGCAGTCCGGGTCGCGGCGGCGCATGTACGCATCGACGTAGTTCGCGCTGATGCCGTTGCGCACCCGGCAGACCAGCACCTCGTCCACCATGCCCTTGCCCGGCACGTCGTACGCCACGTGGTAGAAGCCCTTGTTGTCCAACTGGTCTTCGGGGACCGACATGCTCGCCAGTTGCTCCACCGACGACACAAACGTCGCGCTGCGGGCGTTCTCCAGCACCGTCCGCGCGTAGCTGGACATGCGGACGCGGCTAAAAATCGGGGCGTCGGTCACGGTCTTGGGCATCACGGTCTCCCTGTTTGGCGGACTTCACGGCGGACGCCCGACGGGGTCAATGCCCATCGGGAAAGCAGGCCCGCAGCGGCGGGGTGGACACGCCACAACGCCGCAGCAGACGCGGGCATTATAAAGCAAAATCGCCGGGTGTGGTTAGCGGAAGTTGTGCCTACGCCACCGCGTCCAACGCCCCGAATTGGGCGGGTTCGCCGGCGAGTTGGCCGTCGCCCATGTAGTCGTGGGTGATCTCTTCGCCCGCGGAGATGTCCCGCAGCGTCACCACGGTGAGGTCGTCGTAGTACGCGGCATTGGGCCGGTCCGCGTGGTTGATGAACTTCATATCGTTGGTCACCTCGATGCCGCGCATGTCATCAATCCACAGCACATAAGGCCCGTCGGTGGTGGTCGGCTCGCCTTCGATCCGGCCCAGCTCCGTGTCGGCGGGGATGAACGTCGATGCAAACAGTCCGCGCCCGTGGATCGGGCTTACTCGCACTTCATACATGTTGGGTTACGCTCCAGCGTTGCCTGATCGTTTCACGAGGCCGGGCACCACATCACGCCCGACCACGAAGCGCCGCCTTGCGACAACGCGGCGACAGCATACCCCTCCCGTGCAAACCATGCGCCAACACATCGCATCACTCACGAATGGTTTGCCGCCAAGACCCAAGGACGCCAAGTCAAGACAAATAACATTTTCAGGAATGTCTTCCTTGACGCTCTTGGCGGCCACACAAAGTTACCGGTTATTTTTTCTTGAACACCGCGCGCCAGCCGGTCGGGGTGTATGTCGCGGGGTAGGCCTTGCGCAGCGTGTTGGAAGACGCTTCCTGCACCGTGATGAACGCCTGCGGGTCCACGCCCAGCGCGAGGCGCTCCACCTCGGGGATCCTGCGGCGGGGCACCACCGCGAAGCACATCGCCACGTCGCCCATGGCCCCCTTCGCGGGCAACTCGGTCACGGCATGGCCCGCCAGCCGCAGCGCGAACGCGACCGACTGCTGACGCGTGTCGGAGATGACGAGCACCATCCGCAGCCCCAGCGCGATGCGGTTCTCAAGAGCCATGCCCACCGCGTTGCCCGTGGCAAAGCCCACCGCGTAGGCTGCGACTTTCAGCAGCGTGGGGTTGACCAGCACGCCCGACACCGCGACGACCCACACGATGACCTCGACAAACCCCAGCCCCACCGCAAGCCAGCGGTAGCCGCGCACCACCGCGATGGTCCGCATCGTGCCGATGGACACATCCACGATCCTTGCCGCGATCACGAACACCGCGAACAGGTACGGGTAATGTTCAAGCCAATCGAGTAGTGCCTGCATGGGTGCCAGTTGTAAGCGCGGCGCGGCACCGTGGCAAGGCGAGACGGCGCGGGGGTGTGGGGGTTGGTGAGCCGGGGCTTAGCTCACACGGCGCTCATCGCGCTCGGCGACGATCGCGGCGGTGAACTCGCTTAGCGGCACAGCGCCGCGGTCGCCCCCGCTGCGGTGACGCACGCTGACCGTCCCGGCCTCGGCGTCCTTGCCGCCGACGACGAGCATGTACACCACCTTGTCCTCCTGCGCCGCCTTGATCTTGGAGTTGAGCCTTTCGTTGCTGTCATCGAGCGTCGCGCGCAGGCCCCGGGCCTTGAGGCTGTCCAGCACGGTGCGGGCGTAGTCGGTGAACTTGTCGCTGATCGGCAGCACCCGCGCCTGCTCGGGCGAGAGCCACAGCGGGAACGCGCCGTTGAAGTGCTCGATCAGCACGCCGACGAAGCGCTCCATGCTGCCAAACGGCGCGCGGTGGATCATGATCGGGCGGTGCGTCTTGTTGTCCGCGCCGACGTACTCCAGCTCGAAGCGCTGGGGCAACTGGTAGTCCACCTGCACGGTGCCAAGCTGCCACTCCCGGCCGATGACGTCCTTCACCACGAAGTCGATCTTCGGCCCATAGAACGCCGCCTCGCCCGGCTCCTGGGAGAACGGCACGCCCAGCGACTTCGCGGCCGCGAGACACGCCGCCTCCGCGCGGTCCCAGTCCGACGCGTTGCCGACGAACTTGGAATCGTCCGGGTCGCGCAGGCCGACACGCACGCGGTAGTCCTCCATGCCCAGCGTCTTGAAGACGATCTTCACCAGCTCGATGCAGCCGAGCACCTCTTCTGCAAGCTGCTCGGGGGTGACGAAGAGGTGTGCGTCGTCCTGCGTGAAGCCGCGCACGCGCGTCATGCCGCCGAGCTCGCCGGACTGCTCGTAGCGGTACACCGTGCCGAACTCCGCGAGCCGGATGGGCAGGTCGCGGTAGCTGTGTTTGTCGCTGGCGTAGATGCGGATGTGGTGCGGGCAGTTCATGGGCTTGAGCATGTACCCGCCGCCGGCGATCTCCGCCGCCATCGCGGCGCTCTGCGCCGGGTCGGAGAAGGTCAGCTTCTCCGCGAGCTGGGCGCACGTGGCGCAGCCGTCGGCCAGCTTCCGCACGGTTTCACGTTCGAGCAGGGGCGGGAACTGTGAGTCGGCGTAGTACGGGAAGTGGCCGGAGGTCCGGTAGAGGTCGAGCTTGCCGATGTGTGGCGTGAAGACCTGCTTGTAGCCCTGGCGGTTGAGGTGCTCGCTGATGAAGTTTTGCAGCTCCTGCCGAACAATCGCGCCGTTGGGCTTCCAGAGGACCAGCCCTTGGCCGACCTTTTCATCGATGGTGAACAGCCCCAGCCGTTGCCCGATGACGCGGTGGTCGCGCTGCTTGGCTTCTTCGAGGAGGGACAGGTGTTCATCGAGGTCGGCCTGCGAGAAGAACGCGGTGCCATAGACGCGTTGGAAGCGGTCGCTGGTGATGTCGCCGTGCCAGTGTGATGAGGCGATGGAGGTGATCTTAAATGCGCCGCCGCCGGTAGCAGGGTCAAGCAGCGACGTATTGGGGATGTGCGGGCCTTGGCAGAGGTCTTCCCACGGCCTGGGTGTGGGTGGGTGCCCCAAAGCCGAGGGATTGCCATCCCTCGGCTCTGCCGCGTCATCCCACGGCGTGACGCCGTGGGCTTTGCCGGTGACGTACCACGACAGCGTCGCGGCCCCGTTGTGGATGGCCTTGTCCGCGTTGTCGATCTTGTACTTGTTGCCTTCGTGGTTGAGCTTGGCCAGGCCTTGCTCGGTTGCAAGCTCATACCGCGTGAAAGGCCGCTGCTCCGCGGCGATCTTCTTCATCTCCTCTTCGATCTTCCCGAAGTCATCGGAGCTGATGGGTGTGTCGAGCTTGATGTCGTAGTAGAACCCGTTGTCCAGCGGCGGGCCGTAGGCGAGTTGCGTGTCCGGCCAGATTCGTTCGATGGCCTCGGCCATGACGTGGGCGCAGCTATGGCGGAGCAGGTAGAGGGCATCCTTTTTGTGCTGGTCGTCGCGCCACTTGCTCTTGCCCTGCTTGTCGAAGCGCGGGGCGGTGATGATGCCAAGCTCGGCCGCGTCCACCCCCCCACTCACGATGGACTCGAACGGGCGGTTGACATCGACCAGCTCGCCGTTGACCCGCGCACCGATCGCGGCCTTGGCCAGGCCCTCGCCGATCTGCCTCGCGGCATCCAGCGGCGTGCTGTGGGCGGGCAGGTCGAGTGTGTTTCCATCAGGCAGGACAATCTTCATGGCAATTCATTTCGCAGGTAGCCCCGGGCGCACCGCCGGGGGCCGGCAACCCACCCGGGTCGGGCCTGTCGCGCGGGGCACGGATCAAGCCCCACAGCATACGAAAAACCCGACCAACCGGCCGACGCGGGTAAAATCGGGCCAATGACCATGACCCCGCTCCCCCGCCCGCCGCATCACACGGGCGAACAGGCCGAGCATGTCACCCACACGTTGGCGGTTGAGGATGTGGGCGAATGCGCGGCAGAGCGTGGCGTGGTCGGGCACCCTGGTCATACCCAACTGCTGACACCAGTCGGTGTCACGGAGCAGGGCCTCGGTGCGTCGGTAGCTCTTGCCCATCATCTCTCGCACAACCAGGCAAGCGAAGAGCTCGGCGAGGGTGAAGTCGTGACGCGAGAACTTGTGGCGCGTCATAACGGGGTCTGCCCCCGTTCCGACACCTCGTTCCGACACCTCGAATCGGTCCATGCGTTTCTTTGACAGGCATGTCGTCATTCAGACGCGAATGCCATCGCGGTGAAGGTCTTCGTCGCTGGCCAGCCGGGCTTCGGTCTGGCCGGGGTTGTCGTACCAGCCCGGATCGCGTCCGTCGTCGTGCTGCAGCTCGTCACGGACCTTGAGGATGGTGAACATCCCGCCCATGGTGATGTAGTCGTGTGGGCCGCGCATGCCGACCATGGGCAGGCTGTTGTAAGGCACGGGCATGTGCCCCGACTCGATGTGCCCGCCGTGCTCGCCCATGCCGTTGTGTCCCATCGTCATGTACCCGGGCAGGAGCTGCTGGACGCGCGGGTCGAATCCCTCAACATCCATGCCCAGGAGGTTGGGCACGTCGTGGCCCATCTGGTTCATGACGTGGTGTGTCATGTGGCAGTGCATCGCCCAGTCGCCGGGGTTATCTGCAATGAACTCGATCGTTCTTGTAGCGCCTGTTGGCACCAGCACCGTGGTCTCTGGCCAGCGTGCAGTGACGGGGATCACCCCGCCATCGGTCTGGGTGGTGTGGAAGGCGTGGCCGTGGATGTGGAAGGGGTGGTGGTCCATCGCGCTGAGGTTGCCGATGCGGATGCGGACCTTCTCGCCGCGCTTCACGACGAGTGGCGAGGTGCCGGGGAACGCCTTGGCGTTGATGGTGAGGACGTTGAAGTCGCTCATCGCGTTGGGGTCGGGCCGCTCGGTGCCGGGGCGGATCACCCACTCGCTGAGCATGAGCGCGAAGTCGCGGTCGACCCGGTCCTCGGGCCTGGGCTCGCGCGGGTGAATGATGAACAGGCCCATCATGCCCATGGCCATCTGGGTCATCTCGTCGTGGTGGGAGTGGTACATCAGCGTGCCGTGCTGATGGATGGTCCACTCGTACTTGAAGGTTTCGCCCGGTCGGATCGACCGCTGGTTGAGCCCGCCGACGCCGTCCATGCCCGAGGGCAGCAGCGCCCCGTGCCAGTGTACGGTGGTCTCGGCCGGGAGCTTGTTGGTGACATAGATGCGCACGCGATCGCCCTCGACCGCCTCGATGGTCGGGCCGTGAACCCGGCCGTTGTAGCCCCAGCAGTTGGCTTCGAGCCCGGGCGCGAAGGTGTGGCGGACCGTCTCGGCGATGAGGTGGAAGACCTTGACCCCGTCGATGATGCGGTAGTCCAGCGTCGCGCCGTCGGGCGTGACCACCGGCCGGTAGTCTGTGCCCGGTTCCAGCGCTGGCCTCTGCCAGACCGGCTCGGCCGCCTCACCGCGCAGCG
>JBGTLW010000394.1:0-22494 GCA_041743835.1 Phycisphaeraceae bacterium | reverse complement strand
GCGGCTGCGCGTGCCGGGCGACCACCCGCGGCTGGAGGCGGCCACCATCCAGACACACGACGGCCAAACGATCGAGACCGAGGGCTGGGTCGATCGCTGGGTCGAGGCCGATGGCCAAGTACTCGGCACGTTCCAGGGCGGCGGTTTCGATGGTTTGCCCGCGCTGCGGCATCGGCAAGTGGGCCGGGGACAGGCGTTCCTCAGCGCCACCAGTGACCGGCACGCCATCGCCTACCTGTTGCCCCAAGCCCTGGCCGCAGCGGGGCTGGCCTCGGCGGACGGTTTCGTCGCCGTAGGTAACGATGCGTGATGGCCGAGGAACAATCCCGTCCCAACGTGCTGTGGCTGACCGTCGACCAGATGCGGGCGCAGGCAATGAGCTTTGCCGGGGACCCGAATGTGCGGATGCCGAACCTCGACCGCCTCTGCCGCGACGGCGTGTACTTCCCCAACGCGGTCAGCGGTTTCCCGTTGTGCTGCCCGGCCCGGGGCAGTTGGATCACCGGCCGATACCCCCACCACGCGGTGCGGTGGCACGAGGATGCGCTCGACCCGTCGATCCCCACCGTCGCCGATGCTTTCAATGCCGCCGGCTACCACACCGCGTGGTTTGGCAAGTGGCACCTCGACGGGCCCGGTGACAAAGCGACCCAGCCCCGCACCGGCAAGAAGCACGTGCCCCGCGAACGCCGCGGCCGCTTCCAGACCTGGGTCGGCTACGAGAACAACAACAGCCAACGGGACTGCTGGGTCCACGGCCACGAGGGCGAGCAAGAGGTGCCGTTGTACCGGTTGCCCGGCCACTGCACCACCGCATTGAACATGTACAGCAGGACCAGCGCGCAGTACTGGTCCATGTGCAGCCGCCGGTTGCCCGCGCGATCGCGCGCCGTGCCGACCGTGTGCGGCCGCTCGTACAGCGGCAGCAGCTTGCGGAAATACTTGAAGCCCTGGAGCTGCTTCTCGGTCGGCTTCGCTCGTCGCGCCATCGCCATGGTGCATATCATGCGTGAAGTCGGTGACGGGCGCAAGGCGCGACTCAGTCTCAATTAGACCGCCAAAGCAACCGGCGGACCGAACAGGATTGGGAGCGTCCCCGTTTCGATACCCCTGTACCGAGCGACAGTAGTACTGAAAAACAACTGAAGGGTGAGTCGCGCGGCCAACCCCGCATCACCACCCAACCATGCCCGGGTGCGGCGGTGGCAGGTGCAGCCCGCGCTGGCCGTGGAACGAAGGATGGGCCCGGGGACCGTCAAAGCACACCGTCTCAGCCCCGACCAGGTCGCCATCACGCACCCACTGGGCGTCCACCTCGTGCTTCGCCAACTCGTCGATGAGATAGCCCGTCAGCCTTTTCCTCTCTGTGGCATGATCGCCGTCGGTGTACACGTCATGCAGTTCGCAGGGATCATTTACCAGATCGAAGAGTTGGCAGATGTTGCCGGCGGGGTAATAAATCAGTTTGTGGTCGCCACTGCGGATCATGCGGTTGGCTTGCGGGGCTTGGTAATAGCACTCGCTCCACAGGTACTCACGCCTGTTCTCGCCGAACGCGGACATGCCCTCGCAGTGCCCGGGGATCGGCAGGCCGCACAGGTCCAGCAGCGTGGGCATCACATCCGCCCAGCCCATCAGGCGGTCGTCGGTGCGGTGGTGGTGAACCGGGCCCTCGGCGGTTTGGCGGTGGGTTCCGCTGATGATCATCGGGATGTTCGTGGAATCTTCATACATCGGGCTCTTGGCCCACATGCCGTGGTTCCCCAGCAATTCGCCGTGATCGGCGGTGAAGACGATGATCGTGTTGTTGATCAGCCGTTCCTCGCGCAGCGTGCCGAGGACCACACGGATCTGGTGATCGATGTGGGTGCATAGCGCGTACCACGCCTTGCGGATCGCGCGGATTTCATCGGGCTTCCACGGCATCTTGTTGCTTTGAAACCGCTTGACCCAGGCGGGCGTCGCATCGTCTCCCCGCGCCCAGTCGCCGATGAACGGATCGGGCACCTCCACATCGCGGTACATGTCGAGGTAATCGCGCAGGGGATTGAGCGGCGGGTGAGGATGACAGAACGACAGGTAGTAGAACCCCGGCTTGCGGGGGTCGCGCCGCTTGATCGTACGGGCCATCTGCTGGGCCGCCCAGTTGGTTACATGCAGGCGTTCATCGAGGTGCCAGGGACGCCAGACATATTCGTTGTTGCCCATCCCACCCGCGAAGCGCTGGCCGGCGTGCCCGTGGTCGGCGAGAAACAACTCGTAATCGTCCTGCATCACGCCCTCCATGACGCGGCCCTCCTCTTCGAGGATGACCTCGTCGAATCCGATTCGGTCGCGCTGCGGGGTGACGTGCAGTTTGCCCACGGCGAAGGCCTGGTAGCCCTGATCGCGGAAGGCCTGGGGCATGGTGGTGACGGCGGGCATGGGCATGCTGTCGTTCTGCCGCATGCCGTGGGTGCGGGGCGTGAGCCCGGTCATGAGGGTGCGTCGGGCAGGGACGCAGACGGGGCACTCGGCGTAGCAGTTGGTGAAGCGGGTGCCGTTGTGCGCGATCTGGTCGATCGTCGGGGTTTTGACGACCGGGTGGCTGGCGACGCCCAGCGCGCTGGCGGGCCAGTGGTCGGTGCTGATCAACAGGACGTTCGGACGTTCGCAGTCGGGTTGCGGCATGCGAGCAATGTACCGCTTCGACTTGAATTGTCCAGCCTGGTGGTCGGGAGCAAGGGCCATCGCATCTAAACATTCATTCCCAGCACCTTCAAGAGGTAATCCTGACCCCAAAGTATCGAAACGGGGAGCGTCCCAATCCTGTTCTGTCCGGGTTTTGCACCGGAGGTTCGGCGCGTGCCGGGGCGGGGGGTGGTGAGTCGGGGGAGTGAATCTTCAAGCGATCCGCGGCAACGCCGCCAGGACCGTGCCGTCGGCCAGCAGGATCGTCTTGTCGATCTCCCCGATATTGCCAGAAGAACCAAATTTTTATGAGCGGCTACCGTCGCGGACATCGCTACGGGGGATCGGTTGCAGGTGGTATCGGGTGGGTGCAAGATTGTGCAGGTGGATGATGCCGTGTCGGTCGGGGAGGTGGTGGCTGCCCGAGCCTTCTGGCGCGGGATGCACCGAGAACGCCATTTGTGGCCAGGGATTGAGCAGGCGCACGTGGCTCGTGTGCGCAGGCTTGAGCGACAGGCTGGTGACGCCGCCGTCGCGCAAGGCGGCGGACACCAGCACCCCGCCATGCGCTCGGAGGTTCTGGAATGCGGCATCACGATGGCGGGGCCAGACGGGGAAGAGGCGCAGGACCCCTTCGCTACTTTGCAGCAGCATCTCATTGACGGCAAGCGTGGCTCCACACGTTTCGATGCCGCCATAGGCCTGGGCGAGTGTGAGGTTGTCTCGCAGTCCGCCGGGCCCGGTAAGCCTGTCCACAAAGCGTTGATATGCATCGGGGTGCGCAGTGCGGACCGCTGCGATCATGACCCACGCAAAACTATTGCCCTGGTCCCACCGGTCAATGGCATCGAGCGTATCCCGCATGATTTTCGTCAGGTGTGGATCACCCCCAAAACCGATGTCGCCGCACCCCGGCCATGCCAGATTCATGAGTGTGATCGACCTTGAGAAGCCCGCAGCGTTCTCCGATTGCTTGAAAACTGTGCGGCCCTGATGGGTGGTCGTCGGATACGGCGCCAGGTTATCGACGATGTGTCGCCAGGTGTCTCGGCTCTCCGCGTCGGTGTTGAGGGCCTCGCTCATCGCGATGAGGCCACGGAACAACCTGCGGACGAGCACGAGGTCTAGCGCGGTGTTCGAATCTTCGCCGCCGTGCTCGTGGGCCGCACTGCCTTGTATGACGTAGCGCTCGCCCTCACGCTTTAGGAATCCCTCCCAGAAGCGGGCGGCTTCTCTGACGAATGGGTAGAGGTGGTGCCGGGTGTAGCTGAGGTCTTGCTGGTAATGGAAGTGATCGACGTGGGGCACCGCAGCGAATGCGGCGGCGCACTTCTGGCCCATGTAATCATCCTGTGCGACCACGCCCCATGGCCCCAAGCCGATGGGCATGTAGAGCCCGGCTTGAGGCGGTTTCAGGTCTCCCTTGGCGCGGCGAAGCCCTTCGGGAATGAAGTCATTCATCGCGTCGATCAATGGCTGCGCAAGCTCACCACGGTTGCTGCTGAACACGCCAGCGAATGGCTGCTGAGCGTTGTAATTTAGGTGGTAGTCTCCGTTCCATCGCGGGTGGTCGTCGGTAGCGAAACCGAAGATGCCTGGGCATGTGTGGCCGGAGCGCGTGCAGCACGCCAGTGCGTATTGCGAGCCATACCAGAAGCATTCGATGGCATCACCCCCCAGATCGATCAGCGATTTGCTCCAGTAGTTGCGCCACCATTCATCGTGCTTGGAGCGCAGCTCTTCGATCGCGTCGGGGCTTAGCGATGCGATGTATGTCTGCGCATCTTCGAGGTGATTGTTTGCGTCTTTCCCGCCGGCGAGTGCGCACGCGATGATGGCGCTTTGGCCGGGCTCGATGACGATGGCCTGGTACGCCCGCCGGTCATCGTGGGTCCACGACCGCGATGGCGTGCCCCAAATCCTTGTCGCCAGCGCAGCCCTGCTGACCCACCTGCCGCGGTTCCATGTTTCGCGCGTGACCCAGGCGGCGTCTTCCTCGTGGCCGGATGTGGTGGGAAGCACAGCCGCGCGCGGGTCCGCGTTGTCCTTCGCAAAGGTTTGCACCCGGATGCCAATGGGCATCGGGCCGTGGGCGGTTAGCTCAACCACCATGACATTCGCGGTGGCTGCACACCAGGCGCGGGTGTGCAGCGTGCTGCCCTGGCCGGCAAACGTACCGGTGACACAGGCACGCAGCAGGTCGACTTCCTGCCGATAGGTAGCGCACGCCATGTCACGAACGCGCAGGCGCAACCCGCCGACCGTGATCGGCGAGACGGTGTACCGGTCGTAGTGCTCGTTCGTGAAAGACCAGCCGTGCCCATCCGTCCAGAAATCGCTTTTGCCGATATGGAAGCACAAGTCATCACTTGGCCCGCAGCCGACCACGGTCATGTCGCCATTGCCCATCAATGGCCCGTCCGGAAAGTGGTTGCATGGCGTGTTGGTGGGAGGGCACTTCAGTGCTGCGGTGTGGCGTCGCAAGATGCGCCCGGCATCCAGCCGATCAGGATGCGTCGCTACGGTGGGTTTAGGTGAAGCGGTCTGAGTTTTCATGGCACGGGCTGCAGTGTGGGAGCTGTGCCGCTGGCGGTGCGACTGCACATGTCGAGGACGACTGCGCCACCACCACGCGGGGTTTGATGATGTGTGTAAGGTCGGTTTGTTGCGGCTTGCATTACTCGCGATCGGCTTATGGGGGGCCGGGCGCGGGCTCGTGTTGCCAGAGTCGCTCATCCCACACGAACAGCCGGGCGGGGTTGTCGGGGCTTTGCTTGTAGGTCAGGTCTGTGGAGGCGTGGGTCTGTGAGTGGCCGTCGGCGTAGGCGAAGTTTGCAGCCAGGTTGCCGTGGCGGAATGTGGGCTCGAGCAGCCCCGTGTCCAGCCAACCATCACCCAGGAGGAAGAGGTTGCTGGGATTGACCAGGTCGCTGCGGCGTTCGGGTCCCCAGGTCAAACCATACGGCCAGTCTGATTGTTTAAGTGCGAAGGCCAGGCGGGAATGAAGGTTGTTGTGTACGACGTGCCACCCCCATGCGCCGTTGATCTGGTAGTGAGTAAAGAGGCGGTTTCCCTCGACCCAACTATCGCCGCCGTAATCCCTAGCTAAGCGTTCGATGCCACCCGCCGAGTCGATCAACTCGCCGGAAATCGTGCCCCCGAACCGTTGCTGCCGGTCAACGGCTACAGCCGTGGCACCCCCGATCACGGGCTCCGCATCGGGGCAGATCATGGCACCGTTACGGTTGACGTTGCTCGCGGACCCGCCCCATGCGTACTCGAAGCTCGTCGGTGCGGCGGGCATATAACCCCGATCCACAATGCTCGGCCACGCGATCGCGACCCCGCGATAGTCCCCCGGTGCCTTGGGCTGGTAAGCGAAAGGAAGCTGCCCCATGTCATCGGCTGCCGCGCCGAAGAATGCAATAGCCTGCTGGCGGGTGTTAGACAAGCACACCGCCTGTCGTGCGGCACCCCGGGCGGCCGAGAGGGCGGGCAAAAGGATGGCGATCAGCAGTGCGATGATGCTGATGACCACGAGCAGTTCGATGAGCGTAAACGCACGCATCGAGTGTCGGGTTGTATCTCGTGGGTATCGCACTGCTGATCGCTCCATTGTGAATGCTGGAAGTCACGTCACACGTCATGCAGCCGAGCGGCGCCTGCCCAGCATCAACAGCCCGCCGAGCCCCAGCAGCGCCAGGCTACCCGGCTCCGGGATGAGGTAGGTGTTGGTCAGGTCGGTGTTGACCGCATCGACATCGATCGCGGCCGAGTCATAGAGCCGCAGCTCTGCGATCTTACCCACGAAGGAGTCGCTGATTCCGGGGCCCGTGCCGACGAGTTCTGGTGTGCTGAAGGTGGCGGCGACGGTGCCTGCCCCGTCAGCAGCTCCGTTGCGGTAGAACGCCCAGTTTGTCCCGTCGTAGGTGAAGATCAGCACGATGAAGTCGCTGCCGACCGCAGTGTTGCTGTCGCCCACGTCAGAGAGGTTGCGGCGTCCAACATTCGCGACCCCACCGCCTCCGCTGCCATTGACCCGTAGCTGCAAGTCACCGTTGTCGTTGCCGCTGATGATTTGGCCAAAGGTGCCCAGGTCATCATGCTGGATGACCGCGGCGATCGCGAAGCTGGGTGATGAGGTGAATGATGCGGAGAGCGCTTCACTGAACCCCAGGAAGCGGCCGCCGTCGCCTGCGATGCCGTTGGTCCGGTCAAACTGCACCG
This sequence comes from Phycisphaeraceae bacterium, assembly GCA_041743835.1. Lineage (GTDB taxonomy): Bacteria > Planctomycetota > Phycisphaerae > Phycisphaerales > Phycisphaeraceae > JBGTLW01. The sequence goes on along the minus strand of JBGTLW010000394.1, from coordinate 15,597 downwards.
CCGATTGGCCCGTGGGTGTGGCACTGGCGACGAGGATGGGCCGGGTACTTGCGGCACCCTCATTGGTCAGGTCGTTGGTGCCGACCGCGTCGGCCCAGACCGCGCTGCCATTTGTGGTGTAGTCCGACGCTTTGTACTGATGGACCAGCGCCCCTTGGGCCGCTGTCGCGCTGACGGTGAACAGGACGCATCCGACGATCATTTGCTTGCCGAACATGTGGCGAACCTCCGATGCCCTGAGTTTGGCGAAACCGTGGCGGGCACAAACCGCGGTTTGTGAATCTGGTGATTCGGTCTTGCGCGACGGAACATCCGTCGTCGATTCATTCATCCATCAAGACTCAAGCGGCATGTCCAATAGTGGCAGCATCCGCGGTTCTATCAGTCGTCGTTGTGGCTGCTCGGGCAGCCGCCCATTCACACGGTCCAAGAGCAGTTGAGCAAGCGCCTCGCCGATGAGGTGATTGTTCTTATCCACGGTCGCTGCGGGTGGCGTCGCTTCAAAGAAGCGTTCGGGGTCGTCGGCCCACGTGTTGTCGTATCCGGTGACCATGACATCCTCGCCGGGCGTTTTGCCGAGCAGCCGCAGCGCGGCATTGATCAGCCGGGCATCTGCGTCGGTCACCGCCATGATGGCATCGGGCTTCAAGCCACCGTCTGCAAAATGCTCGACGAGGTGGCCCGCGATGATGCGGATCGTGCTGTGAAAGCGGGCCGGCGCGTCGGGTGTCATGCCGTGTTCCCCGTGGCCGTGGAGCGAGGGCTGGGCTGGGAAGTGGGTCAGAGGGATGGGGTCGCTCCCCGCTTCGCGCATGGCCCGTTCATAGCCCGTGTCGCGCTGTGTCTGCCAATGCAGGGGTGGGTCGGCCTGGGGTCGCAATCGAAGTATCCGGCTCCGGCCCCGGTTCAGCAGCCAGCGGGTCAGCTCGTAAGCCCCCGCATCGTGGTCAGCGGTGACGCGGTCCTGCTCGGCCAGTTCTGGGCCGTCACCGTCCGCAACGATTGGCACACGGCGGCCATTGCACGCTTCGATGATGCGTTGCCTCACCGACGGGTCACGCACCTCGCGTGTAAGGATCAGCCCCATCGGTCGGCCCGACATCAACTGCGCCAGTTGCTCCTGCGCCAGACTCGCGGGCATCAGGGTGAAGATGTTCAGCCCCTGGCCTTGGAACACCTTCACGGCTTCGGCATAGGTGTACAAGTCCCACCCGCGAGGGAACACGCCACCAGCCCCGCGGCTGCCGACGACGACCTCGGTTGGGATTGCGACAGTGCGTGAAAGTAATGTGGCCGGGGCCTCTGTGGTCCGCACGATACGTCTTCGCCGATCGCCCGCCTGCTCGATCAGCCCCTGCCGTTCCAGTTCGCCAAAAGCACTGCGCACGGTTGTGCGCGCAACTTCCAGATGCTTGGCAACCTCGCGTTCAGAGGGCAGCGGGTCGCCATCGCGGAACCGGCCTGATTCGATCCAAGACCGCAGGGCCGTCATCACCTGCCTGCTGGGCGGGCCCTTGACGGCGCGGGTTGCCGGTCGGGTTGTCGCGATCATCTGTGTCATGAGGTTGCAGACCAATTGTTATGTATGACCAGTATAATACCAGATGTCTGCGTAAGGTCAATCATAAAGCAATAAAATAAAAAAAATCGCAAAAAACTCGGGTTCAATCTGGTACTAATGTGGTATTATCATAGGTTAAGACATCCGAAGTACGGTCTGAAAGGTCGATTGTGAAGCGTCAACCATACCACATGTGTCTTGTTATCAGTGCGTTAGCGTGTCTCTGCATGGGCGTGGGTGCTGTGTACGCTGACGATGACGAACTCGAGCTACGGTTTGAGGATCAGCCTATTGAAAAGGGTCTGACCTTCGATCGGGATGGTGGGGAATTGGCGACCGTTGAGGTGGATGGGAAGACCTCGCAGGCATGGGTCTCACACAACAGCCCTACCACCCCGCAGATGGGTTGGATGAGATCGATGCGGCTGAGGGTGACCGATCCCGCTTTTCAGCGCGGGGGTCGGCCCGTGTGCGATGTCGAGATCGAGTACATGCTCGATGCCTGGTCGGGCATTGAGGTCTTTGCAGACACGGCCCGAGGTGGTGTGCGTGTGGCGCAGGGCTGGGGCGGTGAGCGCCGTTGGAAGACTCTCCGATTTAAGTTAGACGATGCACACTTCGACCAACGCGATACCGGTGACGGAAGCAAACTCAACAGCAACGCCTTCGACCTGACCATCTACGGTGCGAACGCGCCGCTCCATGTCCGGGCCGTCCGTATCCGCGGGTACGACCTGGACCAGAACCCGGACTATCAGCGTCTGCTGCGACTCGACGGGTACACCACCGGCGAGCCCGCGGAGTTGATGATGTTCAACCCAGACCAAAAGCCCACGCTCCAGTACAGCATCACCAACCTCGCCCGCAAACCACTTGATGCTACTTACCGCTGGACACTGCGCAACCGCAGCGGACAGGCCTTAGCACAAGGCGAACGACCCACCACACTGCCCGGCTCATCGCAGACGATCCTCCCCGTCACCATGGACACGACGGGCCTTGCATACGGCATCTACAGCCTCACGTTTGAGTTGGCTCGCCCTGACGACACCGAGCCGATTATCCGACGCGAGAGTTACCTGGGCATCATCGATGATCAGCCGCTGTCCAAGGCTGAAGACGGCGAGTTTCTTTACGGCCTGGACCTGAACCTGGGGCCGTCCTATGGCAGCAAGGAATTGCTGCAGTGGACGAAGCACATGGGTGTTGACATCATCCGTCACGGCTTTGGCCCGGGGTCGATAGACGAGGTCACTGAGCACCTGCCCACCTATGAGAAATACGGGCTACAGGTGCTCTACATGCACGATCCGCCCAAGGATCAGGCACAACGGGCCGCTCAGTTGCCCGGCGTGTTGCATCATCTTGAAGAACTTGCGCGCCGATTCCCGCAGATCCGCTACTACGAGCTGGGCAACGAGCCGGACCTCACGTTCTTCTATCCCGGCCCTATCGCCCATTACGTCGAGGATTACCAGCAGATGTACGACGCGATCAAGCGGGGTAACCCCGATACGGTCGTCATGAATGGTGGGCTTAGTTTCGCGGGTGCTGAAGCGACGCGCCGGTCTGAAGAGTTCATCCGGTTGGTGGACGTGGATAAGCTTGATGCGATTGCGTATCACGGCCATGGCCCCGGGGCCGGGTCAGAGCGTCACGCGCTCGAGCGGGTCCGGGCTGTAGCGGAGATGTTTGGGAAGAGCCATCTGCCGTTGATCGAGACCGAATCGGGTGTCTCTGCGCGAACCGCCGCGCAGGAGGATGTCCAGGCCCGTACCGTCGTTCAGAAGATGGTGTATGCCCAGTCCGAGCAGATGCCGCTCTTTATCTGGTTCCGGCTGCTGATGTTTGAAGAGGCATACGGCAACCTTCGCACCGCGCAGGAGCCGCGGCCGGCGGTGCTGGCGTATCGGCACATGGTGCAGCGATTGCGGAGGCATGCCCACCAGGCCATGCTGGATTTGCCATCACACCTGGAGGGCCATGTGCTGCACCAGCGTGGCGGAGCGAGTCGGGTCGTGGTGTTGTGGTCCGAGCAAGCCACACCCAGCCACGTCGCGTTGCAGATTGCCGAGGGACCGGTTGCGGAGGCGAAAGTGTTCGACCTCTATGGCAACGCGAAGCCGTTGGCGGTGTCAGCCGAGGGCGTTGCGGCGATTGAGGTTTCTCTAGACCCGCAGTTCGTGACTTGGGCCGCGCCAGAGGGCGATCGCTTCGTCGCGCGGGCCGCACCTGCAATTCTGGAGACCCCGACGCTGGCTCGCCTCGCGGCTGGTGAGGGCAACGTCATCCACGCCACGATACGCAACCCTTTCTCCCGCACCTTGCACCTGCATGTCAATGCAACACTCACTGCCGACGGCACGATTACTCCGCTGACCCGGGCGTTGAGCGTTGCCCCAGGGGATGAAGCCCAGATCAGTTTTGAGGTGTCCGCAAAGCCTACCGCGGCTGCGCTGCAATGGCCCGCAGCGTGGACCGCATTTGTGCATGTGCACCCCGACACCGATTTGAGCAAGGTGAATGACATCCCCGCGCAACTGCCGGGTAACTCGGGCAGCGTGTCGCCCCGCCGTGCGTTGCCTGTTGAGAACATGATCGACTTCGAGCGGCTTGGCGGGACGATGCGCGAGCGAGAAGCCGCGGCCGTCTTCGCTTACATCGATTCACCTGCGGAACAGACCGTGCGTATGGGCGCAAGCGCAGATTGGTGGATGGCGTGGTACGTGAATGGCCGTCCGGTGTACGACACGCTCGCTGGGGGCAATGGCGGCGGATACGCCATTACCGATCACACGTTTGACTTGCCGTTGCGAGCGGGGCGCAATCTTCTGGCCGCGAAGGTGCTCGGCGGCAGTATGGGCTGGAAGATGATGGTCGGCTCACCGCGCGACGTCGCGACCCAGACCGACCCGGCCTCCATCCCGCGCATCGTGCTCAGCGTGATCGAAGGCGAAGCCGTCGTCGCCCGGGAGGTGCTGCCGATCCAAATCGTCATGCCGTTGCCGCCGATGCCAAAGGGGCTGAGCCTGGATAGCCACCCCGAGCAATGGGCGCAGCTGGCACCCGATCTGCTGCTTGATGAAGGCGGGCTGGAGAACTTCCACGAGAAACAGCCGGATGAGGCGCTATGGTGGCAAGGACCGCAGGACCTCTCCGGCGAAGGCTGGCTGCGCGCGGACGATGAATTTCTCTACCTCGTCGTGATGGTGCGTGATGATCGCCACGTGGCTGGCAAAGGCGAGTTTGTCGATGCCCTGCACATCGCCCTGACCGATCAACAATCGGGCCAGTCCACGGCAGCACGCATCACCGATGGCGGCCCGACGCCGGACTACATCAAGGCATCCGTGCAGCGTATTGAAGACGGTGAATCCGCGACCACGGTCTATCGCGTGCGTGTGCGCATCGGCGAAGATCATGGCCGCCGCAACTTGCTCAGCATCGAAGCCCATGACATCGATCACGATCACGCGGTCAAACAGGTGATACGCTGGGGAGGTCCCACTCACGGCTTGATTGTCCTGCCGCCCGCAAAGAACGGTCAATGAATCTGACGTGGTTCATACTCTCCAGCGTCACTCGCCCAGTAACCGGTAGAGCAGGCCGAAATCGACCGCTAACCGGATACCCTACAAGCCTGGCGGCGAAGTCTGCGCGAGGGGCGGGCAGACCTGCTGCTCTGCAGATCAGATCGGTATTGCGGTGTTTTTGCCCCGCCAGCGGGTTGAGGTAATGGACATGGGTGAACGCCGCCCGAGCCGCCCATATGCCTCTTCAAATTCCATCTCGTAAACCCGAGTAGGCGCAGCCGTATAGCGCGACGCATTCGTGACGTGCAACGGGGTTGCTGGCCCGACGTCACACCCGACACATCATCAGCGACCTGCCCCAACTGGTCAGGTGCGGTGACAAGTCCAACGAGATCACGGCGATCCCGCAGCTGCTGGACATGCTCGACCTCGAAGGCAGCACGGTGACGCTCGACGCGATGGGCTGCCAGAAGGACATCGCGCAGAAACTGCGTGAAAGCAAGGCAGATTATGCGCTGGCGCTCAAGGACAACCACAAGACGCTGCACACCCAAACGATTCTTCTCATGGCCGAGGCGGATGGTTCCGGGGACGATCCGGATACGACGCTCAAACACCAGGTCCACCGCACCGACGAGCGGGGTCACGGCCGGGAGGAGACGCGGGTGTACACAACGGTGACGCTCTTCAAGCTCGCCGAGTCGGCCCAGAGGAAGTGGCGACGGCTCAACGGCCACGAACTGATCGGCGATGTCATCGCCGGCATCGCCTTCACCGACGGAGTCAAACAACACGCCGCCTGACCAAACACTCATCCACAGCTTTTGACAATATCTTTGGGGCCATCGCACACCTCCCTAGAAAAACCCGATCATGACCGAACGGTGGCAAGCCAAGGCACAAAAATATTGGGCGTCAAATGGGCGTATAAAACCAATGGGCGTAACCGAAAATTGAGATGAATTTCTGTAAATATGTATCGAATTGCCACTTAAGCTTGCGCTATTCGATGCGTTTTCAAGAACCGAATGCCCGGGACAGGAGTCGAACCTGCAAGGGATTTTACTCCCACCACGACCTCAACGTGGCGCGTCTGCCAATTCCGCCACCCGGGCATCGAGTTGCACATACTACGGGAATGCTGCGACGGTGTCGAGTGGTGCTACAGCGTTCTCATCGTGGTGCTACAGCGTTGGCCGCGATCTGAGAAGAAGCCGTCCATTTCGATACAAAAATGGAGGGAATCCTCGCGGGGTTTGTACCCGTGGAGGTACCAGCACTTCACGATCCTTCTAACGCTTCACCATTACACGACTGCACTCGCTCCATGAAACGCCTATACTTTGGTTCCCGCACGCTTCGCATACGCTTGACGTGGGGGTTGGAGGGAAGTACCTTACGCGGTCTTTCCTTTGGTGTTGTAAGCAGTTAAGAGCCATTGAAAACTTCGGCCGACATCGGCCTCACGCTATTGCCCACGAGGTGACCCATGCTTCCCGTCCAACGAAAGACACGCACGCAGACACGTAAAGGCCGTTCACACCACGCTTTATCGGCGACCCAGACGACCCAGTGCCCGAACTGCGGCGGCATCAAGCTGCCCCACCGGGCGTGCGGCGAATGTGGCTATGTTCGGCCCGGGCTCAAGCTTTCCATCGGCCGGGACAGGGATTAATCACCATCCGACCGCTTGAGCCGACCCGTGCCGTGTGCTGAGCGGTGCTGAATCCCACGGCCACTGATCCGAGGACAATCCAATTGCGCATCGCCATAGACGTCATGGGGGGCGACCTTGCTCCCGACGCCATCCTCACTGGCGCGCTAGCCGCTGTTGATCTGCTGCGCGATGGGGACACCCTCGTGCTCATCGGCGACCAGGCGATCATCCGCGAGGGTATGGCCGAGGCGGGACTCAGCAAAGACGCGCGCATCGAGGTCGAGCCCTCCAGCGACGACATCGGCATGGCGGAGTCGCCAGTCACAGCACTCCGCAACAAGACCGAATCATCCATCGTGAAGATGGGATATCTCGGCGGCCGAAAGAGCGGCGACCGGCACTGTGAAGTCATCATCTCGGCGGGGAACACCGGGGCCTGTGTCGCCAGCGCCCAGATGGCGATGCGCCGGCTGCCCGGCGTCCACCGCCCGGGTATCGCGGTCACCATGCCCACCTTCACGGGCCCGGTGGTGCTCTGCGATGTCGGCGCGAACCCCGAGCCACGAGCCACACACCTCCATCAATACGGCCACATGGCGGGGGTGTACGCCCACCGCCTCATCGGCATCGAGAAGCCCCGCGTGGCGTTGCTGTCCATCGGCGGCGAAGAGGGCAAGGGCAACGCGCTGACCAAAGAGACGCATTACCTGTTCAAGCACGACCCGACGATCAATTACGTCGGCTATATCGAAGGCCGGGGCATCTTCGCGGGTGAGGCCGATGTGGTCGTCTGCGAGGGGTTCACCGGCAACGTGGTGCTGAAACTGGCCGAGGGGCTGAGCAAAGGCATCTTCGAAATCATCGCGCACGAGGTCTTCGCGCACGATCCCGAACTCGCGATGCAGTTCGAACCGATCGTGAAGAAGATCTGGAAGAAGCACGACTATCACGAGTACGGCGGGGCGCCGCTGCTCGGGGCCAACGGCATCTGCCTGATCTGTCACGGCTCATCGGAGTCGCGCACCATCACCAACGCGGTGAAGATGGCGATCGAGTACGCAGAGCATCACGTCAATGAGGGCATCGTTGAAAGGCTGGTGAAAGCCGAGCAATACGCTCACATCGATGCGCCGACCCCCGGGGTGACGGCATGATCGGGGCTGTCAACCCACCCAAGGGTGTGCGGATCGCTGGCACGGGCATGGCTGTCCCGCCGCGCAAAGTGCATAACGACGACCTCGCGAAGTTCGTCGATACGTCCGACGAGTGGATCCGGCCGCGCACGGGCATCGTGACGCGTTTCCTCACCGAGGAAGGCGCACGCACCAGCGACCTTGCTGCGGAGGCGGTCACCGCGGCCTTGGCAGACGCGGGCCTTGCTCCCAGCGACCTGGACCTGCTGATCCTCGCCACGATGACCCAGGACATGATCTGCCCAGCGACCGCCTGCCAGGTGGTCGCGAAGATCGGCGCTGTGCCTTGCGGGGCGATGGACCTGAACATGGCCTGCACCGGCTTTGTGGGTGGGCTGAACCTTGCGTACAACTGTATCGCCACCGGGTTTTACAAAACCGTCGCGGTCATTGGGGCAGACCGGCTCTCCTCCATCGTCGATTGGAAAGACCGGCGGACGTGCATCCTCTTTGGCGATGCCGCGGGTGCCGCGGTCATCACCGCGTCCGACAACCCCGCACAGCGCTGCATCTTCCAGAGCCTCCACTCGGACTCGAGCCCCGGCCAAGGCGATGCCCTGTTCGTCCCACGCAACGCGGCCGACCTGCCCGGCCATGTCGATCCACACAACACCGAAGAGGCCGGCTGGAACGGCGCGTACGACAAACTCCAGATGAATGGCCAGGCCGTGTTCAAGTTTGCCGTCAACGCGTTGCGGGACAGCGTCACGCTGGCGATGGAGCGCACAGGCCTGACAGCCGACGACATCGCGATGATTATCCCGCACCAGTCCAACAAGCGGATCATGGATGCCGCGTGGCGCAAGCTAGGCTTTGGCGAGGATAAGTACTATGTCAACATCGACCGCTTCGGCAACACCAGTGCCGCGAGCGTGGGCCTGTGCCTAACCGAGTTGCGTCAGCAGAAGCGCATCGGCGAGGGCGACAAGGTTATTTTTGTAGCACAGGGCGGCGGCCTGACCTGGGGCGCAAGTCTTTGGCAGCTTTAGTCACCATGCACCGCCAAGCGAGCGCGTCTTCAAGCAAAATGTTATCGTCGGCGTTGATTCCCACGTACATCCGCGCGTTATATTGACCCTCAGATAGAGCCAATGTCAGAAGCCAATACCAATCCGAGTTTTATCCTCTGCCCCGGCCAGGGCGCACAGGCTGTGGGCATGGGCAAGGCATGGTTCGATGCGGTGCCCGTCGCGGCTCAGACTTTCGCTGCGGCTGACAAGGCGCTTGGCTTGGAGTTGTCGAAGGTCTGTTTCGAGGGCCCGGCCGAACAACTGAATCGCACCGACATCGCTCAGGCCGCGATCTACACCGCCTCGGTCGCCTGTTACCAAGCGCTGGTCGATGGCGGGCGGGTGGGTGCGTTGACTGCGACCGCGGGGCTGTCTCTTGGTGAGTTCACCGCTCTACACATTGCTGGGGCTTTCGGCTTCATCGAGGGGCTTAACCTTGTCCGGCTGCGGGGGCAGGCGATGCAGGAAGCGGCCGAGGCCTCGCAAGGCTCGATGGTCGCCATCACGGGGGACGTGACCGAAGACAAGATCAACGAGCTTTGCGACAAGGCCCGCGGCAGCGGCCCAGACAGCGTGCTGGTGCCAGCGAATTTCAATTCGCCGATGCAGGTCGTGGTATCCGGGAGCCTGGACGCCTGCGAGCGTGCGGTGTCGTTGGCGGCGGACATGGGCTTTAAGCCGACGCCGCTGACCGTGGCCGGGGCTTTCCACTCCCCGCTGATGCAGCCGGCCGCGGACCGGCTCGCGGCGGCGCTGGACAAGGTGAACTGGCGTCTGCCCAGCGTCACCGTATACAGCAACGTGACCGCCAAGCCACACGACGCGGACATCGCCACGATCAAGGAGCGGCTGGTCGCCCAGCTCACCAGCCCGGTGCGGTGGAGCCAGTCGATGCAGGCCGCGGCCCAGGACCGCCCCGAGGCGCGATACATCGAGCTTGCTCCGGGCAAAGTGTTGTCGGGGCTGATGCGCCGGATCGAGCGATCCGTTAAGGTTGAGAACTTTGACACCCCCGGTTGAGGTTGACGCCACGCCTGAGGCGGTCGGCCACGACACGCGGCCAAGGCTGTTCCGGTTAGAGTGTTTGTACATGGAGCTTGTTTGATGGCTGAGCAGAATGAAAAACGCGTCGCGATCGTGACCGGTGCAAGCCGGGGGATCGGTGCCGCCATCGCCAAGGCGCTGGCATCCCAGGGGCGGCACGTCGTCTGCGTGGCGCGAGACGAGGCGAAGCTAAACCAGGTGAAAGCAGAGATCGAGTCCACCTCTGCCGGGGCCGGCGGCTCTGCGGAGGTGAAGACCTGCGACATCGGGGAGCAGGCATCCATCGAGTCGCTGATCGAGTCGGTGTTCGATGCCCACGGCCGGCTTGATATTCTGGTGAACAACGCGGGCATCACGCGGGATAATCTGCTGATGCGGATGAGCGATGCGGAGTTCGACGATGTGATCCAGACCAACCTGCGGAGCGTGTTTGTGGCGTGCCGGGCGGCGATGCGGCCGATGGTCCGTGGCAAGTGGGGCCGGGTCATCAACATCGGCTCGGTGTCCGGGGTGGTGGGCAACGCGGGGCAGTTCAATTACGCCGCCGCCAAGGCCGGGGTGATCGGGATGACCAAGTCGCTGGCCAAGGAAATGGGCGGGAAGAACATCACGGCCAACGTGGTGGCGCCCGGCTTTATCGAGACGGATATGACCGAGGTGCTCCCGGAGAAGGTCAAGGCGGCTGTGAAGGAGATCACGGCCCTCCGCCGGTTCGGGCAGCCCCACGAGATCGCTGCGGCGGTGGCTTTTCTGGCGTCCGAGGACGCGGGTTTCGTCACCGGGCAGGTGCTGGCTGTCGACGGCGGGATGACGATGTGCTAAATGTAATGGCTGGACCCGGTTGCGGCGTCGAATGGTTCGGCGCGGGTCCCGCTTGGCAGTGTTAACAAACCGCGATATAGTCCCGTTTTGACAACCGACCCCGAACATCCACGGGGCAGACAAGGAGACGCTCCGATGCCATTAGACGCGAAAGAAGTTGAAGAAAAGGTGATCTCGATCGTCGCCGAGCAGATGGGCGTAGATAAGGCTGAGATCACCAAGGACACGAACTTCGTCAACGACCTCAACGCCGACAGCCTCGACACCGTCGAGCTGGTGATGGAGTTCGAGGATGAGTTCGAGACCTCCATCCCCGACGAAGAGGCCGAGAAGATCACCACCGTCGGCCAGGCGATCACCTTCATCCTGGCGCACGAAAAGAATCAGTAAGCGCTCGAACCCGATGAGCATGAGAGACGCGCGCCCTGAGCGGGTGCGCACTTTTTCGCATACCACCAAACGCCATGAACAAGCGACGCGTTGTCATTACTGGTATGGGGCTGGTCATCAGCCACGGCCTTGATGTCGAGCAGGTCTTCGCCGACCTTCTTGCCGGCAAAAGCGGCATCACGCGCATCACGAAGTTCGACACATCGCGGTTCACCACACTCATCGGCGGTGAATTGGCGGGCTGGGAAGGGCCGCCCAACCTGGACCCCAACGAGCGGAAGAAGTCGCTCAAGCGGTTCGACCGCTTCGTGCAGTTCGCCCTCAATGCCGCGATCGATGCGGTCAATGACTCGGGGCTGGACTTCACGCAGGAGAACGCCTGGCGGTGCGGGTCGATCATCGGCAGCGGGATCGGGGGCATGGAGGAGTTCCAGGCCGGCTACCGCAAGCTGCTGGAGAAGGGCCCGGACCGTGTCAGCCCGTTCATGGTGCCCAAGCTCATGTGCAACGCCGGGGCGGGCAACGTATCCATCCATTACGGGCTCAAAGGCCCCAACTCCGCCGTCGCCACCGCCTGCGCCTCGGCGGCGCACGCGCTCGGCGAGGCTGCCGAGTGCATCCGCCACGACTCGGCCGACATCATGCTCACCGGGGGGTCCGAGGCCGCGCTCACCGACCTGGGGTTGGCCTGCTTCCAGTCCCTGCGGGCACTGTCGGAGCGCAACGACGAGCCCACCCTGGCGTCGCGCCCGTTTGACCGGGACCGGGATGGGTTTGTCCTGGCGGAGGGTGCCGGCATCCTGGTGCTGGAGGAATACGAGCACGCCAAGGCCCGCGGCGCGAATATTTACGCCGAGGTCCTGGGCTTCGGGCAATCCGCGGACGGTTCGCACATCACCGCCCCCGACGAGTTGGGACGCGGCGCATCCTATGCCATGAATGCCGCCCTCAAGGATGCGGGCATCAACGCCGACCAGATCGATTACATCAACGCCCACGGCACAAGCACCCCGCTGGGGGACCTCGCGGAGACCCGTGCGATCAAGCTGACCTTCGGCGACTACGCCAAGAAGCTGGCGGTGTCTTCCACCAAATCCATGACCGGCCACACCCTCGGGGCGTCCGGCGGGATCGAGGCCATCTTTACCGCCAAGACCATCCAGACCAGCCAGATCGCCCCGACGATCAACCTCGACAACCCGTCCGAGGAGTGCGATCTGGATTACGTCCCCAACACCGCCCGAAACGCGACGGTGAACTACGCCATGTCCAACAGCTTCGGCTTCGGCGGGCACAACGTGTCCCTGGTCCTGGGCAAAGTGTAAGCATCCCGAGTGTTGGCGTTCGGCCGCGTAGCCAGCCCGCCCACAAGTCAGGTGTATTGGTGCTGGCTTTCCGGCTGCGGCTCTGCAATAATGTATGGAGAAGTCCGTTCCTCCTGCTGAAAGCCAAACCATGACCAGTGACCTCACAACCCTTGCATTCGGGATGCCCGGCCCTTGGGAATGGCTTGTCATCGGCATCCTCGGCGTGCTGATCTTCGGCAAGCGATTGCCCGAAGTCGGCAGGTCCATCGGCAAAGGCATCGTCGAGTTCAAAAAGGGCCTGGCGGGTATCGATGACGACATCGACACCGCGACCAAGACCTCCAAGAAGCTCGACGACCCCGCCACCCGCAACAGCGGCAACGTCAACACCGAATCAGCCCAGGCCGAAGCCAGCCAAACCAAAGCGTCTGCCTGAGCGTTTGGCGTGTCCGACACAATTTCACCCTGCTCCAATCGCGGTGGGCTGTGGCTGCGCATGGCCCGGCGGCTTCGATTTGAGCGGTATTTGTCAGACGGCTGGGAAATTCATGTGACTTTTCTCCTCATCGGTCGATAACATAACGTGGGCCTGCGGTTTCGGCGTTTGTTCGAAAGGAACCCCGTATGGTATTGCCTATCCGCGTTGAGTCGGTTCGCCCGCTGGTCCGCTACGTTGACCAGCACCAGGCGATCATCGACACCCACTTCACCACCATCGTCTGCCCGTCTGATAGCGCCGCCCCGCCGCCCAGCACGCTGCTGGGGCAAAACGTGCATGTGCTGGTGGAGATCAACGGGATGGATGGCTTCCACGACGAGGGCGAGTGTACGCTGCGGATGGAGGACGGCCGAGGCTCGATCCGGTTTGAAGTGGTGCAACCGGACCGCTGGTGGCCTGCGGGTTTGGGGCCCCAGGCGCTGTATCAACTGCGGATCGGGCTGGTCATGGCCGACGAACTGGTCGATCACCGTGAGGTGGTGTTTGGTCTGACCAGTGTCCGGCGGGACGAGCGCTACGACCTTGGGTACATGCCGACGCTGCTGATCAATGGCCAGGTGATCGACGTGCGGGACATCGTGATTGTGGATCGCGTGGATGAGCGTGGCCTCCTGCCCGCGGCTGGCGGGTCGGTGCTGCTGGTGCGCGACCACTACGGGTCGGACCTGCTCTATGACGCGGCCGACCGCGCGGGGCTGCTGCTCATCCAGTGCGTGCCCGTGGATGAGCAGGGCAGCACCGGGAAGACGATCGACGCCCAGATCGAGCGGCTGGCGTCTCACCCCAGCCTCGCGGGTTACTTCGTCGGACATCTGGGTGCTTTGTGTAAGCGGGTGGAGTCCCGCATCCGGGTCATCGACCCGACCCGCGCGATCTTCCACCACTTTCCGCTGGGGCGCGCGGCCTAGGGCCTAGTCTTTCACGTGGATTGCGGATAAACTGATGGGGTCACCTTCCCTCTGGACCCCGGACCCCGGATGTCGCCATTCCGCTTCAAAGTGCTGCTGTTCATGCTCCCGCTCCTGTTGCCTATCGGCAGGGTCGAGATCACGGGCGAAGCACGCACGGAATCGGTAGCGCCCGCGCGACCCGCCATTGAGATATTCGAGCCACAGCGGCTCGACCCGGAATCGGACAAGGACCCCCGCGTCAGCATCAAGTCGATGGATGAGTGGGCGTTGAACCCCGACACGCTCCCGCAGCCTTGATTGTCATGAAGCCTTTCCTCGCCATCGCCCCGGCCGCGTTTTGCGTGCTGCTCGCGGCCAATCCCGGTTGCGCGCACGCGGAGAGCACCACAACCCTCTCTCCACCCAACACCCCGCAAGTGCAGCCTGCGGAAGCCGCGCCAGCGACGACGCCGGAGGTGGAAGCACTGCTCGACAAGATCGAGGCCGCGGCAGCGGAGGTGCAGACACTCAAGGCCAACCTGCGTTACGACCGCTTCCAGGACTTGCTCGGCGACGAGCAGCGGCGGTTCGGCACGTTCCAGTATGCCGCGGGATCGCCCGCGAAGTTCGACGCGCACTTCGACCGGCTGCTGGTGGATGGCAAGGCCCGGCGTATCGATCTCCGTTACACCTTCGACGGGGTCTGGCTCGCGGAGCGCGATGAGCAGGACAAGGCCTTCACCCGGCGGCAACTCGTGGCTGAGGGCGAAGCGGGCCAGCCAATGCAACTGGGGAAGAGCCCTTTCGTGCTGCCGCTGGATGCGAAGAAGGAGGACATCCTCGCGCGTTTCGCGGTGCGTTTGGCGGAGCCGGACAAAGCCGACCCCAAGGGCACGATCCATCTGGTGCTCACCCCCCTGCCCAATCAGCGCATGGACCAGACCCGTGTGGACCTGTGGTACGACGAGAAGTCGATGCTCCCGGTGCGCGTGCAGACGCTCGATGAGTCGGAGAACCGCTCGGTGATCGACCTGATGAAGGTCGAAGTCAACAGGAAGTTGGACGCACGGACGTTCGACACCAGCCCGCCGACGGGCGGTGGCTGGAGCATCCACATCGAGCCGTTGCCGGAGGATGCTGCGGACACCGCCCCTCCGTCGCCGTGATTCTGGATCGGGGTTTAGCCTCACCGCAGCAACAGGGTGAACTCGATAAAGAACGGGCCGTCGCGGTCCTTGAGTTTGCTTCCGGTGGCCTTCCATCGAAACAGCGCCGCGAGCACCGGGCCATCCACATTCTCCGCGCCACTGTCCTCAAGCAACGCCACATCGATCACCGTGCCATCGGTATCGAAGGTCACGCGGGCGGTCGGGTTGCGTGGCTGGGCGCTGCTGCGGGTCACAGCGGTGAAACGCGGGGCTTCGGTCTTGATCTCCAAGCCCTCGACTGTCACCACACTGCCGGGTTGGACGCGGATGTTGTCTTTGGTGAGCTGCGCGGGGGGTGCTTCGCGGTCTGACCGCGCGGCGGACGTGGGTGTGCCGCCCTCTCGTGGCGACCGGGTGGTCTGCGTCGGCGCGGTGCGGGCGGTGTCCTCTGCGGGCTGCTTGGCGTCTGCTTCCGAGGGTTGATCCGCGGGTGACGGCTCGGGGGACTGGCCCGTGGTGGGCATTGTCGCCCCGTCCACGGCT
>JBGTLW010000393.1:0-10688 GCA_041743835.1 Phycisphaeraceae bacterium | reverse complement strand
CCGGTCGCGGTGGAGCCGGCCTCGCAACATAAGGGGATCGGCTCGGCGCTCGTGCGCGAGGCGATCCGCCAGTGCCAGCAGGCCCGCGCGGGGGTCATCTTCGTGCTGGGCGACCCCTCGTTTTACGCCCGCTTCGGCTTCAAGCCCGCTGCAACCTGGGGCTGGGACAGCGATTACGAGCACGCCGGCGATGCGTTCCAGGCCCTGCCCTTGACGCAGCCGCCCCGCCTGCCCCCCGGCCGGGTGTGCTACGCCCCGCCGTTTGCCCAGATGGACGCGTAAGCCCGTTCGACATCCTTGCGGGCGCTTGTTAGAATGCCCGGCTCGCCACAGCGGACGGGGTACACCCGCGCGCCAGGCCGCCAACGCCACAGCTTTAGGAATAGCACCATGAGCGACGCCATCATCGCCGAAGTCCAGAAATCGCAGCTCAAAACCGACCTGCCCGAGCTGCCCGTCGGCTCGACCATCGATGTCCACACCCGCATCATCGAGGGGGCTAAGGAGCGCATCCAGGTGTTCTCCGGCGTGGTGATGAAGCGTCAGGGCAGCGGGCTGGAAGAGACTATCACGGTGCGTCGCATCGTCGCCAACGAGGGCGTCGAGAGGACGTTCCCGATCCACTCCCCCCGCATCGCCAAGTTCGAGGTCAAGCGCGTGGCCGACACCCGCCGGGCCAAGCTCTACTACCTGCGCGAGCGTGTGGGCAAGAAGCGCCGCCTCCGCGACCAGCGCCGCGGCCTGGAGACCGCCGTGGTCAAGACCGAAGACACGCCCGTCGCCGCCGCGGCCGAGTAACCCCGGCCTCAGGCCTCCCCGATCTACCGTCCAATCAGCAGGAACCGCGAGGTTCCTGTTTTTCTGCGCACCATGCTTTGCTGCTAGGATGAACGCCACATGAGCGACGATGCAAACCCCAACCCCCCCGCCGAGCGAGAGCATTCCACAGAGCAGTTGCTCGCCGACCGTCGGCACAAGCTCGACCGGATGCGTGATGAGTTTGGCGTTGATCCCTTCGGACAACGGATCGACGGGCTGCTGACCCTCGCAGACGCCCACGCGCGCTACGACGAAGCTGCAGACCAGGCCCACAAGGACAACCCCGAGCTGGACACGCGCCCGGTCGTCCGCGTGGCGGGGCGCGTGATGGCGCACCGGGTGATGGGCAACCTCATATTCATGTCGCTGCGCGATGCGACCGGCGACCTGCAAGTCGCGGTGTCCAAGAAGCTCGTCGGCCAGCCCGCGTTTGGCATCGCCAAAGCGGTGGACCTGTCCGACATCGTCGCGGCCCAAGGCCCGCTGGCCAAGACCAAGACCGGCGAGGTCACCGTCTGGGCAACCATGCAGCAGCCGGGCACAGAGGTCGCATCGGCCACAAGCCCGCTGGACCCCGGCTTCGCGCTTGGCTGTAAGTCACTCGCCCTGCCCCCCGGCAAGTTCCACGGCCTGACGGACCCCGAGACCCGCTACCGCAAGCGGTACGTCGATCTCTACGCCAACCCGCAAGTGATGCAGACGATGCGCAAGCGCATCGAGATCATCGACACCATCCGCGATTACCTGCGCGGCCGGGGCTTTCTTGAAGTCGAGACCCCGATGCTCCAGCCGATCCACGGCGGCGCCGCGGCCCGGCCGTTCGAGACGCACCACAACGCGCTGGATATGAATCTGTACCTGCGCATCGCGCCGGAGCTTTACCTCAAGCGGCTGCTGGTCGGCGGGATGCCCAAGGTCTTCGAGATCAACCGCAACTTCCGCAACGAAGGCATCAGCCCCCGCCACAACCCCGAGTTCACCATGCTCGAGTTGTACGAGGCGTTTGGTAACTGGGAGACGATGGCTGAGTTGGTGGAGGACATGATCTGCACCGTGGCGCAGAAGGTGTGCGGGGGATTGATTTTGAACCGCGAAGACGCGAAGGGCGCGGAGAAGACGATCAACCTGACCCGGCCGTGGCGGCGGGTGTCGATGGTGGATTTGGTCGAGGAGCGCACGGGGTGGCGGTTTGATAAGCAGCCACTACAGGACGCCGCCCCGCTTCTTCTCGCAGTCGTGGCTGCAGAAAGGGAACCTGAAGTCCGGCAGCGGCTTGTCGAGCTTGAAGGACCCGATTACCGCAAAAATCTCGGATGGCTCAAGCGGTATCACGAAGCACCAACAAAACCGCTAGATGCGCTTCGCTCCATTAGTGTCAAATTCTATGAAGACGCGATGCAACAATCAGCAAAAACTGCGTTGTCGGAACTCTTGCATATGTCCCCCGCTGAGCAACTCGTCGAGGTGTACGAGAAACTCATCGAGCCGACGCTGATCGACCCGTGTTTCGTGACACACGTGCCCAGCGTCATCATCCCGTTGGCGAAGAAGAACGCGGACGACCCGTTCTTCGCGGATGTGTATGAGCTCGCGATCAATGGCGTCGAGATCAGCCCGGGCTACACGGAACTCAACGACCCGCAAGTGCAAGAGCAAAACTTCCGGGGCCAGGTGGGTGACAAAGCGGAGCAGCAACACGTGGATGAAGATTTTCTCGAAGCGCTCCGCGTCGGCATGCCCCCAGCCGGGGGCCTGGGCCTGGGCATCGACCGGCTGGTGATGATGCTCCTGGGAGCAGAGTCCATCCGCGACGTGATCCTTTTCCCCCTGATGCGGCCAGTGGAAAGCCAGCGAACCCAATAGCCACAGATGGACACGGATGAACACAGATGGAAATACAAGAGAAAAGCGTTGAACGTTTCCTCATATTTCCCGCCTTGAATCCGGGTCCATCTGTGCTCATCTGTGGCTAATCCATGTTCAAGCTCCTGCTCATCTCGAAGTACCTCCGACGCAAGCTGGCGCCGCTGTTCGCGGCGTTGGCGGTGACGATCTGTACCGCGATGGTCATCATTGTCATCTCGGTGATGGGCGGCTTCCTCGACACGCTGCGCAGCTCGATCCAGCGCATGTCGCCACAGGTGAAAGTCACCACCCGCTCGATGAACGGGCTGGAGCACTACGAGGCGTTGTGCGAGAAGCTGAAGGCCCTGCCGGAGGTGGCCGCGGCGACGCCGGTGATCCAGACTTTGGCGCTGATGGAGGTCGCGGGGCAGCGGACACAGGTCGGCGTCGTGGGTATTCGGCCGGAGGAACTGGCCGATGTCGTCGCGTTCCGCGATGCGCTGTTCTGGCGCAAGCAGATGTTCATCGACGATGCGCAGGCCAAGATCGACGACCCCAAGGCAAGCCAAACGCAGCGGGAAGTCTGGCAGCACTACAAGCAGGCGTGGGAACAACTGGACCTTGTGGGCGACGGGATGCGGCTAAAACCAAGCCCGCTGCTGGTCGGCTCGGAGGAGATGGCGGGCCTGCCGGGCGCGGTCCCGGGGATCGCGGCGTTTCCCTTCGGCCGACGCGATGCGCAGGGGCAATACCCCGTCAGTGAGAATGCCATCGGCTTGGAGTTGACGCTCACCGTCGTGCCCATCACACGCAAGGGCGCGCTGCAGGACCCGGCTCTACGCAAGTTCGTCATCGTCAACGAGTTCAAGAGCGGGCACTACGAGTTTGATTCGTCGCTGGTGTTCGTCGGGTTCGATCAGTTGCAGGGCATGCTGCGGATGAATGCCTACGACTCGGTCGAGCTCGACCCGGAGACCGGCGAAGTGCTCGGCGGCGGCGAACGCGTGCCCGGCCGGGCGAGTGAGGTCTATATCAGCGGCAGCCCCGGCGTCTCGCTCAAGGATTTGCGCGACGCGGTGGATCGCGTGCTCATGACTTACAAGCAGGAGCACAACGCCCCGTGGGCAGTGTCCGAGACGTGGGAAGAGGCCAACGAGGTGATCCTTGGCGCGGTGAAGAATGAGAAGGGGCTGGTGACGTTCTTGTTTGTCATCATCAGCATCGTCGCGATCGTGATGGTGGCCACGACGTTCTACATGATCGTGCTGGAGAAGACGCGGGACATCGGCATCCTCCGCGCGATCGGTGCCTCGCGCGGCGGGATCATGGGCATTTTTCTGGGCTACGGGCTCGCGGTCGGGGTCGTCGGCAGCGTGGCGGGGTTCGCGCTAGCGTGGGGCATCGTGACCTACCTCAACGAGATCCAGTACCTGCTCAACGCGTGGTTCGGGTGGCAGATGTGGGACCCGCGGATCTATGCCTTCGACCGCATCCCCGCGCGTGTGGATTACAGGAATGAGGCGATACCCATCGCGGCGGGGGCCATCATCTCGGCGGTCGTCGGCGCACTGATCCCCGCCCTGCTCGCGGCCAGGCTCGACCCGGTGGAGGCGTTGCGTCATGAATGACGTCATTGTCGATGATCGATTGGCGATTTTCGATTGGAGCACGGGGAGGGTGCGCGCGTGATGGAATCGAAAATCGAAAATCGAAAATCGGAGGTCCGCGGAGCGAAATCGAAAATCATCGCAGTCAACGACCTGCACAAGAGCTACCGCATCGGCGGGCAGCCGTTGCAGGTCCTGCGCGGGGTGGACCTTGAGGTGCAGGCCAGTGAGTGGTTGGCCATCCTCGGCCGATCGGGCTCGGGCAAGAGCACGCTGCTGCACCTGATGGGCGGGCTGGATCGCCCTGACCGGGGCGGGGTCGATTTCCGTGGCGAGCCGGTGTTTGCGCTGCGTGGCCGGGCACTCGACCTGTACCGCAGCCGGCATGTGGGGCTTGTGTTTCAGTTCTACCACCTGCTGCCTGAGCTGAGCGCGCTGGAGAACGTGCTCATCGGTGCGATGGTCCGGTACACAACGCTGGGCTATCTCAGCGAGAGGTCGGCCATCCGTCAACGGGCGGAGGGACTTTTGCAGCGGGTCGGGCTGACCGATCGCATGAAGCACCGCCCGACCAAGCTCTCGGGCGGCGAGCGTCAGCGGGTCGCCATCGCCCGGGCCTTGATCAACCAGCCGGACGTGCTGCTTGCCGACGAACCGACAGGCAATCTCGATGCAGACACAGGCTCATCGATCATGGAGCTGTTCCGCGGGCTGCACGACGAGGGGCAGACGATTGTGATGGTGACGCACGACGAACGCATCGCCGCGGCTGCTGACCGAAGGCTGACACTCGTGCGTGGCAAACTCGATGCATAGAATGAACGGACCGGCTGCCCCGCAGCAACGCAGGTGTGGTCCTCAATCCGAGGCCACACACAACACAGGAAACGATGATATGAGCCCACTTGTCATGATTTTGCTGGCGATCTTTCTGCCCCCGATTGCGGTGCTTATCAAGGAGGGCGTGGGCTTCCACCTGCTGCTGAACATCCTGCTGCTGGTGTTCACGCTCGGCCTAGGCGCGGTCATCCACGCGCTGTGGGTGGTCATGCAGAAGGGTGTGTGAGCACCGGTTTGACAACCCGCCGGGGCGCGATATTGTCAAGCTGTTGTCGCACGGAGGTCGTCGGCCCCGGTCATGCTCGGCATGGCCACGAGGGTGTCTAGAGGGACGTGCATCACATGAAAAGCCCCCGGCTGTGCCCGCGTGATGCACCCGGTGGGCCGCATGATCGCACGATCATCACCCCCGAAAGGCGCCAGGACCCATGCGTATCCTCCTCACCACCACCAGCTATCAGGACACCCCCGGCGACCACCACGCCCTGCTCGAAAAGTCCGGGTTCGAGGTCGTCCGCGCCCGTGGCCCACTGCCCGAGGCCGAGGTTCTCAAACTCATCGCGGACCACAAGGGGTTCGATGGCCTGCTCAACGGGGATGATGAGATCACCGCCAAGGTGATCGATGCCGGGCTCGCGGCCGCAACCCCGCTGCGTGTCATCGCCAAGTACGGCATCGGGCTCGACTCCATCGATGTCAAGCACGCGACCGGCAAGAAAGTCCCCGTGCTCTTCACGCCCGGCGTCAATCACACCACCGTCGCGGAGCACGCCTTCGGCCTGATGATCGGCTGCGCCAAGCACTTCTGGTTCCACATGAAGTCGGTGAAGGATGGGCAATGGAAGCGCAAGACCGGCAGCGAGCTGGCGGGAAAGACCCTGGGTGTGCTGGGCGTCGGACGCATCGGCAAAGAGGTGCTCAAGCTGGGCATAGCCTTTGGCATGAAGCCGATCGCTTACGACCTGAACTGGGAGGATGACTTTGGCAGGGAGTACGGCATCCAACGCCGCGAGACGCCCGAGGCGGTGCTTAAGGAGGCGGACTTCCTGAGCCTGCACATCCCCGCGACGGACCAGACCCGCGGCTTCATCAACGCCGAGCGGCTCAAGCTCTGCAAAGACGGCATCGTCATCATCAACACCGCCCGGGGCATGCTGGTCGTCGAGGAGGACATCGCCGCGGCCTGCAAGAGCGGGAAGGTCGGCGGCTACGGGACGGACGTGCTGGCCCACGAGCCGATGCAGACGCCCCACCCCTTCCAGGGTGTGGACAACATCCTCGTGACGCCCCACGTCGGCAGCCGGACCAACGAGAGCGTCGAGCGTCAGGCCGTCCGCGCCACGCTCAACATCGTCAACTTCCTCAAGGGCGACAGCGACTACATCCAAGCCAACAAGTTCTAAGCCACTTGCCGCCGAGTGGTTGTGCGCCCGCGCGGGGGCCAGTTCCCCGAACCGGGGATTGCCTGTTAATCTATGCGCACTTCTCCCACGCCCTTCCACGGAAAACACACGATGACTAGCCACGACACACCCTGCGACATCGGCATGATCGGCCTGGCCGTCATGGGCCAGAACCTCGTCCTCAACATGGCGGACCACGGCTTCCACGTGGCGGTCTTCAACCGAACCACCGCGACGATGGAGGCCTTCATCGCCGACTGCCGCGCGAACGAGCCGTCCGCAAACCGCGTGTCGGGCTTCGCGGAACTCAAGGACTTTGTCGCGGCGATCAAGCGGCCGCGCAAGATCATCCTGCTGGTCAAGTCCACCGCTGTGCTGCCCGACGACCGGGACGCGGTCGATGCGACCATCGCGGGGCTGCTGCCGTTCCTCGAATCCGGCGACATCATCATCGACGGCGGCAACTCTAACTGGAACGCCACCATCCGGCGTGAGAAAGCGCTGGCTGCGCAGGGCTTTGAGTTCATCGGGTCCGGCGTGTCGGGCGGTGAGCTTGGCGCACGCTTCGGGCCTTCGCTCATGCCCGGCGGGTCGGCCAAGGGTTGGCAGAGCCTCAAGCCCATCTGGGAAGCGATCGCCGCGAAGGTCGATCCCAAGACCGGCAAGGCGATGGAAGATTACAAGAAGGGTGTCCCCATCACCGGCGGCGTGCCCTGCACCACCCACATCGGGGCCGACGGCGCGGGCCATTACATCAAGATGGTCCACAACGGCATCGAATACATCGACATGCAGCTCATCTGCGAAGCCTATCAGTTGATGAAGCAACTGCTGGGCATGAAGCCCGATGAGATGAGCAAGGTCTTTGGCAAGTGGAACAAGGGCCTGCTCGATTCGTTCCTCGTGGAGATCACCACCGACATCCTTCAGCAGCGTGACCCCGCGAACCCGCGCAAGTTCCTTGTGGATAGCGTGCTGGATACGGCCGGGCAAAAGGGCACGGGCAAGTGGACCAGCACCAGCGCGCTGGACCTGGGCATCCCCGCCAACGCCATCGCCGAGGCTGTGTTCGCCCGCTGCCTGTCCGCGATCAAGGTCGAGCGCGTGGCGGCAAGCAAGAAGCTCAAGGGGCCGCAGAACGTCAAGCCCATCAAGGGCAAGCGCAAGCTGGTCGATGCGATCCACGATGCGCTGTATAGCTCCAAGATCTGCGCGTACGCTCAGGGCTTCCAACTCATGACCGAGGCCCAGAAGGAGTACAACTGGAAGCTGAACTTCGGCGAGATCGCGAAGATTTTCCGTGGCGGGTGCATCATCCGGGCGCGGTTCCTGCAGAAGATCACCGAGGCCTACGAGCAGAACCCCGAGTTGCAGAACCTGATGCTCGACCCGTTCTTCAAGAAAGAGCTGCACCGCTGTCAGGACAACTGGCGCAAGGTCGTGAGCCTCGCGGTGCTCCACGGCGTGCCCACGCCCGCGTTTGGCAGCGCCCTGGCGTACTACGACGGCTACCGCTCGGCCGTCCTCCCCGCCAACCTGCTCCAGGCCCAGCGCGACTATTTCGGTGCCCACACCTACGAGCGCATCGACCAGCCCCGCGGCAAGTTCTTCCACGTGGATTGGCCCCACGCAGACCGCCCGCAGCTTGAGATGTAAACCCCGCGGGCATAGCTCTCAATCAATAACCCACGGCCCAAAGCCGTGGGTTTTTTGGTTGCTCTTGAGGCTGTTCAGCGGTCAGTTCCCGCGAGTGTTTTGGCCGTATCGGGACGGTCCGCAGTTACTGCGCCGATCCCCACTCGCCGCCGCGGCCGAATCGTCCCGCCGACGCTTCGCCGAATTGGTCGGCGGCATGGCAGACCGCTTCGGCGATCTGAGCCGGCGTGCCCGCGGTGTACCGTGCCGCGGCGATCAACGTGTTGCATTCGTTCTCGTCCATGAAACGCGTGGCCTCGAGCAGGCCCGCCTCCTCGCCCTCGGGCACCACGAGGAAGCCATGCTTGTCGGCGTGGATGAGTTGGCCCGGCCTAACCCGGATGCCAAACGCCTCAACCGCGCAGCCCCACCGCACAGGTGAGCCGTAGGCATGGCTCACCCCCAGCCGCCGCGCCAGCACCTTCATACCCGTGTAGCTCAACTCATCCAGGTCGCGGCACGCTCCGTCCACGATCGCGCCGACGCAACCGAGCTGACGGAAGATGCTGCCGTTGACTTCACCCAGACACGCACCGTAAGTGAACGGCTTGTCTAGGTCCTGGTACACCATGATCTTCGGCCCGTCGATCGACGCGACGTAGCGGAACAATTCCTTCCACGCGTCGGGCTGCTGTTTGGGATGCTCGGGATTGCCCGGCTCGATGACCAGCGTGACCGCGTAGCCGACCATTGCGCCCATGTGCGGCATGAAGTCGGTCACATCCTCGACATTCACGATCGCTTTGCGATCGGCCTTGGTGTACTGCTCCAGCCCGTTGTAAATCGTCGGCGTGTTCCAGCGCCGGAGCTTGAGCAGGTCGGGCAGGGGTAGTTTGGGGGACGGGTTTGAAGTAGGCATCATCTAGTCCTTGGGTTACGGTTCCGGGGGTTCGGCGTCGTAGCTGCGTGCATGACCATGGCACGCAGCCATTTCCATCTCGGCGCGCCGCACATGAGTGCGCAGCTCTACATGTTGGTTGAAAAACGCGATCGACGCGCCATCGGATAGTAAGCGTTGTTGCAGCGTGCTGACGCTCAGCGCGGCAGGGGTTGTTCGCTGGCTGATCGACAAGCTCGCCGCAGTGCCCGCGACCTCGCCCAGGTGAATCCAGCACGGCTCCAGCCGCACCGCACCCCACGCCACATGCGTCGTTGAGAGACACACCGGGACCAGCAGGTTGTCGATGTCGATCGGCAGCATGCAGCGGTACGGGATCAGGCCCGGCCGCATCTGATCGGTCAAAATCAGTTTGCCGTCGTAGGGGAAGTCTGCGCTACCGGCGTGCTCATCGCCGGGACCCCACGTGCCGATGTCGCGGCTGCACGAATGGCTGTCCATGTACCAATCTGTGAAGCCAATGCTGTCATCGAAGCATCGCGGCCGTATGCTACCTGGGGTGGCGGTCAGGTCGTTCTCGGTCAGCACATGGCGGCCAACGATGCGGCGGGTCTCCCGGACGTAGATCTCATAGGGTACATGACTGTTGTCCACGAACTCATCGGCGGGCAGGCCCCATTGCTGGTGCGCCTCACGCTGGTCTCGTGGGATGCTCGCGTCGTTCTGCAGAAAATAGATCAGCCCCAAGGCGAAGCTACGATGCCGCTTTGCAATCGTCGCGCGTACCTCGCGCGAGCCGTCGGGGTAGCCCCAGTTCTCGCCCGGCAGGATCGGCGCGTTGAAGGTGGCCTTGTGATTAAGCACGAAGCGATCGCCGTGCGACAGGTAGCGACGGGTGTACCGGCGGTATGCGTGGGCGTCGTAGCCATCGGGCGGGCGGTCTAGGTCGATGCGGTTGGCCAAGTCACGCGTGAGGCAGGGCCGATCGTTGTAGGCCTGGATGGCGCAGTCAGCGATGCGTGGGCTCTGCGGGTCCACCGCGCCGAGTCGGCTGGCATAGGGATGCATGCGAAACACGCCATCGACGGCTTCCTGCGGTGCGACCACGCCGTGCTCCAGCCGCGTGAACACCCGCCCTGCATGCGGCTCGTCGTGCTCATCGTGACCCTCTCGGCCCACGCGGTAGTCCGCCCCGGCGACCGCCGCCAGGTCCGCTTCATAGCTCGCATCAATAAAAACGCTTGCCTGCACCGCACGGCAACGCTTCCCCGCCACCTCCCGCAGCCGCGCCTCGGTGATAACTCGGCCGACACGCGAGACCTGCTCGACCGCCCAGCCCGTCCAGACCATTGCCCCCGAGCCGACCGCCAGGTCGGTCAGCACGCGCTCCGCCACGCGGGGCTCGACCAAGCCCGTCGGATGGCGGTCGATGCGGAACTGCGAGGACCGATGCTCGGGTGAATCCGGGCCGTAGGTCTCGCGGTAATGCGTCTCGATCCGTCGCAGGATCTCATCGAACAACGGGCATCGCCGGTGATCGCTCACCGCGTCCCATTGCATGATCCCATTGCTCAGCAGGCCGCCCAGATGCCGGCCCGGCTGCGCGAGGATGACGCGCAGGCCGTCCCGCGCCGCCCGCGT
>JBGTLW010000392.1:0-6351 GCA_041743835.1 Phycisphaeraceae bacterium | reverse complement strand
AGGTAGTCGGCGACGTTCTTGTAGAACAGGCGGCTCTTCCCGGCCGGGTGCTTGCCGGTCTTCTCGACAAGCTCGTGCTTCGCGTTGGCGATGCGGGTGGTCCAGCCGTCCTTGAAGTTGATGAGGTAGCAGCCCTTCGTGCCGTGGAACTCGATCTGATACGGCGCGGGCGTGGCGCGCAGCGTGCTGATCGAAAGATTCAGGTAGCAGCCGTTGGCGAAGCGGACGATGGCCGCGGCGTGGTCCTCGTTGGCGTCTTTCTTCCAGGGGTAGCCCTTGGGTTGTTGCGACGCCCAGTACCCGTTGTGAGCAAAACCCGCGACGCTCTGGATCGGCGCGGGCACGATCTGCAGCGCGTACTCGATGAGGTGGACGCCCCAGTCGTAGAGGATGCCGCCCGACATGGACTTGCTAGACCGCCACTGCGCCCCGGGCCTGCCGTACCGGCCCATGTGCGCCTCGACACGCACCACGTCCCCGATGACGCCACGCTCGACAATCTGCTGCCTGGCGCGCATGATCCAGCCGTCCCAGTGGCGGTTGTGGTAGGTGCTGACCATGACGCGGTGCTTCTTCGCCAGCGCGATCAGCTTGTCCGCCTCAGCGGTGTTGATGACGAAGGGCTTCTCGGTGACCACGTGCTTCCCCGCCCTCACGCACTTGGCGGCGAGCGGGTAGTGGAGCTTGTGCGGGGTGATGTGTGCGATGAGGTCCACCTCTGCCTTGCGGAGCATCTCATCGAGGTCGCGGTAGGCCGCGATGCCGGGGAAATCCTGCTGCGCAGCCTTCAGGCGCTCGGCGTCGATTTCGCACACGGCCGACAGCCGCATCCCCGCACGCTTCATCTCCTTGAGGTGCGTACGGCCCATGTTGTGCACGCCGCCGTAACCGATCAAACCAACACCGATCTCACGGGGGGAGGCATACGTCTTCAAGTGGTTGCCTTTCATCTTGACGCGGTGATGCAAGCGACACGCATCAGCGTACCAGCCCGGCTTCCGGTCGCAAGCCGAGCGCATAGAGGGGGTTGTCGTCTGGGATGGTGTTGGGTTTAGAACCCGAGGGATAGCAATCCCTCGGCTTTGGGGGCAGGGATCCCGTGGGGTCTAAAGCCGAGGGATTGCCATCCCTCGGCTCCGCCATCAACCCATAAACCCCATCATGGTCACCCCCTCAACCCCCAGCATAGTCAAGAGCCGCGTTTAGGATGTCGCGCGCCAACTGGGCCGCGGCCTGATCGACCAAGGCCGACTCCAACGCGCCCGGCTCGGTGAAGCACAGCTCCTTAGGGTGCAGGCCGATCTTCGGGTTGGCCCGGTCGATCGCGGTGTCCACTTCTTCGAGCGCCACCCGTGCGATGGCGGGCGGACACACGCGCAGGCCGTCGGCCCACAGCACCGCCTCGGCGGTCAGGCTCGCGGTGAGCTGGTGCGTCTCCAGGCGGTATGGCCAGGCTTCCTCGTGGACCTGCGCGACCATCTTCGGGGCACGCGCCAGGTTGCTCCGCGCGACCGCCACGCGCTCGGCCGCGTCGTTGAGTTGGTACTGGATGCGCACCGCCCTGTCGTGCAGCGCGACAACCTGCTTGCGGTCTTGCGGGTTGCCGGTTTCGCGGAATCGGGCGTTCGCGGCCGCGCGCTGGGCTTTGGTTTCCTCCAGCCGATCGCGCAGGTTCACCACGCCCGCGACCGCGACTTCCTCCGCCCGCTCCAGCGTCGGGATCGCCCGGTTGGGCACCATCGTGGTGACGCCATAGAGGTGCGTGCGTCGGCTGGACTCGATGAGGCGTGTGCTCACCTGCATCCGCGATTGGCCAAGCTCCGCGACCAATACCCCGCCGTCGTCGCGTGTGCGCGGGTCGATTTCTACGTAGCTCGGCGCGATTTTTCGCAGGTGCTCGCGGGTGAGCTGAGCCAACAGCGAGGTGTCGGCCCGGCCGTGCCTGTCCTCGATGCGGATCGTCAGGCCGGCGCGGCCGTCATCTTCCACCTCGTACCCTCGCGGGCCAGGCTGGTCGTGTCCCGCGTGGGCGCTGGCGGTGCAGCCCAGCAGCAGCGCGGCGAGGATCAGGAGCAGGAGTCCGAGCCCGCTGCCCAGGCCGTGCGTCGGTGGGAGGAACGAGTCGGTGTGCGTTTGGTGGATTTGCTGCATCGCTTGCCCCTTTCACCCTTATGGCCGTTTGGGCCGGTTTTGGGGGGGCGGTGCAAGATATGCAAGGGGGGAGGGTGGCGGGTGGGGTGTGGTGTGGGGGGAAACCGAGGGATGGCAATCCCTCGGCTTTGGGGGCAGGGGGCGTGGGGTCTAAAGCCGAGGGATTGCCATCCCTCGGATCCGGCTCCCGCTCCCCCAGGTCCTCACACCGCAGGAAACGCGCTGATGTCAAGCGCTACGCCTGCTTCGTCGGCGATGTGCTTGAGTTCATCGACTTCCGCATCGGTGAACAGCAGGCCACCGGCCGCGGCGCTGCGTTGCGCGGCGTTGTGCTCGATCTGGCCGGGGAGGAGGGACGCCTCGTTGCCGTGGCCGAGGATGTCCTGCACGACCGCGCGGAGGTTGGACTGTTGGGTCCGCCCGCCGGCGAACAGGCCGCAATCCATCGCCTCGGGGTGGATGACCTGGAAGAAGAAGTTGGGCGTGGTCTTCTCGCCGCCGGGCAACTGTGCGCCCGCGGCTGTGGCCTGCTCGGGTCGGCTGCGCAGCGTGGGCAGCGACCCGCCGATCATCGCGGCAACCAGCTCGTTAATCAGCGACAGGCCATAACCCTTGTGCGCCCCGAACGGGAGCAGGGCGGACACCGCGTTGGGGTCTTGCGTCTCCTTGCCCTCCTTGTCCACCGCGCTGCCGGGGGGGAGCTGCTTGCCCTCGCGTTTGAACTGCTGGACCCGGCCCATCGCGACGGTGCTGGTTGCCCAGTCGATGACGATCGGGAAGCCGACCGCCTCGGTGGTGGGGAAGCCCCACGAGTGCGGGTTGGTGCCCAGCGTCGGGAACTTGCCCATGAAGGGCACGACCTCTGCGAGGGCCGCGGTGCAGTTGGTGTACGCGAAGTAGCCGCGCTTGGCGGACTCCATGACGTACCCGCCGCCCCAGAGGTAGTGGAACGCGTGATCGACGCTGACGATGCCGACGCCGTGCTTGTCCGCCATGCGTTCGCAGGCGTCGATGGCATCGAAGGCGACCGCCTGGCCGAGCTTCTTGTTGGCGTTCCAGCGTTGCGCGGCATCGAAGCGGTTGCCGATTTTCTCGACAGCCGCGCCGGGCACGCAGCCGGGGCTGGTCGTGTTGCCCGAGCCAAATAGGTGGTCCAGGTGGAGGGCTTTGATGGCGTTGTGGGTCTTGATGCCGTGCCACGCCGCGAGCTCGCAGAACCTGGCCGCCTGCTGCGATTCGTCTTCGGTGAAGCCCCGCTGGCGGTACGCGGCCGCGACCAGGTCATTGTGGACAGCGACGGGGACGATACGTTCGGGCATGGCTTTGACCTGTGTGTGGGCGAGAAAAATGGCGTGCGAGGCATGATAATCCAGTCGCTTAAGACGTGCATCGAGCTCCACCCAGTTGCGTCGCAGCTCGCCCGCGGTGTTACCGGTTTCCAGGGGGATAGTTCGGGGGCAGTTCCGGGTGGCAGTTCCGGGGGGTAGTTCCGGGGGTCCGGGGGGGGGTTTCTTGTTTGGGTGTGGGGGCGATACAATCGGTGTGTCTCGTAACCTCTCAGGGGACTGCCATGCAGCGCGTGTTTGCTTTATTCGTTTTGGCTTGTGTGATGGGTTTGGTTTGCGTGGGCGATGCCACGGCCGCGAAGGTCGGCGCGGAGGCGCCCGAGTTTCCGCCCGGCGAGTTTTCCGACGGAAGGCAGCACTCTCTCGCGGATTATCGCGGGCAGGTGGTCGTGCTGTTTTTCTATGAGAAAGACTGCCCCACCTGCCGCGACACGATCCCGGACCGCAACGCCACGGTGCTCAAGTACCAGGGCAAGCCGGTCGCCTTCTTCGGCATCGCCGCGGGTGATACGCCGGAGCAGGCGAAGTCATTTATCCGTGGCACCGGTCTGGCGATGCCCGTGTTCGTGGACAGGCTCTCGCTGATGGAGAAGCGCTACGGCACCACGATCTCG
Organism: Phycisphaeraceae bacterium; assembly: GCA_041743835.1. Lineage (GTDB taxonomy): Bacteria > Planctomycetota > Phycisphaerae > Phycisphaerales > Phycisphaeraceae > JBGTLW01. The sequence goes on along the minus strand of JBGTLW010000392.1, from coordinate 2,240 downwards.
CTGAAGAACATCTATCAGGTCCGCGTGATCGACCCCAACGGCAAGGTCGTCGCGAACCAGATGAGCGATGAAGCGATCGACCGTGCGCTAGAGATGGTGAAGCAGGACTTTGACGCCAGCGCGTACCACGACAAGCTCTCGAAGGTGGTCGCGGGGTTCAATGCCGGGGAGTTTGCCGCGGCGTTGCGTGAGCTGCGTCGCTTTGAAGCCGACCGCGATGAAGCGGTTTCGACTTCCGCCGCGTCTCTCAAGCAGGCGGTGCTGGCGAAGGCCCAAGGCTGGAAGGACGAGGCTGATGGATTGGCTGAGTCTGACCCGTTTACCGCGGGCAAGCTCTACGCCAAGGCCGGCGACGCGTTCCCCGCGGAAGAGTTGGGCAAGCAGTCCAAGGCCCGCCTGCGTGAGCTTAGCCAGCACGCCGCCGTGAAAGACGAGGTCGCCGCACAGAAGATGTACGCACGGATGACGGCCGCGGTGAACCAGATCGACAAGGAGCAGGTGCCCGAGCTTGTGAAGTTCGCCAGCCAGATCGCGGAGAAATACCCCGACACCCCGACGGGCAAGAAGGCCGCGGCCCTGGCGAAAGATTTAGCGAGCTGACGCGGGCGATTTACGCCGGGCTTAGAACTTGTAGGAGAAGGGGTGCCATGGTCAACGAGCGCCGCGAGGCAGGCCATGCGTGACACCCATCTCGCGTCACTCATGGCCTGCGCTACGCTTGACCATGGCACCCGGGCCCATCTCGTACGCGTTCTTAGATTTCCACTTCACTTAAGAAAGCCGCGAGCAGGTCCACGCTCGCGTGCAGGTCGTCCTTGTGGATCATCTCGGTGATGGTGTGGATGTATCGCGTGCCGATGGAGAGCGTCAGCGTGCGGACGCCGGGGCCCGCGGCCTGGATGTTCCCGGTGTCTGTCCCGCCGCGTGGCAGCACCGACAGTTGATGCGTGATCTTGTGTTTCTTGGCGATGGCCTGGGCCTGGCGGATCAGGTCGTGGTCGTTGATGACCGAGCCGTCTGCACAGGTGATCGTCGCGCCCTGGCCCTGACGGGTGACGGCCATGTCGTCCGGCGTGCCGGGGGTATCGACACACAGCGTCGTGTCCAGACCGATGCCGATGTCCGGCTTCACGGCATACGCACTAGTCCGCGCGCCGCGCAGCCCGACCTCCTCCTGCACCGTGAACACCACCACGATCTCCGCGGCATGGCCCTGCTTGCCCTTGGCGAGCTTCTCGATCGCGCGGATCGCAACCCAGCACGCCACGCGGTTGTCCAGACATTGGCTGACCACGGTGTGGCCCACCTCCGCGAACGGTGCGCTGAGCACCACCATGTCTCCGATCTGCACGCGCTGCTTCACGTCGTCCGCACTGAGGCCGGTGTCCACCACGAACTCGTGGATCTCCGGCGTCTTCTTTTTCTCTTCCTCGGTGGCGATGTGGATCGGCTTACCCGCGGGGTTCAACACGCCGGGCAGGTCCTTGCTCGCGTCGGCCGGGTCCGGGCAGATCGTGACCATGCGCGCAAAAAGGTTGCGCGTGTCGAACCCGCCCACAGGGTTAAGCCGGATGAACCCCTTGTCGTCGATGTGCTTGACCAGGAAGCCGATCTGGTCCATGTGTGCCGCCACCATCACCCGCTTGGTGCTCTTGGCGGGCTTGCCAGCCGCGTTGCGTGCGGACCGTGTGCAGATGAGCGAGCCCATGGGGTCTGTGCGGATGTCGTCGAACAGGCCCTTGATGTGTTGTTCGATCAGGGCGCGGACGCGGTGCTCGCGGCCGGGCACGCCGGGCGTGGTGCAGAGCTGTTGGAGTAGTTTCATGCGGGGGATTGTAATGCCTGCGCGTGCGTCGGGTGTTTCTGCAAGCGCGTGCCTGCCCGCCTGCGGGCTGTGATTGGCGGCCCCTGCTCTATACTGCGGCGGCATACCGCGCCTCAGGTTGACTGCTATGGCTGATCCCGCTGTGCTTAGCGCCCCGACCCCCAGCTTGTCGCGCAACAGCGCGGTGCTGGCGGTGGGTTTCGCGGTCACGGCCGGGCTGCTGCTCGCGCAGGACCTTGTGCTGATCGATGTCTATGGCTCGGCGATCCACGGCCGGGTCATGCTTGCTTTCTCGCTGGCGGTCCTCGGGGCGCTGCTGTGTGACCTTGGGCTCGCAAGCAAGGCCGGCGTGCGGTCGATCGCTGGGCTGCGGGCGGGGGGGCGTGGCCGGGCGCTGGGCGAGGCGGTGGGGCGG
>JBGTLW010000391.1:0-20948 GCA_041743835.1 Phycisphaeraceae bacterium | reverse complement strand
AGCTTTATCGGTTAAAATGTTGCGACCAGACGATTTGTCGTTTGGTTTTTGAGCGGGGTAGCCCGGCGACCGCAGAATGGATCCCCTGCCAGCGCGAACTCTCACCATCCACACTGGAGAACCTGCATGAACCTGCCTCTGATACTCATCGGATTGTCGTTGACGCTGCTTTTGGCTCACATGACTGCGACGACCGTCCATGCGGAAGTGGACATCCCCGACAGCGAGTACGTCCAACCCACACCGGACGGGCAGTTGGTGAAGGATGGCCAGCGCGTGCGCTATTGGGGGTTCATCGGCGGCGTGGCGGGCAACGGCGCGGGGGTGACGGCTGAGGACTCGCCCGAGCAGCGAGAGCGGAAGGTTGATCAGTACCGCCGTGAGGTCGGCGTCATGGTGCAGCGAATCGATGACCTGGGGTTCAACCTCGTCCGATCGTGGGAAGGGCGCTACCCCAGCCAGCGAGAAACGCTGCCGATGCTCTATCAGCACGACTACAAGCCGGGCGATGGATCGCCGGCCGACGGCATCGCCTACTATTTCCACAAGCTCGATGAGCACGGCATCAAGCTGTGGATGAGCTCGACCAACGGCGTCGGCTATATCACGGCAGACGATGTAAACGTGATCGATGAACCGCAATCTGCCGACGCCTGGCAGCAGGCGATGCAGGAGCTGGCAAAGATTAGCGGGGAGAAACGTTTCTGGCTCCGCGGCAATTCTTCGCAGATCCAAGGCCTCGTGCGTATGTGGGACCCACGATGGGAAGGGCTATTCATAGAGCGGATGCGCCTGCTCGCGGACTTCCCCAACCACTACAAGAATGGCCTGCGCCTCGGCGACGACCCGCAGGTGGTCGTGTGGGAGATATCCAACGAAGAGTTCCCCTTCCGCGCCCTGTTCGGGGGGCGATGGACACAGTTGCCGCCGTTTTTCAGAAACCAGTTGATCGCACAGTGGAATGACTTCCTCCGCGAGAAGTACAAAACGCAGGAGCAGTTGACGCAGGCGTGGAGATTCCTGCTGCCCGGCGAGTCGTTGGCTGAGGGTTCGGTCATGCTGTTGCCGCTGGCGAATCCAGCGCATCCGAGCACGGCGATGAACGATACGAACCCTGCCATGGCCGAGACCCTCACGGTCTTGCAGAACCAGTACACCCGCGACGACTTCAACCGTCGCCGTGGCGAGGACGTGGTTGAGTTCTTCACCAAGGTGGTGATCGACCACAAGAAGCGCGTCGCCGACGCCATGCGCGGCATGGGCAAGAGCTGCCGGCTCAGTTCCATCGTTTACGATAGCGGCAACGACTACCGCATCCAACAGGCCTACATGCACCAGCACGCCGACGCGGTGAGCACGTGCTCCTACACCACCGGCATGGCGTGGGACCCGAACCATCAGCGGTTCCCGTTCTATAGCGGCCTCGACGCCAGCCCGCGCACCTCGCGCAAGCACCCGTGGTTCGAGCAGTCCACAGCCGCGGGCAAGCCGCACTTCGTCTATGAAACGCAGATCAACAACAAAACCAAGTACCGGGCCGAATACCCGATGCGCATGGCGGCGCTGGCGATCATCAATGACTGGGACATCATCTGCTGGCACAGCTATTCCGGTAAGCCGGCCAACCTGCTGTCAGACAACCCGTTCGACCTGAAACTAGCGACCGGCGGCGACCATTTCACTTACCGTGGCGATGAGGTGCAACTGTCTGCGATGAAGGCCGCCAGCGAGATCTTCCTCAACCAACTGGTCGCCCCCGCGCCCAACCCGACCACCTTCATCTTCGGCCGACGCAGCCTCTACGACCCGCAGAGCATGGACTACGCCATGAGCTACGGCCCCAACGGCGACCGGTTCATCCCCACCGCCTACCACTACGGGGCGCAGGTGCGGATCGACCCGACGCGCGAGGATGATGAGATCGTCGGCCCATCTTACGACCCCGCCGTGTTCGAGCCGCACCCGGTCAAGCCCAACGACCAGATCACCTTCAACTGGCAGCACGCATACCTGAAACTCGACAGCCCGGCGGTGGCGAGCTACACCGGCTTCTTAGGGCAGTACCCAGAGGCAAAGGTGGCGTTCAAGCACAACTCGGTGCGCTTCTCGGGCATCCACTTCAACAACCCCGATGGCATCGCATACCCCGTCACCGATGAAGAAGGCTACGTCGTTGTCACGCTCACAAGCACCGATGGCAAGCCGTTGAGCGAAACGGGCCGGGCGTTGCTCTCCGCGGTAAGCACGAGTTTCAACACCGGCTACAAGCTCAAACTGCCCGACGCGATCGAGCCGCAGACGCTGCGCCCCTTTAGCGGGGCGGACATGGGGCCCAGCGGTGACAAGCCAGTGCTCGTCGCTCGCGTGGGGCTTATGGTGGAATCGCAGGAGATCAACGGCATGCGATACGTTATGCGGGACTTCCACCTGCGGCCGATCGCCGAGGGAACCGTTGAAGGCGGTCGGCTGGAGGTGTCTGCCGACTTGCCGGTTTTCGTGGTGGAACTGACGCGATAGGATGTAGACTGTGACCTATGCAGACGCTTATGGCGAGTGATGCAATGTAGTACCACTTCGCGAGAGGGAGTTGATACAGACCGATGGTTGCGACTTTGCAGGACATCGCGAAACGGGCCCGGGTCAGCAAGGTGACTGTGTCGGCCGTGCTGACCGGGCGGTATATCCCCAAGCGGAGCGATGCGGTTCGTCGCGCCAAGCGGATCCACCGGATCGCCGCAGAGTTGGGGTACCGCCCCAACACCGCCGCCCGCGCGATTTCCAGCGGCCGGTTCGGCGCGGCGGGGTTGATTCTCTCCGCGGCGAAGCGAGGCTACAGCACACTGCCACAGGAACTGGTCGCCGGCCTGTGTGCGGCCTTGGAGGCGCAGGGGATGCACCTGAGCGTGGCGATGCTCTCAGACGAAGAGCTGATCGACGACGCCGTGATGCCTAGGATGATACGCGAGTGGTGCATGGACGGGTTGCTGGTGAACTACAACAAGCACACACCGGCCGGCATGGCCGAGTTGCTCGAACGCCTCGGCGCCCCGGTCGTGTGGCTGAACTGCAAGCGCGACCGCGACTGCGTCCATCCAGACGATTTCAACGCCGGCCGTCTCGCCACGCAGCAGTTGATTGAGTTAGGCCACCGCCGGATTGCGTACGTCCGCTTCTCGATTCGGCCGGAGATGACTGCGGACGCCCACTACAGCGAGGCGGATCGCCGCGATGGGTACAAGGCGGCGATGCGCGAGGCGGGGTTAACCGCCACGGTCGTCGAGGCCGACCCCGGGACGAAGCCCGACAAGGCTTGGCGTGCAGAGGTGATACGCCAATTGCTGACGGGCGACCAGAGGCCCACGGCACTGGTGGCCTATGGCAACCTGGACCTGACGCAGATCATGCTGCCCGCTGCACGCTTGGGCCTCAAGGTGCCGGAGGACCTCTCGGTCGTGGTTTTCTCCGACGCGCCGTCGCTGGCCGAGAAGCCAATCACGACATGGCTGGTCCCGCAGGCGGCGATGGGGCGTGAGGCGGTGGCTCTGCTGAACCGCAAGATCGAACAGCCCGCTGAGGTGCTTGACCCGCAGACGGTCGCTTTCACGCTGTTTGAAGGCGAGACCGTAGCGCCGCCCCGGCAATAAGCAAACACTTCAGCCGATTCACATCCAACCGCGGAGAGCGGAAAAACGCGGTGCGTCGTAAGTCCTTGTCAAATAAGAATGACCGGGGCGGGATCAGAACACCCCCGCTCTACCTGCGGCAATTCGCACATTTCGCTCCAAGGCGCTGCAGAATGCGGTGCAGAATGCGGTGCACCACCCACCCCGACCCACACGCCCGATACAGCCCGCGGGGGGGAGTCCGGCTTGCCGGACCCCCGCCCGGGCGTTGCCTCCCCCGATGCCATCCTCGATGAAATCTTCACCACCTGGCCGAGCCTGACCCCGGCCCAGCGTTCGCAAGTGCTGGCCGTGGTCCGTCGTCATCGCGGCCGGGCGGCTTTGGGTTCCCCAAAACGCACCGGCCGCACACCGGGCAAAGGGGGTGCCCGATGAAGCTTGAAGACGCCCTGATCGAAGTGGTGGGCCTGCTGTCGGATGCCGATTACCGGCTGACCGGTCTGCACCTGCAACCCGGCCTCCTCGTGATGATCCACGCGACCAACGGCCAACACCTGATCCGTGTGCGGGTGGCTGTTGAGCGTTGCAAGAGCTACCGGCCCGACCCGCGTAAGGGTGATTTTCAGGTGCTGGTGAACCGGCCGGGCGGGATGCTGACCTTCGAGGACTGGGCCTTGGCTCGCACGGTGAGCGTGGGGGTGTCCGATGCCTGATACCCGCGTGCTCAATCACTTGTTCGCCCGCGTCCGCGAGTTGGAAGAACGCGTGCAGCGGCTCGATGGGCAGGAAGCGATCGGCCCGAAGAAGCGGCGTTGTCATCAGCACAGCACCGGCCCATCAAGCGGCTCTGCCGCGGGGCCGCTGGAGCCTGGCTTACCAGACACCGCCCACACCCCGGACGTGGAAGGGGGCGACCGATGATGTGTGGTGACAAAATCTCACGCCTGGCCGGATCCTCGATGTCACCACAATCGGTGCTTCTTGCGGGTTTTGGCCGCGCGCCCTGGCCCCTCTCGCTCGGCAAGTTGGACTCATCGCGCGTGAACACCCACGGATTGAAAGCTGGCGCATGTGGTGACACGATCGCACACCTGGCGAGCTGCCAGGTGTCACCACACCCCACCCACCAGCGGCGGGGCTGGGGCTTCCGGGGCGGCGAAGCTCATGGGGACCCGACCGGCCGCTTCGGCCGGTTGGGCATGAGCTTCGACGCAGCCCCGCCGCCGCCCCTGTCTTGCCCACGAAGGAGTGCCTTGGTCCCCACCTGCTCGGGGACCTATCTCGGACAATGCCCGAGTGAGCGAGTACGGGGCCTTGTCTGTGACAGCCCCCGGCGTGTGTGCAGGTGGGGAATCATCCGGCGAGAATCCCGACGCCGCGTCTATCTTGATACATGAGCCTAAAGCGCACACATCCCCCCTGGACCTGATCCTCGGCCGCCTTGGGCCGAAAACGCGGTTTTTGGGCGTGGCCTCCCTCCGGGGCGGCGAAGTGAGCGGGGACCCGGCTGGGACGCAGCGAAGCATGAGCGGAGTATCGGTCGGGCGTGAATGTAGCCGGGGACCACGCCCCGGCTGGACCAATGAACAACCGGGCAACCGTGGCAATGCCCCTAGAATCGCCTCTGCGGCGTTTGGACGTGAAACATGAACCGTACCCCACTTGAGACCATCGAACGCCATAGCGGGCCTTCTCCGGCCCCTGACGCAAATGCACCGCTTGTGCTGGCCCTCGATGAGCGGAAGGCAGCCGCCGCGTTGGGCATCAGCCGGGAACACCTGGCCAACCTCCGCAAGGCCGGGCAGGTCCCGCATGTCTGGCTGGGCGGGCGAGTGTGTTACTCGGTGGACGTGCTGCGTGCTTGGGTCGCGTCGATCACCACGAAGCCAGCCACGACGGAAGGGGGTGAGCCATCGCCAGCGTGAGCAACCAACCGAACGGGCGTCGTGCGGTGCAGTTCATCGCCAGTGACGGCAGGCGTCGGAGCATCCGCATGGGCAAGATGTCGCGCGAAGCGGCCGAGTCGGTGAAGCTGCGGGTTGAGCAGCTGCTGACGTGCCGCATCACGGGCCACGGCATGAGCCGGGACCTGTCCTTGTGGGTGCGTGACCTTGACCGCGTGCTGCATGGGAAGCTGGCATCGGTCGGGCTGGTCGAGTCCCGCGCGTCGTGCAGGCTGGCCGATGCGGTGGCGTTGTTCATGGCGAGCAAGGCGCGATTCAAGCCAGGTACGCGCACGGTGTGCCAGCAGGCCATGAAGGACCTGCTTGCGTTCTTCGGTGATGATTTCGATGTGCGGCGTTTGACGGCTGGCCGGGCCGATAGCTGGTGGACGTGGATGACCCAGACGCGGAAGCTGGCCCCAGCGACGATCGGGAAGCGAGTGCAGACGACCCGCTCGATGATGGAGCGTGTGAAGCGTGAAGGGCTGATCGAAGTGAACCCGCTGGAGCATTTGTCCGGTGCGGTCACTGCCAACCGGCAGCGGCAGAAGTTCATCGACCAGCCGACAATCGAGCGCGTTCTGGGCGTCTGTCCATGTGCCGAGTGGCGGCTCATCATCGCCCTGGCACGCTACGGTGGCCTGCGTGTGCCGTCCGAGCTCAACCGCCTGAAGTGGGCCGATGTGCTGTGGGACCGGGACCGCTTCACCGTCCACGCCAGCAAGACCGAGCATCACGCGGGGGGCGGCGTCCGCCATGTGCCGATCTTCCCCGAGTTGATGCCGCACCTTCGCGAGTCGTTCGAGCTGGCCGAGTCGGGGGCCGAGTATGTCCTCGGCGACCAGCGGAACACCACGAACCTGCGGACGCACTTCCACCGGCTCATCAAGCGGGCGGGCCTGACGCCGTGGCCCAAGCTGTTCCAGAACCTGCGGGCCAGCCGGGAGACGGAATTGCTGGCTTCGTTCCCGATCCACGTGGTGACCGCGTGGCTGGGCAACAGCCCGAAAGTCGCCTTGGAGCATTACGCCATTGTGCGTGATGACGACTACGCAAAAGCGGTGCAAAAAGCGGTGCAGAATGCGGTGCAGTCAGGCGGTGGAAGCTGCTATACTGCGTTGCAGGCCGATGGCGTGCTGTTGACAGATTCCCTTGAAAAAGAAAGGAAAACGGGTGATGACATGCAACTTGATACAGCTTCGCGAAGAATCATCAACGCGCGCACTACAGCTTTATTGACCGGGGCGGGACTCGAACCCGCAACCAGCGGCTTAAAAGGCCGATGCTCTACCATTGAGCTACCCGGTCCGTGGGAGGGGGATTGTAGCGGATTGCGCGACGATCACCAGCCATGCGACGTGTGCGAGCATCGCGAGCAGATTTTTTCATGACGGGTGAGCAATCAGCGTGTTCGCTTTGACGGTACGCGACTCCGGCGTCTGGGTATCCGAGGACTTGCGGTGGTTTGCGGGGGCCTCCGGGGGGGGGGGGCGGGGGTGTGGGGTTGCGGGGGGGCAGTGGCCGATGATGGGGGGGATGACACAGCCGCACTCATTATTCGAGATCGCAACCGCCACCTCGGCACCACGGGTTGGTGTCATCGCAGAGCTTGGTGTGAACCACGACGGTCGGTTGGACATCGCGCTGTCGCTGGTTGATGCGGCTGCGGCCGCTGGGGTGGATGCGATTAAGGTGCAGTTGTTCCACCCCGATCGCCTGCTGTCGAACCAGGCCGTGCTCGCGTCCTATCAGGCGGGTAAGGCTGAAGATGCCCGGCGGCTGCTGGCGGGGCTCGCGCTGGGCGTTGCGCAACTGATGCCGATCGCGGAGCGGGCACGGCAGCACGGGCTGCTCTTCATCGCGACGCCTTTTAGCCCCTGTGATATCGAGGATTTGGCGGAGCTTGGGGTGGATGCGGTGAAGATCGCCTCGCCGGACGCGGTCAACCAGCCGTTGCTGGACGCCGCCGCAACGCTTGGTCGGCCGATGCTGATTTCCACCGGCACATGCGACCTGGAAGAACTCACCCCCGCTGCGCTGATGCTTCGGACCATGGCTACGGACCCCGCATCCCCGATGGCGGGCGGGGCGTTGTTGCATTGTGTTTCAAGCTATCCCACAGCCCGTGAGGACGCGGCTTTGGGGGCCTTGGCGGTCATGCGGGAGGCGCTGGGGGTACCCATTGGGTATTCAGACCACACCACCGAAGTGGACACCGGCGCACTGGCGGTGGCAGCGGGGGCGGTGGTGCTGGAGAAGCACTTGACCCATGACAAATCCGCACCCGGGCCGGACCACGCCGCCAGCCTCAACGCGGAGGAACTGACGGCTTACGTCCGCCGAGTGCGTGACGCGGAAATGGTCATGGGCCCCGCCGTGAAGCGGGTGTTGCCGGTTGAGCGGGATGTTCGACGTGTTTCGCGGCAGAGCGTCTGTGTCACCCGCGACCTTCCTGCGGGGCATGTGCTCACGGCTGGAGACCTCACGGTGAAGCGGCCGGGCACGGGGATCCCCGCATCGCGTTTGCACAGCCTGATCGGCCGGGCTTTGGCCCTGGCGGTGCGTGGCAACGATCTGCTGCGTGAGGATCACGTGGATTTGGCCTGAGTGTGTCAACACGTCGTTGGAACAGCCATCAAAAAACTGGCGCATCCGCAGGGGACGGGTCGATAACATAAATGCCCATTGGCGGGCTTGGTCTCTTTATCCGTCCACGCAGGAGCCGCATCATGCTCGTAACCCTGTCCGCGGTGTTCCTGATCTACCTGTTATTTGCCTATGCGTTTGGCCTTTATCTGGCGCTGCGCACCCTGATGGGGCGGCGGCTGCGGCACCTCATCGCGGGGGCCTCGCCGCGACGGCTGATCCGCCCGCTCTCTGGGCGTCACGGCTGGCCCGGACCCCATCGCCCGGCCCCGGCACAGGCCTTGGGTATCGCACGACCGCTGGCGGCCTGAGCGCTTAAGCCACGGCCTGCACATTTGACTGTAACATGGCCTGCCTTAACCCCAAAGGAGGCTATCCGATGGACTTTGAGTATCGTTACCTCGGCCGGACCGGCATCCGGGTCAGCCCGCTGTGTCTTGGGTGCATGATGTTCGGCGACCCAGCCAAGACCACGCCGGAGGACTCCTACCTCATCATCGACCGTGCCATAGAAGCGGGCATCAATTTCCTCGATACCGCCAACGTCTATTCCACCGGATCGTCCGAGCGTGTCACCGGCGAAGCGCTCAAACGCAACGGCCACCGCGATCGCATCGTGCTGGCCACCAAGTGTCACGGCAACATGTTCAAGGAAGGCGCGGGCGACCCGCCCACCACGAAGCTGCACGCCAGGCTCGACCCGAACCAGTGGGGCAACTCCCGCAGGCAAATCATCGAGCAGTGCAACGCATCGCTGCGACGCATGCAGACCGACTACATCGACCTCTACCAGATCCACCGCCCGCACCCGGACTGTGCAACCGACGAGATGCTCCGGGCTTTCGACGACCTGATCCGCTCCGGCAAGGTGCGGTACATCGGGACCTCAACCTTTGCCGCGTGGCAGGTGGTCGATGCCCTGTGGTGCTCGAAAGAACTGGGCCTCAACCGCTTCGTCACCGAGCAGCCGCCCTACAACCTGCTGGATCGCAGGATCGAGCGCGAGCTGATCCCCATGGCACAGACGTACGGCTTGGGGCTGATCCCGTGGTCGCCTTTGGCGGGCGGCTTCCTCACCGGGAAGTACCGCCGCGGCGGGGCAGCGCCGGAGGATGGCCGCTTTGGTGAGGGCAAACACTTCCGCTCAGGCACGCTGCTCAACTCGGACAAGGGCTACGACATCGTCGAGTGTCTGGAAGAACTGGCGAGCAGCAAGGGCTGTACCGTCAGCCAGCTTGCCTTGGCGTGGACGATGCATCAGCCCGGCATCACCAGCCCCATCATCGGCCCTCGCACGATGGCGCAATTGCAAGACAACCTCGGCGCGATCGGGGTCGAGGTCACCGAGGCCGACCGCAAGGCCATCGACAAGGTCGCCCCGCCCGGACGCATGACCGCACCGTTCTACGACGCAAAGTTCGGCCCCAATCCGCACCGCTGGTGAATCCAGCAAATCTCGGCGCCACACCGTCGCAAGTCACATGCGCAAATAGCACGCGGACAACGTCCGCGCGGCCCGAGAGTCCGGCCAAGCCCGTGTAGCGGCCGGGCTATTTCATCACATGCGATTAGGCCGTTGCGTTAGCGCACGCGGACGCTGACGACCTGGTATGGGCCGTAGGGGATCGCGTAGGTGTTGGCGTCGCGCTTGATGGGTTGTGGCACGGTGCTCAGCTTCTTCTCGCGGAAGTCTATCAGCGTGACGCCGCGAGAGGGCTTGGCGAGTTTGAGCGTCAGGGTGCCTGATGTGCCGGCGGTCTCGTGCAGGCGGATGACGTAGCCCGGACCCGTCTCAGCGGGACACACCCACGAGGGGCACAGCGAGCCGACGCCTTCGAGCGTGAACGGCGGCGTGCGTTCCGTGCCCTGCTCGGCGATGACCACGGGCGTGTACAGCGCGTCGGCGGCGCACGCGGTGGAGGCGACACCATCACGGGACGCGGCGTGGTGCTGACCAATCGCAAAGCGGATGGTGTGTTCGCCCATGTCGGCGACAGCGTCGGGGTGCTTTGCGGACTTAAGCAGCGACAGGCCAAGATCGCCCTCGAAGCAGGAGTACCCGTACTTCGCCTCGGCGATGAGCGCCAAGCCCTGCTCGGCATCGTCGTGGACGGCGGCCCAGCGGTTGCCCGTGACCTCCCACATCGCCTCATCCGCGGGCACGCCGGGGACCTGTGGCCGCTTGATCGACCCGAACGGGCAGCCAAACGTCGCGAACCGTCCACGGTAGCCGGTGGGGACGTGGTACTTGAGCAGTGACTGTGTTTCCTGCCAATCGATAAGGGCTTCAACCTTCAGGTGCCGGCTGCCGGCTTCGAGGATGTAGCGAAGCATTACACGGCTCTTCTTGCCGATGGCGGCTGAGCCTTCGAGCGTCGCGCGGAGCTTGCTGCTTTCGGTCAGCTTCAGCGTGAGCTTGTCCGCAACCGGTTGGGCGGTTTTCGAGGTGTAGTGATCGATTTCCCAAGCGTCGTAGGCGTGGGGCTGGTCGTGCGACAGGCTCAGGCCCGCAGGCGCGGTGATGTCCAACGCCTTGCCATCGACAGCCAGCCCGGTGAGTTGGCCCTTAGCGCTAAACTTGGCCTTGACGATGCCATTGTCTAGCTGTGTGGTGGAAGCGGTGACCGCCGGGGCTTGGGCCGCATCGCTGAGCCTCGCGGTCCCGAGTGCGGGGAGATTCAGCACAGCCTGGCCCGCTTTGCCCGCATCGACGAACACGCAGCGCGGCTGAGCAAGCGGGTTGAATACCACCGGCCCAGCGGCCTTGCGCCCGCCCTTGCCGAGCTCTGACTTCACCGCGGTCGATTCGCGATCGAGGATCTGCAAATACTCCGCCTCCAACTCGTCGTACACCCGCGTGATCGAGCTGCCGGGCAGCGCGTCGTGGAACTGTCCGAACAGGACACGCAGCCACGCGGCCTCGCCCAACGGCTCGCCGCCATCCACCACGCGCAGCGCCTCGTGCGTCAGCAGCGATGTCTCGCAGGCGCGATACAGCCGTTTGAACTCGGCTTGTGAGGTGAGCACGCCACGGTGATACTCGAGATACAGCTCGCCCTGATAGACGGGCAACTTGTCTTTGGCCTTCTCCAGGTCGCGGAAGAACGCGTCGCTGGTCTGCCACTTGTGTTTGGGCGCACCCGCGAGGTTCTTAAAGCGTCGCGCGCGTTCGGCCACGAACTCCGCGGGGCCGCCGCCGCCGTCGCCGTAGCCCGTGCCGATGAGCGATGCGGGGTGGATATCGCACTGCTGGTGGAGACTCAGTGCTTTGCGGTTGTCTTCGAGTTTGACCTCGCCGTTGTATCCGGTGGTCGCCAGGTGGGTGGTGATCTCGCTGTGGCCGTCGCTGCCCTTCCAGATGAAGCTGGTGTACGGGAAGCGTGTGACGCTGGACCAGGTCATTTTCTGGGTGTAGAAGCGTGTGACCCCGCCGAGGGCGAGGACCTGCGGCAGGCAGTTGCTGTAGCCGAACACGTCGGGGATCCAGCAGACGGTGCTCGGCTTGCCGCTGAACGCTTCGATGTAGCGGTTGCCATAGACGACGCTGCGCGCCAGCGCTTCGCCGGCCGGCATGTTCACATCGGGCTCGACCTCGAACGCACCCATGATCTCCCACTGGCCGGACTTGATCCGCTCCTTGATCTGCGGGATCAGGCCCGGCGCGTCTTCTGCCACCGCGCGATACACCGCGGGCGTGCTGTGGACGAACACCATCTCGGGGTACGCCTCGGTCATCCGCAACTGTGACGCGAAGCTGTGGACGTTCTTGTGACGCGTCGCGGTCTCTGGCCAGAGCCAGACCACGTCGATGTGTGCGTGGCCAGCCAGCACGGCACTGGGCTGCCACTGCTCCGCGGGCATGTCCTTGAAGATCGCGCGTGTCGCGCGGTGCATCGCGGGGGCACCACCCGCCACCCACGCGTCACACGCCTCATCCAGGTGGCGTGTCAACTTGCGGAGCAGGGGCGATACCGATTCAAACGGCGGGTGGAAGCCGACGCCCGGCGTGACCACGTTGTCGTCTTTCATCAGTAATTGCGCAAGCTGCTTGAGCGCGTCGATATCCCACTTGAGGTCCCACGCGGTGGTGTTGCGGATGCACAGCTCCGCCGCATCGAACCGCAGGCCGTGACACCCGATGCGCTCGGCCCCGGGGACCCAGATGCCGGTGATCCAGGTCCCGGTGTCGAGGTAGATGGTCGCAGCCGCGTCGGGCAGGGGGCAGGTCGCGTGGCCCACGTCCAAACCGGCCCACGGCACGCCATCGATGAACGCGGTCGTTTCGCCTTGGCTGGCCCAGCGGAGGAAGCGCTTACCGCGCTCGCCGGGCTTCGCGGCTGGGATGCGGAGCTTGAACCAGCGGTGGGCCCAGGTGTTCTCCGGCTTGCCGAAAAACTCGCCCGCGGTCACAGGCTTGTACTTGAGTCTGGCCGCGGCCTTGGCATCGATGACATCCTCAAACACGTCGGAACCCGAGACCTCCAGCGTCTGCGTGTGGTCCCAGATAAGTTGGTCAACCTTGCCGCTGATGAGGTTTAAGCGGTCAAGCACAAGCTGTGGGAGCGGGTTAAGGCGGCGGGACATCAATATCTCCGGGGGAGGGCGGTACAACCAAGCGCCAGAGTTTAAGCCAAACCGCTATCTCAAGCGACTAGGCCGCGTTTTGAAGAGGTGGGACCCGGATGGGGAGGCACGTCACGATTGCGGACGCGTGGCCGGGATGATGCACACGGGGCAGGGCGATTGGCGCAGGATGGCCTCGGTCGAGCTGCCGAGCAGGAGTTGGTAGAGCGCACCGTGGCCGTGAGACCCGAGCACGATGGTGTCGATGTTCAGCCGTGTCGCGTGGTCGAGTACTTCGTCCACAACCACGCCTCGGACCAGCAAGGATTCGCAGGACACGCCACTGGCGGTCAGTTGTTCTGCTCGCTCCTGGAGTTGGCGGTGCTCCTCGCGGTAACGCTCGGCCTGGGCGTCGCGCACGGACTGTGGCCCGGCCTCGTAGCCCACAAACTCGGGGTCCGGCGGGACGACGTGCATCAACCAGATTCGTCCGCCAAAAGCGTTCGCCAGAGCCGCGGCCCGCTCGATGACCGCGTCGGTGATGTCAGAGAAATCAATCGGGGCGAGGATACGGTTCATCTCATCATCTCCTTCGTTGGAAAGACGTGGAGGTTCTTGGCTCATTCTAGTCGTGCGAAAGACCGGCCGGGCGGTAAACGTCAAAGCGGAGCGCTTTCCCCAGGTGGCTGGTGAGCGGCGGGGGGCCGGGCAGGGCGGGGGCCTTGCGCGGCCGCTTGACGACCACCCGGCGAGCGGATGTGGCCAAAGCTATGGCCAGCAGCGTAGGCGCGTCATCGGGTTCGTCGCACAGGAGCATCTCCGCCAACCGCATGGGCTTGCGCTGCGCGGTCTTGCGGTGGACACGAAACATCGGGTCCAGGTAGATGACCGTGAAGGGCGGGGGTGTGGCTGGGGGTGTGGCTGGGGTATCTCCGAAACCAGCCAACACGTCAATCGCGTCCGCGTGTCGCACGGCGATGTGGCTGGCGATGGTGGGTTGTGTGATGGAGGCCCGTTGAATCGCGTCACGCAGCAAGGCAAAGAGGGCGGGGTGACGCTCGCACACGGTGACATCACACCCCGCTGCCGCGAGCAGCCACGCGTCTTCCCCGAATCCGCCGGTGGCATCGAGCACATGCGGGCGGGTGGGGTCGCCCTTGCGGATGCCGACGGCCTTGAGCATCGGGTTCTGGAGTGATCGCCCGGGGCCGGAGGCCGTGTCGATGGCGGTGAGGTCGATCCACGTGGGGTTGGCGGCGACGAGCACTGCGTCCCCCCGCTGGACACGGCACTCGATGCGGTCTTGCGTCAGCACCAACAGCACATCCGCGTCCGCATCGGTCGGCAGGGCGAGTTCTTCCGCTAACTCCGCGGCACACTCAGCGAGGCCCGCCCCCACTGCAATGACTCCGACGCTCGGCGGCATGGACACTCCTGCACACGGGATGGTGCGACAACGCGGGGCACATTTGCGGGTGTACAAACTTGTTTGATCGACGCAGGCCGTTCCTTACGACAGGTCTGTCAGCCCGGATTCTGGGCAGCGACTGCGGCGACCTGATTCTCATACCGCTGACGGTTGGTCCGGCTGTCCATCAGGATGAACAGCCGATCGCGGTGTCGCGGGGGGACCATGCGATCGATCAGCTCACGCGCAGCCACGATATGCGTCCGGCGTGACAGGTGTGTCAGCACGATCGCCTCCGCGGTGCTTGCCTCCAGCAGATCGACGATGTGCTGAAGGTGCAGGTGCTTGCCGATCGCTGCACGTTTGTGGTCGCCCGGCTCCATGAAGGTGCATTCGGTGATCAGGATTTTGGCGTTCATCACCTCTGCCTTCTCGAAGTGTGGGCCCCACGCGGTATCGCCGGTGTACGCGACCAGCGGGATCTCCAGCCGCTGTGTGATCTCGGTGCCGCCATTCTTCAACTCAACGAGGCGCTCCTGCGACAGGCCGACGAACTCTTCCCGCAGCTTGGAACGCTTCTCCATCGCGACATAGCCGAGGGACGGCACGGTGTGCCGGGTCTCGAAAGCCCGCAGGGAGATGTTGTTCTTGACCTGCTGCTCCTGCCCGTCGGTCATGGGGATGATGTTGTAAGGCGTGCGCTGGCACTCGATATCGACCCACGCTTGCATCAGGTTGTGGAGCGGCTTCTCCAGCGTAGCGTGGCAGAGCAGCGTGCCCGTGCCCATCCCCTGGAAGTTTCTCTGGGAGAAGTAGTAGGCGATGGCTGCGGTGTGGTCCATGTGGCTGTGGCTTAGCGCCACAAAGTTCGCCGTGAGCATCGGCTTCTCGCACACACCCATGTCAAAGCACACATCCAACTCGGGGATGTGTATCGCGCTTTCCTCGCCGGCGATCGAGATGCCCTGGACGCGGTAGGGGTGCAGGTAGAGGAAGCCGAGTTGCGGGCGACGGGCCGGTTCGCTTGGAAGCATAAAGGGGGTCCAACGAGCGATCGGCGAACAGGACACCTCCAGCCATGCGCCGATCGCTCATCGGGCGGGCTTCAGACCTGGAGAACAGGCCGGCGTGGGGATCGAACCCACAGGGCCCGTGCGATCACGGAACCCGCCCGGCATGGCGGCTCATACGGCCACCCGTGCCACAGCCCAAACGGATGCCAACGGCTGACATCAGTACGTCACAGTATCCGCACCAAAGGGGGCCGGGTCAAGGTTCCCCCACGCGAACAGGCGGGCCGGCGGTTGTCCGGGCTGGTGAGGCCGGATAACGTGGGGTCATGGGCGCGACCGGGATCTGCGAGCAATGGCGTGATGTACCTAAGCCGGTGATCGGGATGATCCATCTCCCCGCGCTGCCCGGCTCGCCTGCGTTCGCCGGGGACATGGGCGCGATCCGCGATGCGGTGCTGGCCGATTGCCGGGCGCTTGAGACGGGCGGTGTCCACGGGCTGATGATCGAGAACTTCGGGGATGTGCCGTTTCACAAGGGCCGCGTCGGTGCGCAGACCGTCGCCGCGATGTCGGTGCTCGCCGCCGCGGTGCGCGACGCCACACGCTTGCCGCTCGGGATCAATGTGCTGCGAAATGACGGCCGATCAGCGTTGGCGATCGCCGCGGCTGTGGGCGCTCAGTTCATCCGTGTGAACGTGCTCACCGGCGCGACGGTGACGGACCAGGGCTTGATCGAGGGCATCGCGGCCGGGCTGATGCGGGATCGTCGAGCGCTCCATGCTGGCCACGTGAAAGTGCTGGCTGATGTGCAGGTCAAGCACGCGGCGCCTCTGGTTGCTCGGCCGATTGCGGAGGAAGTGGACGAGCTGATCCACCGCGGGCTGGCGGATGGGATTATCGTCTCGGGCTGGGGCACCGGCGCGCCGACGGACCCCGAGGCCGTGGCCAGGGTGAAGCAGGCCGCGGGCGACACGCCGGTGTTTGTCGGCAGCGGTGCGACGGCAGAGACGGTCGATGCGTTGTCCCCCTTCGCCGATGGTTTCATCGTGGGTACATCGTTTAAGCATCACGGCCGCGTCGATGGCGCGGTCGATCCGGCACGCGTCAAGGCCTTGGTTTCACGATTGGGCTGACCACTTACGCTCGGGGGCATTCATGCCAGACTCGCAAATCCCAACGCCAAACCCCCTGCAAGAGCTGGCCTTGCTGCGCCGCCGCGTGGCTGAGTTGGAGCAGCAGTGTGCAGCCGCGGGGGTGAGGATCGGTGAGGGTGATGGTCCATCGGGTGGCATGACTGCCTCGCCTGCCTTAAGCCATGAGCACCTGCGTTTGCTGGCTGCGAATGCCCCCGGCGTCATCTACCTCTGCCGCAATGATTCCCGCTACCACATGCTTTACATCACGGAGTCGGTCTATCAGCTGACCGGTTACACGGCCGCTGATTTCATGGCCGACCGCATCAGTTTTGTGGACCTGTTCCATCCCGATGATGTACGGGGCGTGACAGTCGGGGTCAGCGAGGCGATCCGGCTGCGTCAGCCCTTCAACCTGCGCTACCGCCTCAAGCACCGCGACGGGCGCTGGCTCTGGGCCAATGAGACCGGCGTGGCGATCTTCGAGGGTGACCGGGTCGATTTTCTCGAGGGATTCATCAGCGATGTCACCGAATACGAGCGGGCGCAGCGGGAACTGCGGCAAGCGCACGAGCGTCTTAACCTCTACTTCGACCACCTGCCGGTAGCCGTGGTGGAATGGGACGAGCGTTGGCGTGTCATTCGCTGGTCCGGCCGGGCCGAGGAGATCTTTGGTTGGCCGGTGTCAGAGGTGATGGGCAAGGCTTGGGATGACTGGGCCTTTGTCCACCCCGACGACCTGCCGCGGGTGCGCGAGTTCACATCCAAGCTGCTCGCGGGTGAGACCAACGCGGTCATCGTGCGCAACCGCAACTACACCCGTTCCAACCAGATCGTGCACTGCGAATGGATCACCACGGTCCTGCGCGATGAAACCGGCGCCCCATCTTCCATGCTGTCGTTTGTGCAGGACGTGACCGAGCGCTTCCTCGCGGACGAAGCGCTGCGCGCGAGCGAGAAGCGGTACCGTGAGATCATCGACACCGCCTACGAGGGGGTCTGGGTCATCGACGCCAAGGGCCAGACCACACAGGCCAACGGCCGCATGGCCCGTATGCTCCTCGCCGCTCCCGAGCAGATGATCGGGGCCAACCTGTTGGCGTACATCCATGAGGCTGATCGGCCCGCGGCGGAGGCCTGGCTGCGGCAGCGGGAATCCGGGGTCTCCGAGCAGCGGGAGTTCCGCCTGCGACGCTCCGATGGCGGTGAGGTCTGGACCATTTTTTCATCCACGTCAACCTTCGACGCGCAGAGCCGTTTCGCCGGTGTGGTCAACATGGTGACGGACATCACCGACCGTGTCCGTGCCGAGGGGCAGGTCCGCGCTCTCAATGCCGAGCTCGAGCAACGTGTCCAGACGCGCACCGCCGAGTTGGAGGAGGTGAATAAGCGATTAGAGGTGGAGGTGGCCGAGCGCGAGCAGATCGCCCGGTCGTTGCGTGAGCAGTCGGACATCCTTGAGTTGATGCTGGACAACACCGCCGAGGGCGTGATCGTGGCGAACAGTGAGGGCCGGTTCCTCATCTGGAACAAGGCCGCGACACAGATCATCGGCCTGGGCGCGCAGAACCTGCCGATCGAGCGCTGGCCAGACGCATACCGTTGCTACATGCCCGATGGCAAAACGATGTATCGGCCGGAGGACCTGCCGCTTGCGCGGGCGATCGCGGGCGAGCCGGTCGATGAGGCTGAGTTGCTTGTCCGCCGCGACGGCGACCTGGCCGCCCACACGCTTAGCATCAACGCAAGGCCGCTGGTCAATGAGCACGGCCAGGTGATGGGCGGCGTGATCGTGTTCCGTGACATGACCGACCACAAGCAGACTGAAAATGCCTTGAAACTTGTGCAAGCCGCCATCGATCAGGTCGGCGATTCCGTCGTCATCACCGATGCCACGATCGACCTGCCCGGCCCGCGCATCCTTTACGTCAACCCCGCCTTCACACGGCTCACCGGGTACACCAAGGACGAGGCGATCGGCCAGACGCCCCGCATGTTGCAAGGCCCGGCGACAGATCGACCCGTGCTTGATCGCGTGCGTGAGGCCCTCAAAGCGGGTGAGCCGTTCCACGGCCACACAACCAATTACCGCAAGGATGGCAAACCCTTCCACCTCGAATGGCATATCGCCCCGGTGCGAGATGCCTTCGGAGCGATCACCCACTGGGTCTCCATCCAACGCGACATCACCGAGCTACGACGACAGGAACAACTCCAGCGCGAGCACCAGGCAGAGCTGGCGCACGTGGCGCGGCTGTCCACGATGGGAGAGATGGCGTCGGGGCTGGCGCACGAACTCAATCAGCCGCTCGCCGCGATCAGCAACTACATCAGCGGCTGCCTCCGGCGGTTCGATCGCGGCCAGGTGGATGAGGCTCAGTTGCTCGATGCGCTGCGGCGGGCGGGGCAGCAATCCGAGCGGGCCGGACAGATCATCCAGCGGCTGCGGGAGTTTGTGAAGAAGGGCGACCCCAAGCGGCGTGCTACCGACATCAACCACACCGTGCGCGAGGCGGTGGGCCTGATGGAGCACGATGCGCGGGAGGCTGGCGTTGCGATCCGCTTGAAGTTGGCGGGGGATTTACCCCAAGTCGAAGCGGACCAGATCCAGATCGAGCAGATCATCCTCAACCTGCTGCGCAACGCGATCGAGGCCACACAGGCTAATGCGCAAGCCGGGCCGGACTCGGCCGTGACCATCGTGACCCTGCATGAGCCGACACATCATCGGGTCCACGTGCAGGTGGTGGATGGTGGCATCGGCGTGACCCCCGACCAATTGAACCACATCTTCGACCCTTTTTTCACAACCAAGGCCAGCGGCATGGGCATGGGGCTTAACATCTCCCAATCCCTCGCGGAAGCGCATCAGGGCCGGCTCTGGGCCACCCGGAACCCCGAATGTGGGATGACTTTCCACCTCCGGCTGCCCGGAATTGAGGCAAGGGAGTAAGGTTTTTCCCGCAGTTACCGATGAAATTGCCCGATTTAGGGGCTTCCACTGAAAATCGTCCCTACATCACGCTGCTGATCCCTTAGAATCGGTGTCGGCGTGATCCGGGGGAAACTCGGGGGGATGTCCGGGGGAAGTCCGGGGGTTTCCGGTGGTTTCCGGGGGTGGGCAGGGTATGGCAGGTGTCTGCCGTATTCTGGTTGCGGTGCGATTCATATTTTCTCGTGGGAACGTTTGTTATGGATTTGTTGCAGACCGTCTATGTGGTGGACGACGACAAAGCGGTACGTGAGTCGTTGCAATGGCTGATCGAGTCTGCGGGGCTGCGTGCGCAGACCTTCGAGTCGGGGCAGGCGTTTCTGGACTTCTGCCATGAAGACATGTCGGGCTGCCTCGTCGTGGACATCCGCATGCCGGGGCTGTCGGGTCTCGACATGTACGACCGCATGATCGAACAGGGGTACGACCTGGCGACCATTGTGATCACGGGCCACGGCGATGTGCCTCAGGCTGTCCGCGCACTGAAGAGCGGGGCGCTGGACTTCTTTGAAAAGCCCTTCTCGGATCACGCACTGCTTGACCGTGTGCATAATGCCATGCGCATCGACCGCGAGAACCGCGACACCCACAGCCATCAGCAGCACATCCGCGAGCGATACGATCGGCTCACCCCGCGCGAGAAGCAGGTGATGAGCATGGTCGTGGAAGGCCAGCTCAACAAGCAGATCGCGGGGAATCTGGGCCTGTCTCACAAAACCATCGAAGTCCATCGCTCGCATGTGATGCAGAAGATGGCGGCCCCCTCGTTGCCCGCCCTTGTGCGCATGGCCGCGACGCTGGAAGCAGCGGGGGTGTTCGACCCGGTCCAGTCCGGGTAACGCATCACCCCACGTGCTGCAGTCACCCTCCCGTCATTTCCGGGGTGGTCGGCCGGGCCAGGACTCTGGGCGTTCCCAGAAGGCGTCGCTGCGGCCGCCGTAGTAACCCCATGTTGCCGCGTCCATCACCGCAGCGGTGCGTGCCGCGGAGGTGCCGGTGCTAACGCACTGCCCGAGGCCACGCAGTTCATTCACCATCGTCTGGATCAACGGCTGCTGGATGTGTTTGGGGTCGGGGTACGCCTGCTCGCTGACCTCATCGCCCCGGCGGACGGTGAGGCGGTCGTGCGCGAAACACGCAAGGCTGACCTGCCCATCGGTGCCGTCGATAGTGATACGGTCCTGGCGCTGATCGCTCGCGAAGTTCCACTGCCCGACGCCGGTGGCACCCGAGCCGTGCGCCCAGTGCATTGAGACGCAGTCTTCCACGTCATACGCGTGGCCGACGTTACGCGCCTCGCCAGCCACGGCCGTGATCGGCCCGAGCATGAAGTCCACGGCATCGAGGATGTGTGAGCCCAGGTCAAAGAAGATGCCGCCCCCCGAAAGCTCCGCGACCAGCCGCCACGACAGATTCTCCCGGTCCACGCCACGGTGGCGGGGCTCGGTGCAGCGGACGGTGACCGAACTCACCTTGCCGATCGCGCCGCTTTCGATCAGCCGCTTCGCTTCCACAAACCGGGGCAGTGCCCGGCGGTAGTACGCCACGAAGAGCGGCACCCCACGCGCCGCGAACGCGCCGACCATGCGGGCGCACTCGGCGTGGTTCCGGGCCATGGGCTTCTCGA
>JBGTLW010000390.1:0-12827 GCA_041743835.1 Phycisphaeraceae bacterium | reverse complement strand
TGGCCGCGGGGCTGTACGGGGGTGTAGTGGGGCGCGCGCGGGGTGACAGCCCGGGCGGACGCCCGCGGCTAAACGGGGGTGCGGCGGGGGTGTCGCGGGCTGAGGCTTATGGGCGGGTTGGCCAGTATGCCTCGACGTCGTGGGCCCGGTGATACATCTCGGTGTCGTTGAAACCTACCCAGCGGGCTGAGCCGTCGATCTTGCCGGCGTTGAGGCCTTCGGGGTCGCGGTTCTCGCCGACCAGGTCGTGCGCGAGGTTCTGGCCCACCATCGAGCCGCGGTACTTGATCACGGTCATGCAACCCCACAGGCTTAGCCGGGGGTCGGCGGTGTTGACCCGCGTGAGGTCCGGCTGGGGGAACTGCCAACTGCCTTGGAAGTTGAAGTACTGGTAGGTGATCCATTGCCCGGCATACTGCGGCCGAAACTGGGCTGAGGACGGGGAGCGCACCTCGATCAGGCTGCTGGGGCAGAACATCACATCCCGCCGATCACCGAAGTACGGCTCGACGAACGTCTCGCGCAGGTCGGCTGTCGCGGTCGTCAGGTCCCAAGGCCAGTCCGGGCCCGTGCCGCGGTAGGGGAACCAGCCGAGGTGATCCGTGGCGTAGGTGTGCGACGCGATCAGGAGCTGCTGGACCTGCCCCATGCACTTGACCCGCCGGGCCTAATCGCGTGCGGCCATGAGGGCCGGGAGCAGCAGGGCGATGAGTATGGCGATGATGCTGATGACGACGAGGAGTTCGATGAGGGTAAAACCGTGCGGGGAGCGCACGGGGTGTGTGCGGGGGGTGTGTGGGGTGGCGCAGGGGGAGGCCGAGGGATGGCAATCCCTCGGCTTTGGTGCGCTATCCTTTGGTTCTGATGCGCTATGCCTTAGTTTTGGTTCGCGTCGTTGCATGCAACGGTTCATGCGGGTGTGTCAGGGTTGGCCGGACGCCATCACGCCCGGCGTGACCGGGTGAGCATCAGCAGGCCACCAAGGCCCATCAGCGCGAGGCTGGCGGGTTCGGGGATGGCCACCGTGCTCAGGTCGTCGGTCACGAAGAACTCGTCGATCCTGAAAGATTGTCCGGTCGATAGGGAAGATGTCAGAGTCAGTGCGTTTGGCTGCGTGTCAATGTTGTTGCCATTAAACTTGGAGATGATGGCTGAGCCTGTGGCACCCGCTGTGCCGAGGTTCAAGAGGTTCGGGTTAAGCCAGACCTCGACATCGTCATAGAACGCGTTGTTAGGTGTACCGGAGGTCTTGTCCGTGGCACGCAGGAGGATCATGTTGGTTCCCGACGCAGCGGTTCCAAGGTTCATGGTGCTGCCATCGCTTCCACCGCCGATCACACTCACCGCGCCGCCCGCTCCCACCACAAATCGCGTGTTTCGATTGGAGACGGTGTTGTAGGTCAGCGTGAACTCGGCGCCGCTGGTCACATCAAATAGGAAGCCCAAGTACATCACGTTCGAGCCACTGATTGAGAGTGGTGTGAAGGAGAAACTATGGCTGGCCACTTTGGTGCCCGGTCCGCCGGAGGTACGGAAGTGCTCCAACGCACCGCCCGCGGTTTGGAGGTCGGTGTAGGTCAGCCCGGTCGAGCGGACTTGGAAGTCAACATCAGCGGACAGGCCGCCGGTCTGGCTCCAGTTGCCCGTAAACCCGGTTCCGCCGTCCTGGCCAATGACGCTGACGTCAGCGGTATAGTCGGCCGCCAGGAATTGCTCGTGGGCAGGCAGCAGGGCGGCCGAGGCCGAACCCGACACCGCTGTCGCCAGTACCATCGCCAAGCCGTTACAAAGTTGTCGTGTCTGCATGGGTATATCCTCCGCAGTTTGAGTGAATCACTAAAACGCTGGCCCACGCTGGGCCGAGCCTTACAATT
Source organism: Phycisphaeraceae bacterium (assembly GCA_041743835.1). GTDB lineage: Bacteria > Planctomycetota > Phycisphaerae > Phycisphaerales > Phycisphaeraceae > JBGTLW01. The sequence continues at coordinate 10,953 of JBGTLW010000390.1, read as the reverse complement.
ACTGCCTCTAGTATGTACCCCGTGCTTACCCCGGACAACGAAAGACCCTTGTCAGATTAGCGCAAATACTTGCTCAAACTGCGCATCGGTCTTGCGAAGTGGTCTGCAATGACGATAATCCTGGTATGGCGCACGCGGCTAAATCCGAATCCCACCGGGTGTTACGGCTGGCGGACTGGTCTTCGCTGGTGATCGCCCTCAACTGGGTGTACCAAGCCCCCGTCCCACCCGATGGCCAGGGCAAGCGGAGCAACCCGGACTTGAGCGCCTGGCTGCTCCAGCAGGGCACGGTCCGCGTGCGTTTGAAAACCGGCCCGGCCATCGTCGCTGAGGCGGGGGACTGGGTGTTTTTGCCCGTGGGCGAGCGGGTGCAGACCTTTTCCGAGGATGCGGTGCTGCTGTCGGTGTGTTGGAAGGCCCATTGGCCCGATGGCCGGGCGCTGTTCGACCATGGCCTGCCGGTGGTTCTGCCCTCGGTAAACTTCCCCGCACTGCGAGAAGAGGCGCAGCGGCTGCTGGACTTCTCCCGCACGCACCTGCAGGACGACCCGCTGCCCCAGTGGCGTTCGCGCGTGTCGGTCCGTGTCGAGGCCGAGACGTTTCTGGAGGGCAAACGGCTGCTGCTGCAGTGGCAACAGGCGGCGATCCGCGCCTTGGCGGCGCGGCAGGTCTACCCCTCCCTGCACGAGGTGCCCGACGAACGGGTGCTCCTCGCGCTGGAGCATCTGGAATACCTGCCCCTGCGACACGCGGTGAAGGTGGACCGCGTGGCGGCAAAGGTTGGCCTGAGCACCAGCCAACTCAACCGCCTGTTTGCCCGCCATCTTGGCCACACCCCCAAAGCCCACCTTCACCAACGCCGCATCTCCGAGGCCAGGCACCTGTTACAGAGCGGCGACATGCCCGTCAAAGAAGTGGCGTACCAGGTGGGCTTCTCATCACAGAGCGCGTTTTGCCACTGGTTCACCCAGCAGGTCGGCTGCACGCCCACGCGCTTCACAAAGACCCAGGCCCCGCCCGGCGACGGGTTTGTGGCTGCGGTGTGAGGGGGTAGTGGGGACCGGGGACCCACGGCCGACGGCCGTGGGCTTCGGGGGGAAACACAACGAAAACCGCAAGAGATAGCGCAAGAAAAAGCCGAGGGATTGCTATCCCTCGGCCTCTGTATATGTCGTCATGACATGCCGCGAGTCGCGCGGCTTTGTGTCACCGTTGCCCGCCCGCCATCAATCCTGCTTGCGTGACCTGCCAAGCATCAGCAGCCCGCCGAGGCCCATTAGCGCGAGGCTGGCGGGTTCGGGGATGACGACTGAAGCGAGGCTTGTGCCGAAGCGGAACTCGTCGAGGCTGGCGTGGACACCGGTTGTGCCGGTGCCTTTGATCGCGGCAAGGTGGGTGAGTTTGCCGGTGACGTCTTGATTGGTAATCGAGATGCTGCCATTCGGGTTGCTTAGGTCGGTGTTCCCGCTGGCGTAGATCTTGATGTTGACGGTGTCGTTGTTGCCCACGCCGTTGTTGAGGATTTCGACTAGGGTGAAGTAGGTCGAATTAGTGGTGTAGTTAGAAATGATGGATGTCGTGGCTGTGCCATTGACCCACGCGACGATATTGCTGCCGCTGAACCCGACCGAGACACCGCCGAGTGATGTGTTGCTCGCCGCTGTGTCGTGGGCCCCTTGCTGGCGCAGGCCTAGTGAGGCGACCCGGGAGCCAGCCGAGGACATGAGGAACGAGAAGTAGTATGTGCTGCTGTTGGGCACACTGGTCAATTGGTGATATACGCCTCGCGTGCTGGTGCCCCCGGCACTGGTGACTGAGCCGGCCTGCGTCCCGCCGGTGACCAGGACGTGTGACAGTCCGCCGGTTTGGGCGGCCATATCGCCGGTAGTTTGCGTATTAGAATTGCCCCATGCGCCGGAAAAACCACTGAGGCCTACCGTCGGGTTTTGGTTATAGAGACTGCCGCTGTTATAGGTTCCTGCACCACCTGCGGTCGAGAACGAATCGCTGGCGATTATCGAGGCGGGTGCCTCGCTGGCGAACACAAGCCCGACAGCTACAACCAACGCGGGTAACACGTGATGCATCTTCATGAGATTGCTCCTTCTAAAACGGATGCCATGCTCGACGTGAGCGGGTCGCGTGAGTCGCTTGCGGGAAGCACCATCCTCACTCAACCGAGTGTACCCCTGATCCGACCCCCCGCAAGACGAATCGGGCGTAAATATCTTACAATCTGGCGCAATGACACTATCGGACGCAACACCACCCGCAACACCGCCGCCTCAGATGCTGCGGATCATGGTGTTCATGGAGTATCGCCTGGCCTACTCGCGAGATGTGCTGGCTGGCGTCGCGCAGTACGCCCGTGAGCACCCCGCGTGGAACCTGTCGCTTGCCAACCACGCGGACCAGGCGTGGGGCACCCTGGCCGAAGCCGATGGCATCGTGGGGTATTTCGATAGCCCCCAGCTCGCAGCCGCGATCGCCGACCGGGGGTTGCCAGCGGTGACGGTGGCGTCATGCCGACAGTTCGTGGGCTGCGCGTCGCTTCATTCCGACGAGCGAGCGGTGGGCGCGCTCGCGGCCGACCACTTCCTTCAGCGGGGTTTTTCGCATTTCGCTCAAGTGGGACTGAGCCGCGCGCCGTTTGGACCCATCCGCCAAGCGGGGTTTGCCCGGCCCCTCGCCTCGGCCCGGCCCGACACGCCGATCCCCACACTGAACACCCACACCGCCGCCGACACGGAGGACCAGCGCCGGCTCGATTTTCTGGCCGGTCTGCCCGTGCCCTGTGGTGTGTTCTGCCTGACCGATTGGGTAGCCCACCGCGTGTCTTTGGCCGCCCGCCGTATCGGCCGCCGCATCCCCGAGGAGTTGGCGATCGTGGGCGTGGACAACGACTTGATGATCTGCGATTTTACCGACCCGCCGCTGTCCAGTGTCCGGCAGGCGACCGATCGCATCGGCTACGAGGCCTGCGAGCTGCTGGCCAAGATGCTCGCGGGCCAGCCGACGCCGACGGACCCGGTGCTGGTCCCGCCGCGTGGCGTGGTGCCCAGGAGGTCGTCCGACATCCTCGCGGTGGCCGACCCGATGGTTCGGCTTGCGGTGGAGATCATCCACAGCAAGCCGGGCGGTCAGGTGGGTGTGTCGGAGGTGTTCGCCGGCGTGCCGCTGTCCCGCCGGATGCTGGAGATGCGTTTCAAGGCTGCGATGGGTCGGACGGTGCGCGACGAGGTCTGGCGGCGGCGGGTGGAGCGGGTCCGCTATCTACTGGAAGAGACGGACCAGCCCTTCAAGCAGATCGCCGAGGCCGCCGGCTTCGCGCACACCTCGTACCTCACCACGTTCTTCAAGAAGCTCACCGGGCTGACACCAAGCCAGTGCCGCGCCGCTGTGCGCCTGGAGAGCCGACGCCCTGGGCCGCTCTGATTCCACTTCAGTTCACGGCCGCTTGGGCCAGTGCGACATGACACCGCTGCCGTGGTACGACTCCATCTGTGCGAAGCCCACCCACCGGGCCGAGCCATCGACGCGGCCGGCGCTTTGGCCCTCGGGGTTGCGGTTCTCGCCGACCAGGTCGTGGCCGAGGTTCTGCCCGTTGTTCTTGATGACGGCCATGCAGCCCCACAGGCTAAGGCGCGGGTCGGCGGTGCTCACCTTCGTCAGGTCCGGCCGGGGGAAGTGCCAGCCGACCGGGTAGTTGAAGTACTGATACGTCACGAAAGGCCCGGCGTACTGGCTGTTGTACTGCGGCGAGTTGGTCGAGCGCACCTGGATCAGCTTGCTGGGGCAGAACATCACATCGCGTCGGTCATTGAAGTATGGCTTGACGAACGTCTCGCGCAGGTCTGCATCGTTGCCCACCAGGTCCCACGCCCAGGCGGCACCGGTCCCGCGGTGTGGAAACCAGCCGCGGCTGTCGGTCGCGTAGTTGTGGGATGCGGTCATGATCTGGTGTACCTGCGAGATGCAGGTGACCCGTCTGGCCTCATCGCGTGCGGCGGTGAGGGCGGGCAGCAGGATGGCGATCAGCAGGGCGATGATGCTGATGACCACCAAAAGCTCGATGAGGGTGAAACCGGTGGGACATGCATTGAGTCGGCGGTTCATGGTTGGCTTCCTGTGATAACGGCCGGGCGCTACCCTCGAAGCAACGCCCAGGCAAGGGACAGGGTCAGTGATCGGTCGTCGGGCGGCTGGCCAGACGGTTGAGGCTCATGTAGTCTTCGCCGCGCACGAGGCTGGCGGTGTGGCCGGGGTGCAGCGGGGAGATGTCCTGCTCGATCTTCACGATCGGGATCGTCACCCGCACCGACATGCCCATGCGACGTTTGTCGGAGGTGTTCTTGTACGAATGGTGCAGCAGCTTTTCGTTGAAAAGGAAGAACTCGCCCGGCTCCAGTTCGACCTCGATCGCCTGCGACGCGTCGAAGTAAGCCGGGTCGGCCTCCTGGGCAAAGGCTTTGTCTTCGGTGGACTTGACCACGGGGACGACCGTCTTGTGTGAGCCGGGGATCACGCGCACGCAGGAATTCTCGGTGGTCACCTTGTCGATGGCGATCCACGCGGAGATGTTGATGATCGGCTCCAAGGGCCAGTAGGCCAGGTCCTGATGCCAGGGGATTTCTTTGCCACCTGGCGGCTTATCGAAGAAGTTGGTCGCCCAGAGGATCAGGTGCGGGCCGTAGAGTTGGGCCATGCGGTCGAGGATGGCAGGAGACGTGGCCAGGTCGTAGACCACAGCACTGTCCATGTGACGTGACTGCTGGCGGGAAGGCGAGGGGCCGTCCTGCGTGAGTACGTGCTCGTCGATGTGCGCGCGGATGGTCGCCATCGCTTCGACGGACACCGCGGGGTACGGCCCGAGCCAGCCGTCACGGCGGAAGCGGGCGATCTCCGCTTCGCTCAGCGGACCGGCCGGGGCGGCGGCAATGGTCGGCGGTGGCGTGGTGGTCGTCATGCGTGGGTCTCGGTGTGTACTAAACGGAACTGTAGGCGCATTCGCGCGGCGCGGTGGCCGGGCTTACCCGGGAGCCACGCAATCGGCCGGGCGTCCCTGGGTTGGAAGCGCCCGGCCGAAGGAGGAGGTTGGCCTGTCACCGCGTGAGAGTCACCGCGACCGGGTCACGCCCGCCGCGCCCGGCTGAGCATCAGCAGCGAGCCGAGGCCCATGAGGGCGAGTGAAGCGGGTTCGGGGATGGCACTGGCGTAGGTGAAGCGGACGCCGTCGAGCGCGATGAAGCTGCCACCCGCGGATTCATCCATAATCAACTGTACGGTGCTCGACGTGTCGAACGCGAAACTGCCCAGGTCCAGCCAGGATGTGCCGAAGGCGGTGCTGTCGGTGGGGTTCAGTTCCTGATTGATTCGCATGTCATGGGTGGCCCCGAAGGCGTCGGTGATGCGGACCAGCGCGTTTGTGGCGCGGCCATCGGCCCCACCCCAGGTCAAACCAATTTCATAGAAGGCCGCGGCCAGCGGGGAGGTGACGGTTGCGACCGCGTCTGCGCCGTTGCTCAAACGATCTTTCGTGTTGTAGAGGACGCCCCGGTTGGTGCTGGTGATCCAGCCCGATCCGCTCTCGCTGTAAAACCCGTTGACCCCGGCATTGTTGGTGTCCACCACAAACGAGGTCACCGCATCGGTGCCGGCCTGCGCCCACCGGACCGCGTCGGTGGTGGTGTTGGCGGAGCCTGATGTGATGGCGTAGGTATTGCTGCCTGCGTTGAGTTGGTACACGCCCAGCGACATCCAGCCATCGGTTGCGCCGACGACCGCCTGATTGATGGTCAGGTTCTGCGTCCCGCCGGCGTGTCCGACCGATACCGGCACGCCCGAGGCGTTGAGGGTATTGGTCATGTAGATCTCAACGGACCAGAGCCCGGCGGCGGGGATGTTGGCGGTGTAGGTGGCCGTGTCATTACCGTTCGTGTTTACGGCGAAGCGTAGGCCGGTGTCGTTGTAGGTGCCGCCGTGCTCGGCTTCGGTGCGGTAGAGCCAGGTGCCAGTCAGTGCGGGATTAGTAGGGATGCCGCTTGGGCCATCATCAATGATGATGTCCGCGTGGGCTGCTGGGAGCAGTGCGGCTGAGCCGAGGAACGCGGCGATCATGGAGCAAACGGTGGTGCGTGGGGAGCGATTCATGCGTAGCCTCCTTAGGGGTAATGGAACCGAAGAGAGCCAGTAGTTATGTGAAACCCCGCCATCCGGGGGGGGCACATCCTTAATCCACATTTAAGCGTATCTCACGACCACCCCCACGGCGACCCAAAATTACGTCAAATGTTTCCTTGATTTTTGCCAATCTTTCGGCCATGCTATCGGGATGCGGAATAAGCAGGTCGGGCTATTGCTGTCGATGTTCGCGGGCTTTGGGGAGGGAGTCCGCGAGGGGATCGCAAGGTTTGGGGCGACCCGGCCGGGGTGGCATTTCGTGGCGATCGCCCCCAAAGACCTGGACGAGCCGGGCACCCCCGTCCTTGAACCTCTCGACGGCCTGCTGGGGGGTGTGGCTTCCGAGCCACGACGGGCCGCGGTGATGCGTCAGGGGCTGCCCTTCGTCGAGTTGATGCACGGCAGCCAAAAGCCCATCGGCCCCGCGGTGTATTCCGACGAGCACGCCATCGGGCAGCAGGCAGCCGAGCACCTGCTGCACGCGGGTTTTGAACACTTGGCGATGCTCCGGCTGGGCAAAGCCCCGGGCCCGGCCGACAGCGCCCACACACACAGCAGTAGCGACGAGCGTGCGGCAGGCTTCACGCGGGCCGTCCGCGCCGCAGGCCACGAGCCGACCATCTTGTGGATCGATTGGGTGAACGCGGCCGACGTGTTGGCCGCAGCCCTCCGGGATATGCCGACGCCGCTGGGCTTGATGGGGACCGACGACCACGTCGGCAAGATCGCGCTACAGACTGCGGAAGTGGCGGGTCGCCGCGTGCCCGACGACCTGGCCGTGGTCGGCGTCAACGATTCGATCCTGGTCTGCGCGTTCTCCAACCCGCCGCTTTCGAGTGTGCGGCCGGACTGGGAACGCATCGGCTACGAGGGCGCGGCGTTGCTGCAACGGCTGATGGATGGCCAGGCCGCGCCGGATGGGCCGGTGCTGATCCCGCCGCTGGGCGTGACGGTGCGTCAGTCGTCGGATGTGTTGGCGATCGACGACCCGGATGTGGCCGCGGCGATGCGATGGATTCGAGGCCACGCGCACGAGCCGGGCGATGTGGGCGACCTGCTCCAGGCCTTGCCGATGCCGCGGCGATCGATCGAGCGGAAGTTCCGCGCGGCGGTGGGCTATTCCCCGGCGCAGGCGATCCGGCGGGCGAAGATCGAGCACGTCAAACGGCTGCTGACCCACACCGACTGGCCTATGCCCCGCGTGGCCGCGAAAAGCGCCTACCGCGACGCCAAAGACCTCGCGACACAATTCAAGAAGATGACCGGCGAGCCACCCACCACGTTCCGCGCGCGGTATCGTACGACCGAGTGACTTGCACAGCCGCGATTCGCCTCGTCTATTGACAACTGACCTATCACACCGCAACGTTGCGCGCAAACAGATGGCAGGGCTTTATCTCAACCCCGACGGCCCCGGCCAAGCATCAGCAGCCCGCCAAGGCCCATCAGCGCGAGGCTGGCGGGTTCGGGGATGACTTCGCCGTTGATGGTGAGGTTGTCAATACGGATGTCGCGATCTGTTGCCCCTGCCCAGTGGTAGATGCGGAAAGTGGTCGTCGAGGCGATGCCGGTCAAGCCGATGGAGAAGTCTCTGGGGACGTAAGTCGTGCCTGGGTTTTCTTCACCACCAAGCCGGGTGCTGGTTGTGAAGCCATTGGTGCTCACGTATATGGCATAGCCACGTGGTGTGGAAGTGCCGCCCGCCCGTACATCAAAGGTGAGGTTCGCAAGGTCCAGCGTGAAACCCGCATCAGGCGTCAGCGAGAACTGTGCATAGCGGTTGGCGGCTATCGCGTTGTTTTCCCGTTCGGTCGCATTACTGCCTGTGGTTGAAGCAGTTCCGACGATCCGCAGCGCGGCCCCGGAAACGCTGCTGGCAGTGAACTCGATCGTCAAATCCGACGGGTTTGCGGTGACGGCGGTCGCGGAGACATCTGCTGCCTGCTGTGTCGGGCTAAATGTCCCGCCTGCGATGTCCGGGCCGAAGTTGTACTGCGCCAGGATCTCCACCGCGTGGGCCGGGGCCGTGAGGGTTGCCGCCGCCAGCAGGCCGGTAGCGAGCATGGCGGTCAACAGGGTTGGTTTGGTTCCTCGGGTCATGGTGTTCTCCTTTGAAGGGTGGCTTGTGGAGGGTTCGGCGGTTTCACGATGATTCATGCCGGGTCCTCCTCGGATCGTGAGGCGTTGAGCCGATGTCGTCCGCGCGTTGCCGACGACCACAATCTGACTATACCCCATCAAATGAAATAATCATTGTCATCGGTTATGTTGTTTTTTATCATATTGGGATGAAGCGGATCCTGCTATTGCGGACCTGGGAGGCCACGCTGGACAGCGATATTCGTTACGGGATCGCGGATTATGCGTCGAAAAACGAGCCCTGGTCGTTCTATGAGGTATCCGAGCGGTCCTGGGATCGCCCGTCCGTGGCGTCGATCGAGGAGTGGGATGGGGACGGGATGATAGGCCCGATCTACAAGCCAGCCGATATTGCAGCGGTGAAGCGATTGGGTATCCCGGCTGTCAATACCTCGGCCAGGGCCTCGCCGTCGTGTGTGAACCTCGATGATGCGGCCGTGGGCCGGGTGGGTGCGGCCCACCTGATCGACCGTGGATTCAGGCACATGGCCTTCGCGTCGGTCATCAACACGGCCTACGCCGACGTTCGGGCCGCGGGCTTTGTCGCTGAGGCGCGGGCCCGGGGCATCGAGCCGATCGTCTATCCGGGGGACCACGGCCCCGGCCCGCGTTGGACGTGGCATACCATCGCCGGGGATTTCGCCCGCTGGATCGCCGACCTCCCCACACCGATCGGGATCATGGCTTGCCACGACACCCGTGCCCGGCATGTGCTGGCCGGCTGCGAGCTGGCGGGTCGCAGCGTGCCCGATGAGGTGGCGGTGCTGGGTGCTGGGAACAACGCGCCGGTCTGCCTGCTGGGTTCGCCCACGATCTCCAGCGTGGATTTCGACGCTTTTCGTGTGGGTTACCAGGCCGCGAAGCTGTTGGATCGTCTGATGCGGGGCGAGACAGCCCCCCAGACGCCGACAAAGCTGACCCCGCTGGGTGTTGTGCCGCGCCAATCCACCGACACGCTTGCGTTTGACGACCCCATGATCGGCCGGGCCCTTCGCTTTATCCGCACCCAGCCGACCCGGGCCTTGTCGGTCGAGGATGTGGTGTCTGCTGTACACACCAGCCGCCCAACGCTGGAGCGCAAGTTCCGGCTGCGGGTCGGCCACTCCCCGTTCCAGGAGGTCCGCCGGGTCCAGATCGAACACGTCAAGCGCCTGCTGATCGAAACCGATTGGGATATCAAGCAGGTCGCGGTGGCCTCCGCCTTCCGCGACCCGATCCGTTTGGGCATCGTGTTCAAGAAAGAGACCGGGCAGACGCCGACGGCATTCCGGGCGGAGAACCGCACGCAGTAAATCGGATCGCCTTCACGCTGAACGCAGAGTGGCTCCGCTGCGTGCGCCCAGCGTGCAAAGGGGCAGCCCGGGGGAAGCCGAGGGATGTCAATCCCTCGGCTTTGGTGCGCTACGTTGCGGTGTGCGACGATTCATGCTGGGGGGCGTGACATGTGTGCAATGCTCACGCCCGGCGTGACCGGCCGAGCATCAGCAGCCCGCCAAGGCCCATCAGCGCAAGGCTGGCGGGTTCGGGGATCAACGTGTTGGGCGTGACGTCCGCCCACGTCGAGCCAACGCGGAACTCGTCGAAACCGGTACCGGTCTGCTGACCCACGAGATTGGCGAGGAAGAACAGTTCATCCAGGTTTTCGCCGCTATTGGGGAACCACGCATTGGTACCGAAGTCGGCGACCGCAGCCTCGGTGTTCAAGCCTTCGGAAGTGAGTAGTGGATTGATATAGACCGACACCCTGTCTTTGCCGGAGCCCAGTCCGTTGTCCTGGATCCGACCGACGATGAAGACCGTACCCGAGACATCGAACGTACCAATGGAAGTAGCCACCACTGACCCCGCCGTGCTGCCGGCTCCGCCCTGGCGGATCTCCGCGTTGCCGCTGCTGTTGACCCCGACCCCGACGCGTTGTTTGGTGCCGATCTTCAAGCCCAAGGTCGCGAAGTTGGAATCGCCGAGGCTCAGCAGACCGCTGAAGTACACCACACCGCCGGCATTGGTGCCGGGGTTGCCCGCGGGGTTGACGGAACCGAGTTTATCGATCGTGGTGCTATTGGATGTGCGTTCAAGTGTCACCGAGCCGCCGCTGACGTTGAGCGCGTAATTGCTGGCGTCGGTGTAGGACAGGCCGGTGGTGACAACTCCGGGGTCACCGAAAGAAGTGCCGGTGCCGCCGCTCCAAGCCGCTTCGTAGCTGCCGCTTTCGGGTGTGCCGGTCTGCCCGGCGAGCAGGCCCAGTGAATAGTCGCCGGTGCCGGTGGCGAAGCCGTCAGCGAGCAGCGCCGCGGAGGCGGAGCCGGCGAGGCCGAGCGTCAGGGTCAGGGTGGTGGTCAGCAGAACGTGTTGGGGAAGGCGAGTCATCGTATTAACCTCCTACAGGAGAGACACCGCGGCGACGCACGTGGCCACCGCGCCAAATTCACCCCATCATCATCCCACCCCTGGTTGCCAAGAGCTTTCATTGATGCAAAAATATATTTAATGAAAGCGCAAAAAGCCCGCCCGCAAGAGCAGCCCGTTGTGTGGTTGCAGATCGACTTCGGGATCGACTTTGGCCACCTGCTGGCCGCGGGCGTGGGGCGGTATCTGGCCGAGCACACGAACTGGCGGCCCCGGGTCCGGCGGGTG
>JBGTLW010000389.1:0-15006 GCA_041743835.1 Phycisphaeraceae bacterium | reverse complement strand
CGATGGCCGGCAGCAAACCGGTCACCGGTGTGCTGAACGGGTCTGCCAGCAGGATCAGGGCCGCGGGCGCGCACAGCGCATCGTGTCCGTCTTCCACCACGCCGGTTGCCTCGCGCAGGGCCTGGGGTGAATCGACGATCGCGGGGTAATCGATCGGGTCATACGCAAACGCACGCAGCCACGCGCCGGGCAGGGAACCAGCCAGCACCGAGATGCCCGGCCCATCCTCCAGCTCGCGCCCGGTGGCGACGACGCCCTGCGCGGTGCAGCCGATGACCGTCGTGGCACCCAGCCCCGACCGCAGCGCCTCGCCGATGCCACCCAGAGCGTCGGCGTACTCCGGCGTGGCGAAGATGATCGCCAGGTCCGCCTCGCCGCTGAGCCGTTCGGAGAGCTGTTCGATGATCTCGCACAGCGCGTAGTCCGCCCGGTCCGCGTCGCTGACGGCTGAGGCGAACGTGAGTTGTGCGGGGACGTTGGGCATCGTCCTCATTCTATACGCACGGCCACCTGCTGCGGCCGGATTTCGGCTGGCCGGCTTTGGGATGCGGGGCGGGTGGTCCGCCGGCGAGCCGCGACACAGCGGGCTGTGCGTGGACTTATCGGGGCTAGTCCATTCGTGGCACAGCGGCCACGGCTCGGGGTATCATGCCCAAGACGATCAGGGTGCAATTTATGAGTAATGGCGTGGACCCACTAGACGACCTGGACCTGCTGGCGGATATCGCGGGGTTCGGCACGGAACCGGAGCTGCCTTACAAGCTCGTGGCGATCGATCTGGACGGCACGCTGCTGCGCTCGGACAAGAACATCACCAAGCGCAACGCCGACGCCATCAAGGCCGCCCGCGCGGCCGGGGTGAAGGTGGTGCTGTGTTCAGCCCGCCCGCCGCGCACCGTGCGCGAGATCTACACCGCGCTGGGGCTCGATGCTTTGGAGATCAACTACAACGGCGCACTCATCCACGACCCGGTCCGGCAGAAACATCTGTCCCACCTGCCGCTGTCCGGCGACATCGCGATCCAGATCGTGCAGATGGCGCGGTTGATGGATGAACGCATCGACATCAGCCTTGAGGTGCTCGACCAGATGTTCACCGATCGCCCCGAGTCGGCCATCCAGACCGAAACCTCCAAACGCTTCAAGCCAGACAAGGTCGGCCCGATCAAGTCGCTGATCACCGGGCCGGTCACCAAGCTGATGCTGCTGGCCCCGGCGGTGCAGCTTAGGCCCGTGCGTGCGGCTATCCACGAGCAGTTCCGCAACGATGTGGGACTCATGGAGAGCGACGAGAACCTGTTGCAGTACGTCCACCCGCGCGTGGACAAGGGCAGGGCACTGCGTTACGTGGCGGACTATTACAAGATCCCCAAGGAGCAGGTGCTGGCCATCGGTGATGCGCCCAACGATATCTCGATGCTCAAGTGGGCGGGGCTTGGGTGCTGCGTCAGCAACGGCTGGGCCGAGGCGCTGGCCGTGGCTGACGAGATCATCCCCGCCAACGACGACGACGCGGTGGCGTATGCGATCAACACGTTCATCCTCAAAGACGCGAAGCCGGCGGAAGAAGTGCCCCCGCCGATCATCATCGACGACCTTGATTTTTGAGGTTTAGCGTTAAGCGCGAACGCATAACTCGAACACACAGGTGAAACGCGCGACCGAAGCCCACGGCCTGAGGCCGTGGGCTTCTGCGTCTGCGTCACCGGTTGCCGCGTTACTTCACGGTGATCTTGCGCGGCTTGACCTCTTCGCGCTTGGGCAGCCAGAGCGTCAGCACGCCGTCCGCCAGCTTGGCGTCAACCTCGTCGGCGTTGTAAGCGTTGGGCAGCGAGAACCGCCGGACCACGTGGTGATGTCGGCGTTCGAGCAGGTGGGTCTCACCCTTGGGCGCCTGATTCCGCTCGCTGGTGCGGTTGGCCTCGATGGTGAGGACGCCTTGCTCGATGTGGATCTCGATCTGGTCCTTCGTGAAGCCGGGCAAGTCGGCCTCGATCTGGAGCTTGTCGTCAACCTCGCGGATATCCACGGGGAAGGTGGATGGCTCGGATTGGCCCTCGTAGTCGCTCCAGACGTTGTTGAACGCCCGGTCCATCTCGCGGAGGACAGAGAACGGCCCATTCATGACGCGGCGTGTGGTGGGTAGCATGGCATGTCTCCTTTCAATGAACTTGCGTGCAGCGATTGCCGGGGGAAACCTGTGGCCGCGTCGGCAATCCTGGCCGCGACCACGCAGGAAGAGTTTGCAAGCGCAATGCCAGACCGGTTGCGTCGCAAGTATCTATCGTTTAATGATTTGCGTTACCTCGCCTCGCGGGTTTGGTGCCGATATGACAGTCGGAAGTGCGGGTGATGGACAAAATTGCACCTGCCCTTTTCAGCAGCGCAGCAAGGCCTGTGAGGAATGCCAGCGTTCGTATCAACAGTCGCATAGCAAGACGGCATGCACACCGAGAGCTGCCCTCCACAACGCGCCGCGTTGAACTTTCCACTGGCCCCGCCCACAATGCACCCATGCCCAACGTCCCCTCACCCAGCAACCCGATCCGTGTCGCCATCGTGGGCCCGACCGGGTACACCGGGCTGTGGCTCATCGACCTGCTCGCCCGCCACCCCCTGGCCACCGTCACCTACCTCGCCAGCCACCGCGACGAGTTGCCGGACATCCGCGATGAGTTCCCCCGGCTGCTGGGGCGCATCGCCGACCCCGTCGCCGTCTGCCGACCGATCGACCCCGAGGTCATGGCCGAGGAAGCCGACGTCGCCTTCCTCGCGCTGCCGCACAGGGCAGCCATGGCCTACGCACCGAAGCTGCTCGACGCCGGTCTGCGCGTCATCGACCTGTCCGCCGACTACCGGCTTGCGGACCCCAGCCTCTACGAAGCGGTGTACCAGACGCCCCACGAAGACCCGACCAACCTCGCGGATGCGGTCTATGGCCTGCCGGAGCTTTACCGCGACCAACTCCCCGGGGCCATGCTCGTCGCCAACCCGGGCTGCTATCCCACAGCCGCAGCCCTGGGCATCACGCCGCTGCTCACGCACAGCCTGATCGACCCGCAACGCATCATCATCAACGCGGCGTCCGGCGTCACCGGCGCCGGCCGCAAGCCCTCGCAGAAGCTCCACTTCCCCGAGGTCAACGACGGCTTCGGGGCCTATGGCCAGATCGGTGCGCACCGCCATCAACCCGAAATCGAGCAGACCCTCTCCGCTCAGGCCGGCCACCCCGTCGGCGTGTTGTTCGTGCCGCACCTGCTGCCGATCGATCGGGGCATTTTCGAGACCATCTACCTCCAGCCGCACGACGAGGATGTGACCGAGGATGAGCTGTTCCAGGCCTTCGTGGATGCGTATGCGGATGAGCCGTTTGTCCGCGTGAAAGAAGACCTGCCCAACATCAAGGATGTGCTGGGCACCAACTACTGCGACATCTCCGTCCGCCTCACACCCCCCCCCGGAAGTGGCACCGCCCCCGGAAGTAGCGCCGCCCCCGGAAGTAGCGTAGGCAACCTTAAACCCATCGCGGGGGTGGGGCCGGGGGCAACATCTGGGGCCGGTACCCCCGGGTCAAGTTCCGGGGGCGGGGGGATGGTTGTGGTTTTTGTGGCCGAGGACAACATGGTGAAGGGCGCTTCGGGCCAGGCGATCCAGAACATGAACGCGATCTTCGGCCTCGATGAACGGCTGGGCCTGCTATGACCCCCGCTGATTGCCGGGGGCCGGGGGCACTCGATCAAGCCGGTGGTTTGACCTGTGCGACCTTTCGACTAAACTTGCCGACCCGCCACCGTCGCCGGTGACCGGGCTCGTAGCTCAGTTGGCAGAGCGCACCGCTGATAACGGTGAGGTCGCAGGTTCAAGTCCTGCCGGGCCCATTGGATTCGTGAAGGGTTCCTGGACAATAGCTTGCAGCCATCACAGTCCACCCGAGGTAAGGCCGTTAGCCACGCCGCCACTGGCGCACAAGCCTGCCAGCGGGACACAAGATGCCAAACGCAACTCGCAACTCTGCTCCCCTTCGCACGCCGGGTGGTGTTGAGGGTGTCTCGTATGAGCAGATGACCGTTGACGAGCTTCGCGTCAGGTTTCTTGACAGGGTCGATCAATACTTGGCGGGTGAAGCAACTAAATCGCCACAGTGGCAGGTCCAGTCGCACGAGGCGGGTGGTGCTTGGCGGATCGCGTTTTCGCATCGGCGACTGCGACCCAATGCGGCCTTCGACCTGCACATGTCTCACATCATGCGTGCCCGGTGGGATTGGGCCAAGGCCAACTTCTTCCACGGCTTCCCGGACGAAGCAGAAGTGCATCACGAGATCGAGATATTCAACTACTTCCAGTTGCCGTTGTACCGTGCCGGCCAAGGCTCACGCGATTGAGGCCCAGTCAGCGTCGGCCAACGCCGGTCTGCGAAGGTATCGCAACGCAACTTTTTCCGGGGTGGGTTATTCCGTGGGGGTCACGCGTAGGAGCGCGGGGCCGCGGCCCCAGCGGATGTCTTTTAGCTCGATCCGCCCGTCCGCGCCTTCGTGGCCGCGCTCGAACTGGATCGGGTAGTAGTTGCCGTTGAGCGCGTACGTCGCCGACAGGGCGCTGCCTGCATCGGTGGTGAACAGCGCTGATCGGCTCGGGCCCGCCCACCGCAGCTCACGGTAATACAGCCCGCCGAGGAGCTCGCTGCGCCCGCCGTTCTTCGTTTCGATCGCCACCGTCTTGCCCTCGGTCTTGTGGCCCAGCACCCACACCGTGCCGCCGTGGTTCTGGACCCATGGTTCGTGCATCCACTCCGTGTTGATCTGTCGCATCCACACCTGCTGCGGGTGGTGGATCCGCAGCGGGTTGCTTATCACATCTTCGAGGAACAGCTTGCCCGTGCCGCGGGCAGTGTTGCGGTAGCCGTCCTTCATGTCGCTGTGACGCATCGCAAGCGTGCGGTCGCTGTTGTGTTCGACCAACCCCTGGAAGCGGATGTGTTCGATCACGGTGGCCTCAGCCTCGCCGCCGTCGAACCGCAGCATCGGGCGCCCTTTGGCGTCGCCCTGCCAGTTGATCTGCGCGCCCATGCCCAGCAGCTTGCGCACGCCGCCACGCAGCACGATCGTGTCGCTCACGAAGTACACGCCGTTGGGCAGGTACACGACCGGCTTGCCGGCATCGATCGCCGCCTGGATCGCGGCCGTGTCGTCCTGGCCCTTCTGCATCTTGTCCCATGTGCGGGCGACGTGCGCCCCGTGGGCCGCCACGCTCTCCCACAGCGACAGGTCATCGGTGTGGTAGTCCGGCGTCTCCTCGATCGGCAGGTTCAGCGACGTCACGCTGCCCCCGTCCAGCGACACCATGTCACTGGCGTACTCGACAATCGGGCCCTTCGACACGTGTTTCGTGTGGTCCTTGCGCTGGTCTTCGATGGCGCGGCCGTAGCCTTCCACCGCCACGTTGCGGGCGAACAGCGTGCCTTGATAGCGGATGGCTGGCTCGTCTGCCGCCCCGCCCCGCAGAGCCGAGTCGATCAGCACGATGCAGCCCAGTTCTTGTTCATCCACCACGGCCGGCACACGGTTGTCGCTGGTCAGCCTTCGGAAGAACAGCCCGTTGCCCCTGTTGCGTACGCCCGCCACGCGCTGGTTGCGCAGCACGATGTGCTCCAGCGTGATGGAGTACTGGTGATGGCCGGCGGTGATGCCGTGATCGAAGCCGACGATCTCGACGTTCTTGATCATCGCCGGGCCCGGCCAGGCGCGCTCCATCATGATGCCAGCATATCCCACGTTCCCGGGGTCGCCCGAGCGGATCAGCACATCGCTGATCGTGCCGCGATTGCTCACGACATAGTCGATGCCCACCGCACCAGCGTTGCCCTTGCCGGTGTCGATCGTGAGGTTGCGGATGTAGTGGCGGAAGGCGCGGTTGCCCGCCCCGATCTTGTGCTCCTTGGGGTTCTCCGCCTCGGAGCCGGTGCGGATCACCGCCCTGGGCTGGCTCGCGTCGCCGAAGCCCTCGGCGTTGTCGGGGAGCTTGAGGACGACGCCGTCGCGGCTCTGGCCGATCAGATTCATGCCCGCACGCCAGCCGTTCCACTTCTCGCCGTCTTTGATCGGCACCTTGCTCTCCAGCGCGTCGCTGACGATGTACGTGCCGTCGGGGATGTAGATGAACCGCGGCGCCCCGTAGCGGATGCTGTCGCTCAGGGCGTGCGCGATCGCCTTCTGCAGGGCCGCGGTGTCGTCGGTCTTGCCATCGCCGACAGCGCCGAACTCCCGCACGTTTACTTGCCCCGCATCGTCGGGGAATACGATTTGTGGTGAGGCTGAGGCCACCGCCGCGGTCATCGTGAAAGTCACCAAAGCTGTACATAGACCCGTTTTCATGAAAAAAATCCCTTGCGAGGAATCGCGTGCGAATTCAGCGGTGCAACGCATCAGTGTTTGGCGGTCATCCGCTTACTTCGTGCGCGGCTCTTTTTGGTTGCCCATGCGCTTACTGCGTGCGCGGCTCGTTATGGTTATCAGAAGTTCAGGCCGTTGCACGCGAAGGTCCGCCAGTCTGTCGCGGAGAATTGCAGGTTGGTTGCCCAATCGCGGTCGTGCTGCGTGGCGTGGCCGTCCATATACACCACCGTGCCGGTTTCGCCGAGATGCGGGAATCGCATGCGCTGGCTGTGCGTGGACCCGACACGCAGGAAACCGCGTGGGCTACGCCAGGTGGTGTGGTCGAGGTACATGCCGACGCGCGAGGAGGCATAGTCTTCGTATCGGCGCAGTCCGCCGAATCTACCGAAATCAGTGGGGTTTTGGATAGGCCCCTTGCCGTTGATTGAACCGCCGTTGTAGTAGGTCGCGAACCCGCCGTCGTCGTCGTTCACGAAGGCGTAGGTGTAGCGGCCCGAGGCGCCCTGGTTGTCGTTCTCCCAACTCGGGCAGTGAAGCTTGCTCTTGCCGGGCCAGTCGTTGTTGCCCCAGCCGATGACATATGCACTTGAGCCGGGGAAGATGAACTTCTGCACGAGCATCAGCGCGTTCCACGAGTTGCTGGTTTCGTGTCCGCCCGGGGGCAGGTACCCGCGGTACTCGGCCGAGTAATGGATCGTGCCGATCGCGGTCTGCCGCAGGTGACTCGAGCACTGGACCGTCCGCGCAGCCTCGAGCGCCCGGGACAGTGACGGCAGCAGCAGCGCGATCAGCAGCGCGATGATGGAGATCACCACGAGGAGTTCGATGAGGGTAAATGCTCGTGATCGCATCATGACTCTCGCAGCCCCGTCGCGCCAAGGCGGGGCAGATTCGCGCTTGTCATCCCGCATAGCACCGTGTTGGCATGGTGGCTATGCCGAGTTCGAAACGCGACGGTCGTGGTCAGGCGGCCGCCGCGCAGGAGGAGTCAAACTCACACCGCACGGTTACACCGCCCGCCGAGCAGGCAAAGGCCTCCAAGCCCCAGCAGCGCGAGGGACGCGGGCTCGGGGACCAAGACCGTGGTGCCGTTGACGATCACGTTGTCGATGAAGTTGCGATCACCGCTACTTCCACCGCTGTTGGTCCGCCACAGGGCGATCCGCACATGGAACGCCTCCGTTAGGTCATTGAAGCCGGTCAGTGTGCCGCTGACATCACCGTTGCCCGTGGCAATCAAGTCCGTGTCAAAGCTGTTGCTCACAGCAGCTAGTTGTGTGTAGTTTGTGCCGTCCGCACTGATATCGACCGCCCAAGACTCGAATCCCGTACCAGCCCGCGTAAATTCGATGGCGATGCTGTCGATGTCCATCTCGATATCGTCTTCGGGTGTCACCGTGAAGAAGAATACATAGCCATTGGCGATTGCGGCGCTCTTGCTGTACACGAAGCCGTTGTTGTTCGTGCCAGTGCTAACATTTGTTCTTCGTCGGTTTGAATTGAATCCCAGGCTGACCGAGCCTTCACCATTTGTAAATGCACCATTGTCGAAAATGCTGGCCTCGGTGTTATCATCGGTGTCAATTGATACAAGGGTATTGCTGAATGTGTAGTGCGCCAAGATATCAGCCTGAGCGTTTGATCCCAGCGCCAGTAGAGCCGCGAGTGCTAAACCAACAGTTCTGATACATTTCATGGTCATACCTCCTGATAGGAGCCTATTGAATCTGCCGATCAACCATTGATCGGCGTTGCTGAAGTCTGTCCGGGGTCGAAATCGA
This sequence comes from Phycisphaeraceae bacterium, assembly GCA_041743835.1. GTDB lineage: Bacteria > Planctomycetota > Phycisphaerae > Phycisphaerales > Phycisphaeraceae > JBGTLW01. The sequence continues at coordinate 6,833 of JBGTLW010000389.1, read as the reverse complement.
ATGGGACTGCGATGCGCTCCAGGCGCTCGCGGGGTTGGGCGATCTTGCGTAGCAGCATCTCGACCGCCTGCGTGCCCACCTGCTGCTGCGGCACGAGCATGGTCGCGAAGGCAGGGCCCATGAACAGCACCGGCCGATCTGAGAAGGTCACCAGCGACAACTCGCTGGGCACCGACAAACCCAGCGCCACCGCTGCGTGGAAGACCGGGATGGCTGCGGTTTCGCCATACGCCACCACCGCGGTGGGCCGATCCGCACACGAGAGCAGTTGCCGCGAAAACGCCACACGGTCGCGGCTGGGCACGCCTTCGCCAACGGGCGCTATGTGCAGCCGCGGCGTGAGGCCGGCCTCGGTCATCGCATTCGCGTATCCGAGCCGACGGTCGGCGGCGCTGTAGTGCGGGTCGGGGAACGCTGGGCCGTGCGTGTAGTCAGCAAACGCGATGCGGCGGTGGCCCAGCGAAATCAGGTGACGCGTCGCCCGCAGGCCCGCGTCGAAGTCGTTTGGATAGACGCAATCCTGTGGCAGCTTGGAGTTGAGCCAGATCGACGGGAGGTTCACAGCCTCGATCAGGTCGATCAGCCGGGTGGGAAAGCCGTGGGTGTAGTCAATTAGTAGGCCATCGCTGCACGCCTCGCGGAGCATGCGGGGCACGTACTGCTTGTCGGTGAGCCGTTCATCGCTCTGGCGCACGACCATGAGGTTGAGGTCTTTGACAGCCAGCCCGTTGTGAATGCCGGTGAGCATGAAATCTGGCAGGCTGCTTCGGCCCTCCTTGGTGCCCATGAGCAGGGCCACGGTGCCGAAGCGTCCGGTGCGGGTCGTGCGGGCCGCGGCGTTGGGGCGGTAACCCACTTCCTTCGCCAATCGCTGGATGCGGCGGCGGGTCTGCTCGCCCACACCAGCCTGCCCCTTGAGCGCCCGGTGGACCGTCAGCCGTGTCACGCCAGCGAGTTGCGCAAGCGATTCCTGGGATCGCACCGGCTCTCGGGTTGGGTTTGGTGTTGAAATCGTTGACACGATGAGGCCCGTATACACGTGTTTACTAAAGGGATAATACCTGATGCTGGAGCACCAGTCAAGAGAAAAATCGCCGGGATTCATTGATGCCACCTTCGGCGGCCCCGCCTCGGGGACGAGGCGGTTCAGTCGGGGTTAAACCGGCTAGGTCGCGCGGCGGCTTAGTCGGGGTTAACCCGCCTCGGGGACGAGGTGGCTCGGTTGGGATTCTCTACAGTCAGCACGGATACAGTTCGCCGCAGAGCGGGGGTGGCGATGCGTGGTTTGGCGTGAAAGCGGTGCAATGACGCCAGCGTTACTGCCGCGGCTCGCGTTGCCAGTCCAGCAGGGACTCGGTGAACGGCTCGGACTTCGCGGGTGGCTCAGGGGTCAAGCGGTTGTCGCGGGCTTCTGAGGCTTCGCCATCCACGACCAGCTTGGACTCGCCGATCCCCGAGAACGTATTGCCGATGACGCGGATACCGGGCACCGGCCCGCCGGGGAACACGATCCCACCCGCCAGTTCCGAAACATCACGGTCGCCGGGCAGGCGGGGTCGCAGATGGCCCATTTCCTGCGGATTCTCCAGCACGAACACGTTGCCGACAAAGCTTGTGTGGTCGCTGCCTTCCATGACGATGGCGGCCGCGCCGTTGCGTACGGTGAAGTGGTTGTAGGCGATCAGCGTGTGGTGTGTGGCCCCGCCGCCGAGGAACGCGCCATCTTTATTGCTCACATACCGGCTGTTGAAGAACGTGTTGCGTGGCCCGGCGGGGTTGTGCATGTCGCCGTGGTGACGCGGGGTGTAGATGGCCCAGTTGTAGGTTCCCCGGCCCTGCCCGGCGTCCGCTTCGGAGGTGACGTCCACCTCGCAGTGGTCCACGAGGTTGTTGTTCGGCCAGTGCATGTGGAAGTTGATGTCCACGTTCGACAGCCGGCAGCGTTGCAGCACGATGCCGTTGCTCGCCATGCTGATCGACAGGTGCCGCAGCCGACGGATGACCGAGTCCGCCACCAGCGCGTCGCTGGAGAAGCTAAAGCCGAAGTATCCCACCGCGCCCCCGCGGGCCCGCATGTCGTCGAGCTCGCTATCGCGCACCTCGAACTCGAAGCTGCGGCCGAACGACAGCGGCGAGTTGCCGATCTGTCGCACCGTCACGCCCTTCACCCAACTCCGCTGCGTGGCGTAAAAGCTCACGCCGTGGACCCCCACCTTGTCTTCCACCTGCTCGATGGTCAGGTTCTCAAGGCCGACGCCTTCGAGCAGTCGGTTGTGCATGATGACCTGTGGCTTCTGCTCCAGCGCGAGGTCGAGTTTGACGGGGCGGTCCAGCTCCACCTGGCCCTCGTCAAGCCGCGTGACCCTGGCGTACTGCCACGAGTAGATCGAGCCCCAGCTCCCGTCGGTCGAGAGGCCCTTGAGCACGGGGGTCAGCAGTTCGATCGCCTCGGCCGGCGGTCGGGCCACCACCGTCACCACGTCGCCGACTTCCAGCCGGCCGGTGTTCTCGACGTGGATCACCGTGTCGCCACGGGTGATCGCGCGGGTGACGGCAAGGTCGGCCCGGCGGGGGTGGCGCGGCCCCTCGAACCGGAACACGGTCCGAGCCGGTGTCGGCTTGGTCAGGGTCTCCTCCGCGAAGCGCGGCCGAATGATCGTGCGCTCCCGATCCGCGCCGCGGATGACGACGTTGTCCCGCTCGATCACGATGGGGCGGTCGATGTGGTACTCGCCCGCGGGCAACAGCACGGCTCCGCCCCCCTTGGCGGCGGCGGCGAAGATGGCGGCCTGGATGCCCGCGGAGTCGTCCTTGCCGTCGTCCGGCGTAGCGCCGACCAGCGTCGCGTCGATGACGACTTCAACAGCGGGTATGCCATCGGGGATGCCCGAGCGTGAGAAGTCGGGGTAGAGGATGCCGTCGGGGCCAGGCACGTCCGCACCCGATGACGCGGCCAAGCACCCCAGCCCGACGAACAAGCCAACGATCATGTAACGACGCATGTAGATCATCTCCAGTATCACAAGGCACGAACTAACGGCGGTTCGGGTAGGCCAAGGCAAAAGTTCCTGTCGGTGCCTCTGCTATCCGCTTTGCTTGTCCTGTCCCGGCCACGCCAACCGTCCAAACGCGCACGGCTTGGGGTGCGTGTTCGTTGTCTAGTTCTCGGGCATCGAGTAGGTGTACAGGTGAGGGTTGACCATCAGGATGTTGTTGAGCACCACTTCGCTGACCGCCTCTTCGTTCATAGCCCTGCCGCTGCCGTCGGGCATCCATGTGTTGGCTGCATCCCCGTGCCGACGATGGATGTAGGCGTTATTGCCGCTGGGGTAACCGAAGAAGCGGTGGCTGAAGGTCATGTGTTGCCTCTCGAACTCCTCCGCCGGCGTCACACCCGTCCGCCAGTAGAGCGTGTCCGCGAGGTAGAACATCTGTGTGTTGATGTCATCGATTCGCGTCGTCCGCCGTTCGCTTACGACACTTGTGTTGCTGGAGGAGGAATTGAGTGAGAACCACTGTTCGTTACGGAACGGGTTAGCGGTGTTCGAAATCGTGCCACGGACACCGAAGCTCGTAGCGGCGCTGTTTCCATTCAGTCGCTGGTTGCTGGCTCCGAGATACTCGTTGTCATAGCTCAACGGCTGCGTCGGGCAGGAGAACACGTTGGGGAAGCTCACCTCCCAGTTGATGCGGTTGCCGTGTTTCAGGGTAGCCACGTCCGGCAGGTAGCCGAACTGCATGAGTACGATCGGCCATTGCCGCGACCAGCGCGGCAGCGGCTCTCCCGAGGGCTGGTGGGGGCTTTCGTTCCACATCATCCAGCCTTGGTTCTCGTTGGCGTAGGTCAGTACAGCGATCCCGGTCTGCCGCATGCCGCTGAGGCACACCACCGCCTGAGCCGCGGCCCGCGCACGACTAAGCGCCGGCAGCAGGATCGCGATCAGCAGCGCGATGATGCTGATGACGACGAGCAGCTCGATGAGGGTAAAGGCGGTGGCGTGACGGCGACCTGGCATGTCGATCCCTTTCCTGGCGGGCGAACTGTGGAAGCCGCAGAATCCGCCGCGCGGCCGGTGGGCTGCGCGGTGGGGATGAATAATTTACTCAGGCATCAGCCCGGCGACCACGCCCGAGCATCAGGAGGCCTCCAAGCCCCAGCAGCGCCAACGAGCCGGGCTCGGGGATCGGCGTCACACTGGCGTAGGTGGTGCCGACGCGGAACTCGTCGAAGATCGCGGTGGTGGCATTGGAATCCGAGTAGCCGAAAAGAAACTGATTGATGAGCTGAGTTGGGTCCGTGAAACCGATGCCAGAGATCGTCGCCGCCGGGGCTGTTCCGCCGAGACTAGTTGGATTCACCCAGTAGCTCGCCTGGTTCGTTTCATAGTTGTATTGCGCAACAACGAGATTAGTTCCAACGACCGCCGCACCTCCAGGATTCGTATTGTTCAGCCCTCCGATATTTGCTTGGTTAGGGCGCAAGCCGAAACTGCCGCCATCGAAGGATTGTGCTGCCGAGAGCCCAATCACCCCAGGGCTATTGGAACCATCACTGGGTCGCAGAAGTGCGCCCAGACGGCCAAATGTCGTTTCTCCACCAGCCACCAAGAAACTAAAAAAGACCGAACCGGACTCCGGCGCGTTGGCAAATGCACGTGAGGCAGTCGTGGTGCTCGTCGTGGGATTGTAAATCGCGTTACCCGACACTTGAAGGTTCATGTACGACAGCCCCCCGTCTTGGATCACCGCCCGGGCGCTATTGCCGACACTCCAAGTACTCTCCGCGACCCAACCGGTGCCGCCGGACTTGCCAGAGAGCTGCTCCCCGGCCGTGTAGTCAAACCCTTCGTATGCGATCAGCGTCGCGTCTGCCGTCCCCGCGATCCCCAGTGACAGGGTCATGGCTGCGGCGGTCGTGAAGCCGGTCAGTGTGCGTGCGGTCAGTTTCATAACGATTCTCCTGTAAGTGACAAAGCTGGCTTGAGCTGGGGATGACGATCCCCTGACGGCTCTTCAATCCTCATCCGTCGTGATGCATCAGATGCAGCAGCACGCCAGAAATCCGTGGCCTGTGGAACGGCAGCAGTGACGGCTGCTGCTCATGACTGTGTCGCGTGTGAATGACTTCCATCCTGAATCCCATACGCCCTGGCGAGTCGCCCGCACCGCTTCGTAATCCCTGTAGCCGACTACATCCGACTACATGAGTGGTCAGGGATAATTTAGCTCACCAAAGTGCGAGTGTCAACAGTTTTCTCAGAAAAATCCACCCATCGGCCCTGCAATCAAGGCGCCAGCCCGCATCATCTGGATATGCCGTGCCGAAAGGGCACCAGAAACTAAAACGTAACTCATTGACGCGACATGTCCCCGATCTTAGACTACACTGTTAGTCAGGCGATCTCATGCGTCGTAATGACTCGTAAATTGTTATTTGTGAATAAGATACAGCTCGCTCGACAGTGAATGTGGTATGGCACGTAAACGCACACCCCGCACCAAGTCCGCCCCCTCAGGCATCGTGACCACCACCGATGTCGCGGTGTACGTCGGCGTGGCCCGGCCGACGGTGAGCACCATCCTCTCCGGCTGCAAGAGCAACACCCGCGTCAGCGACAAGCTCCGGCAACGGGTGCTTGAAGCCGCGGCCGAGCTTGGCTACCGCCCCAATGCCGCGGCCCGCGCGATCCGCAGCGGGAAGTTCGGGGCCATCGGCATCATCCAGAGCGCCGACTCCAGCCGCGGCGGGATTCACCCGGTCACGCTCTTCGCCATCGAAACACGCGCAGCCGAGCACGACATGCACCTGTCGCTGGGCATCGTGCTCGATGATGACCTCACCGACCCCGCCACCCTGCCCAAAGTCGTCCGCGAGTGGTGCGTCGATGGCCTGTTGATTTCATACACGGCCGACGTCCCGCCCATGATGATCGAACACATCCGGCAGCGCCAGCTCCCCGCGATATGGATGAACGTCAAGATGGAACGCGACTGTGTCCATCTCGACGACTTTGGCGCCTGCCTCGGTGCCACGGACATCCTTTTGGACCTCGGGCATCGACGGATCGCTTACCTCGGCTTGGCTGCGCAAGGGGCGCACTACAGCATCGCCGACCGCTACCGGGGCTACACCAAGGCCATGACCACCGCGGGCCTGACGCCGGTCACGCTGTTCCGCCAGGCGCTTAAGTCAACGCAGATGCCCGACCCAGCCCACGCGGTGCAGCCGATAGTTGAGTTGTTTCGTAGGCCCGACCGCCCGACAGCCGTGGTGACCACGCTCGATGTGGCGGACGTGTTTTTTGCCGCCCATCTGGCTGGGCTGAAAGTACCCGACGACCTGTCGGTGATTGCGGTCACCGAGGGGGTGCTGTCAGCGCTGGGCGTGCGCCCGGCCCAGATGCGGCTGCACAACTTCGGTATGGGGTACCGCTCATTCGAGATGCTGCAAAGAAAGATGCGCAGCCCGGATGAGGTCATCGAGCCGACCTGTGTCTACTCCACCTTCGAGCGCGGCCAGACGCTGATGCCCCCGAAGCAGAACTGAGCGGGTGGCTTCAATCGCCTTGAGTGGATAGCCCTCCCGTAACGCGGGCGCGGCCGGTTGCGCTAGCGGTTCTGGTAGTAGAGGAACGCAGCGCCGGCGAGGAAGAGGAGGATCACGGCGGCGATGAGGGCGGGCGCGAGGAGGTTTGGGCCGGCGCGGTGCAGGCCGGGGGAGCTGTTGGCCCTGCTTCGGCTTCGGCGTCTTGAGCCGGCCTTGGCGCGGAAGCGTGGCTCGGAGATGGATTGTCGGTAGGGCAGCGGCCGGTCTGGCCGGGCTGGGGCGGGAT
>JBGTLW010000388.1:0-8430 GCA_041743835.1 Phycisphaeraceae bacterium | reverse complement strand
GCTCGACCGCGCCGCCGACGGGCTTCGGCTGACGCGGGCCGTCGGATGCCTGCTCATCAAGAACGTGGAGGTCCACGGGTTCGACACCGGCGTGCGGCTGGGTGGCGATCTGTATGGCTCCACGTTGACCAACATTCGCGTGCAAGGCCAGCGCGAAGTCGGTCTGCTCAACGAAGGACACACCGTCGCGCTCCAGCGACTGACCAGCGTCAACGTCGTTCCCGCCGTCCGCAGTGTCGGCAAGACCGGCCACTTCACCGACGCGGGCCTCCTGGTGATGATCGACGCGAACCTGACCGGGGGCGACAGCGACAACGCCGCCATCGAGAACTCGAGCGCGATCGTCGTCCGCAACGTGAGCGTCGAAGGTTACGGCACCGCGCTTCGACAGGATGATCACATCGCGGCGAACGCCGCCAGGATCGACGAGTACGTGTGGCCCGCACCGAAGACGTTGTTCGACGGACCGGCCCAGACGTTGAATCTGCCCGTGGTCGATCCACCCGCCGCGCCCGACGTGCCGGTCGAACAGTGGGTGAACGTCATGGACTTCGGCGCAGACCCGTCGAGCAAAGAGGATCAGTCCGCGGCGATACAGAAAGCCATCGATTCGGGGGCGAAGGTGCTCTACTTCCCGCGTGGCACGTACTGGTTGGGCACCCCGATTGTCGTGCGTGGCAATGTGCAGCGGATGATCGGTTACCAGGGGTGGGTGCGTGGCATTGAGGAGGACGGCAAGAAGACGTTGCTGCGTTTCGAGAACGAGCACCCTGTCTCGTTCGAGCGATTCAACTTCAGGCCGATGCAGATCGAGGTGGCGAGCGGTCACCCGGTCACCTTCAGCCACATCATGGGGCTCCCCACGGTGCAGATGGTCCACGACAAGGCCACGGTCTTCAGCGAGAACACGGTGGGTGGCCGGATCGCGCTGCGCGATGGCCAGAGCTGGCGTGCGTGGCAACTCAACATCGAGCTCGGCGGTTCGCCCGCGATGGTCGAGAACCACGGCGGCACGTTCTGGGTGCTTGGCTACAAGACCGAGAAGGGCAACACCGTGCTCCGCACCACGGATGGGGGCAGGTCGGAAGTCCTCGGTGGGTTGTGGTACCCCGCTCAAGGCGTCAAGGATAGCGACCCGCCGATCGCCGCGATCAGGGTCGAGCAGGCCCACGCCTCCGCCAGTTTTTCAGACATGAGCAAGGGCGGCGGGCAATACAAGGTGAAGGTGCGTGAAACCCACAACGGCGAAACCCGCGATGTGCCCCACAACGCCATGCAACGCCACTGGGGCATGAGCGGATCGATCTCGCTGTATCGATCTGCGGAGTGATAAGGCCCCGCGCTGACGGCCCCTGCACTTGCAACGAACCCGATGCTGAGACGAGGATTTCCCATCGACTTGTGTTGCAGGCTAGGTGCTTGTTTGTACGGGAAGGCAACCGGTATAATCGCCGTCGCACGCCAGAGCGCCCACCTTGTTGCGTGGTGCCTCGTGGCGGCGTGCAGGCGTGATGTATAGGCCTGGTCGCATCACCACCAAGGAAAGAGTCGGATGATTATCGACTGCGACATCCATGAAAACGTGCCGCAGGCCATGCTGCTCAAGTACCTCGACGAGCCATACCGCAGTGAGGTGGCGAAGTTTGGCCCGCGCGTGCTCAGGTCAGGCATTCGCTTCGAAGACGGGGGTATCCGCAAGGATGCTAAGGCTGACGACGGCCGGGTCGGTGGCGTAGACCCCGGCTTCACCATCGAAGACCACCTCGACCGCTGGCCGATCCGGTTCGGTTTGTTATCGCACAACTCGGGCAACATCTCAGGCATCCCCGATCCCGACTACGCCGCGGCGTTGTGTCGGGCGACCAATGACGCCTGTCTTGATTTCTGGATACCCACGGATGAACGCTGGCGGATGACGGTCTGCGTACCCCTGCAGAACCCGCAGGCCGCGGCAGAGGAGATCGACCGGCTGGCCGGGCACCCCAATGTCGTGGCGGTGGGCATCTTTGCCACGGCTCACCGGATCCCTCTGGGGCATCGCTATTACTACCCCATCTATGAAGCGGCCAGCCGACACAACCTACCGCTACACCTGCACCCGTCCACCACCTCGGTGATCGCCAGTGTGGCCACCCTCCCGTCCGGGTTGGCGGCGAATTACCTCCAGTCTCATGCGGCCTTGCCGTTGTTCTATCAATCCGACCTGATCAGCCTGCTCTATGAGGGGGTCTTTGAGCGATTCCCGGAGCTGAAGGTGATGCTGGTTGAGGGCGGGGTGTCGTGGCTCGGGCCGTTGCTGTGGCGACTGGACAAGGAGTTCAAGAACCTGCGGCATGAAGCCCCCAGACTCAAGCGGTTGCCGAGCGCTTACGCGCGTGACCACATCCGGCTGACGACCCAGCCGATTGAAGAACCCGCGAAGGTGGACCACCTGGTGCAACTCTTCAACATCATCGACGCGGATACGACGGTGATGTACGCCAGCGACTACCCGCACTACGATTACGATCCGCCGACGGTGCTGCCGAAGAAGCTCGGGGAAACCACGCTGCGACGCATCTTTCACGACAACGCATGTGCCTGGCTGAACCTCCCGGCCCCCGTGGCCGAGGGGGTGGCGTGATGGCATGGCACCAGGCGGTGCGGGCGGACGAAGTGGCATCCGGCCAGCAGAAGATCGTTTGTGTGGCGGGCAAGGAGGTCGGCGTCTTCTGCGAGGGTGGCGACTACTTCGCGGTACTGAACTTCTGCCCTCACGCCGGGGCACCGATCTGCCGCGGCTGGGTGGAGGGCCTGGTCACCGCCGAGGCCGACGGGCAACTGGTTTATGAGGCCGACCGCAAAATCCTGCGCTGCCCCTGGCACCGCTGGGAGTTCGACCTGGAGACAGGACGAGCCATCGCGCCGATTAAGGAGAAGATCCGAACGTACCCCGTGGAGGTGCGGGAGGGCTGGGTGTACGTGGACATCGGGTAACTACCGCGACCCGGCAGCGGGCCGCTTATCGTTCTGGTCTGGCGTGAAACCGCGAAGCGAAAACCCGACTCCACCTTGCGGCGCGTCATGTCATGGTGGTAAATCAAACGATGGAACAACGCCTTCAGTCGGCCCATGTGGCCATCAATCACGATGAGGCCGTCGCGCACACCGGCGTCGTCACCCGCGCCTGGTCGATCACGCGCGACGGGCTGGCGACGCGCGCGTTCTTCCGTGTGGGGGATGATGCCACGCCGCTCTGTGCCGCGCAGGCGAGCTGCGACTGGTCGCTGCGTGGGCTGATAACCGCAGACGAACCGGCGCGGCTGATCAGTCTCGATGCCAGGGGTATTCAAGACGTGAACGACACGTCCGATCACCTGCTTATCACCGCGCATTTCCGCTATGAAAACACCGGCTTTGACCTGCGTTACACGATCCGGGTCTATCCCGGCGCACCGGGGTTCCACACGCAGTTGGCCCTGATGCCGACACGGGCGTTCACCCCCGATCAGGTGCCAAGCTATCTCGGCGACTGCCGGTCTGAGCGGCTCGTGCTGGCATCCGAGCCAGCGATGGTGATGGCGGCGGGCTATTACAACGACACCCAGCACCGCAACTACGACCACACGCCGATCCTGCAAACCCGTGAATGGCCCGGCTCATCCACCAAGCCCATGCCCATTGATTGGGCGAACCTGATCGCGGTGGAGCGCGATGGCAGGGGGCTTGCGCTCGTCAAGGAGTCGCACAAGTGCGTGAATGCAGCGGGCATCGACACCGGGGCGTTTCTCGTCAGTAAGCACGCGGTCGAAGTCACCGGCCTTGGACTCACGCCGACGCACTACGGCGGCGGGTTCTGGGCGGACAACCTTGATCGCTGGCGTGAATGCTGGGCCACCTGGTCGGTGCTTTATACCGCGTCGGACACGGCCGACACCCAGACCTCGCGACAACTCGCCATCAAGCAGATGGATCGCCTGCGGTTCCCCTTCCGCACGGAGCGTGACCGCTTGATCATGGCCAACACATGGGGCTCGGGTGGCGCGGGCGAGGGATCACGCCGCGCCGCAGAGCAGACCAACGTCCTGCGCGAGCTGCAAAGCGCCGCCGACCTGGGCATCGAGATTGTGCAGATCGATGACGGCTGGCAGGCAGAACCCGACGACCCAAAGCCCACCGCCGGCGAGAAGCCGTGGCAGCCGAACCCCACCCGTTGGCCGGAGGGTTGGGACCGTGTGCGTGCTGAAGCTGATCGTGTGGGCGTGGACCTGGGTTTGTGGTTTCCCTGGTACGTCGAGGCCGAGAAGATCGCGTGGAACCTCGAGCGGGGCGGGTTCCGCCGGATCAAGCTCGACTTCATGGGCCTGGGCTGCCGCCACGACATCGAGAAGATCAGCGCGAAGGTCGAGGCGCTGGTCGCGCGCTTCGGCCCGACGCTGGGCATCAACTGGGACGCGACGGAGCTGACCCCGCGCATGGGCTACTACTTCGGCCGCGAGCACGGCAACATCTACCTGGAGAACCGGGAGAACGGCCCACCGCCGCTGACCTACGCGAACCACATCCGCTACACGCCCCGCCTGGTCCTGCGTGACGCCTGGCACCTGGCGCACTACATGAATCTCAACCAGTTGCAGCTCACTATCCAGAACAAGGACCGCGTCGTGGCCGACCTGAGCAACTGCCGCGACTACCCCCATGATTACTGCTTCGCCATCACGATGATGGGCTTGCCGCTGTTCTTCCAGGAGACGCACTATTACAGCGAAGCGGCGAGGCGGGAATTGCGTTCCATCATCCAACTCTACAAGCAGCACCGCGACGCGATGCTGCGCGGGTTCGTATTCCGCATTGGCCAGGAGCCGAACGACCACGCATGGACCGGCTTCCAATCACACCAGCCCGACACGGGATCTGGATACCTGATCGTGTTCCGCGAAGTTCACAACACCCAGGACTCAGCCCAAATCATCCTGCGTTTTGCCGGCGACCGGGAGGTATCCCTGACCGACCTGCGCTCCGGGCAAAGCGACAACGCACAAACCCAACCCGACGGCGGCATCACCTTCCACCTGCCCGAGGCCGCGTCGTTCGGTTTCTACCGCTACGAGTTCACGCACAGGTCACGCCAGGTGCGCTGCGAGCAAGACAAGTAGGCCGTGAGCGTCAGGGGATGATGAACAGTGGCCCCGACCTGTAGCGGACCGTGAAATGATGGCTGGCCCGCGAGGGCGCGTTCCTGAACATCGGCTCGAAGAATGCAAGCGGATGGGACTCGACGTGGATGTCGGCGTAAAGCACCTGCCGCGCGCTTTCGTGACGCTCGAAAATCGAAATCTCATCCCACACATGGCCGGCATCGACCCAGATCTGCCAGTCGAAGACCTGAGCGTCCATGAGGATGGGGGCCGCGGAAGCGGAGCCGACCACCTCGTAGCGCCTGGCCAGATAAGCGTCTTTGGGACCCGACACCCATGCCTGAGAACTCCCGCTGGGGACAAGAGACTTCTCATGCACGCCCAGTTCCTCATTGGTGCCCAGGTCCGTGCTTCGAAACATCCCGTAGGTAAAGGGCTTCCGCTCGGGTTGACTCGCATCCGGGCAATAGAGCCTCGAGCGCGCATGGCCGGCGATGGAGACCGCCTCCATATGACCGATCAGCCCGGCGTTCGCGAGCGCGCCGTGAAAGGCATACCGCGGCAGGAACCCGCTTTGCTCGGTCGAATAGACCTCCATCAGGATGCCGATCTGCCGCTGATTGCTCATGCACATCGCGGAGCGGGCCGCGGAACGGGCCTTGTTCAGAGCAGGCAGCAGCAAGGCGATCAGCAGCGCAACGATCGATATCACCACCAGGAGTTCGACGAGCGTGAACGCGCGTGTGCGGTGCATGTCGATCCTTCCATCATCAGTGCTTCATCGGCAGCACGGGGTCAGGCCAGGGCTGCGGCGTCGAACTTCAGCCCCGCCACCGCCTCGCGGACCTTGGCATCCACGTCTTCAGTCAGCGGCAGCATCGGTCGGCGGACCGGGCCGACGTCCCGCCCGCGCAGCTCCAGGCCGCGCTTGATCACAGCGATCCAGTCCGATCGCTCGCCGTTCTGCCCGACCGTCACCGCTTCGATGAACGGCAGCATCTCGTACCACAGGTCGCGGGCCGTTGCGTAGTCGTTGTCGTCGATGCACAGGTGGACGAAGCGGCTCCAGCGTGCGGGGTCGAAGTTGGCCGAGCCGCTGACCCAGCCGGTCGCGCCGAACGCGAACGCGCCGATCGCGTTGTTGTCGTGGCCGTAGAACAGTTGCAGCTTATCGCCCAGCCGCATGCGCAGGCGGGAGAGGGTGTACGGGTCGGAGTTGGCGTCCTTGATGTACTGGATGATCCCCTCGCGCGTCAGCCGTTCAAGCAGGTCCACGGAAAGCTCGATGCCCGTGACCGGCGGGTTGTTGTAGATCATGATCGGGATGCCCACCGCATCGCGGATCGCCTTGAAGTGGGCGTAGATCTCGCGTTGCGTGTGGACCTGGTACCACGGGCTGATGATGAGAAGGCCGTCGTACCCCAGCTTCTCAGCAAACCGGCAGCGGTCGATCGTCGCGGCGGTGGACATGTCCGCCCCGCCAGCGATCAGCGGGACGCGCCCGGCGGTCTGCTCCATCGTCACGCCCAGGACCGTCTCCCACTCTGCGCGGGTGAGGTTCATGAACTCGCCCGTGCTCGACCCGCCGCACATGCCATCGACGCCGCCATCGATCATGAAGTCGATGTGGTCGCGCAGGCCCTGCTCGTTGAGCGAGCCGTCGGCGTGGAAGGGGGTGATGAGCGGGGGGTACAAACCGCGGAAGACCGTCATTGCAATAACTCCGTAATGGAAGGGGCGGCCAACAACGTGACCGCCCTCAGGGGCTTAGGCATCAACTTCCGCGCGGCTCAGCCGCGCGATACGCGTCAGCGCCGCCGCGTCAACATCAGCATCCCGCCGAGGCCCATAAGCGCCAGCGACGCCGGCTCGGGGACGACTTCGAGGACGACGGCGTTGAGGAAGGAGACGTTGTGTGATCCATCATTGTCCGTCACGGTCAGCACGATGTTGTTGGAAGCGTTTGGCGACACCGTGAATACCATGTTTGCAGCTTCAAGGTTCGCGGCATTCCACCGGGTGCCGTTGCTGTTGGTCACCGCCTGAAATACAGCACCGTCCGTGACGGTGAAGATGTTCGTGCGGCCTCCATTATTGGAGATAAGCGAATAGACCCGTACACGATAGTCGTATGAGGAATTGAGTCCGCTGAAGGTTAGTGTCAGACCCCCGGTGCTGTTAGTCTCGAAGGCGAGGTCATCGGCTGCGGCGACGTAGTACGGATCGGATCCGGTCCCCGGCCAGTTGTTGGAGTTTGCCTCGTCATTGAACCCCGTCGTAAGACCTGCGAAGTTCAGCGACACGCCATCAACCGTCGAACCGTTGCTGTAGCGGATGACGCTGCCGGCCGTGATAGTGGAGTTGACTGTCGAGGTCGCCACGGTGCCACTGAACACATTGAAGTTCGTCGCCGAACCACCTGCCGACGAAAAATCCACCGCAATCGCGTCGCCGGGGGCGAGGGGTGCCGCGGTAGCAGCGGGGACGGTGAGCAGCCCAAACGCGACAACGGCCGCGAGGCCGGCGGTGACGGTCGTACGCAAGTTGAATAGGTTGGCCATGATGCTCTCCTTGGTGTGAGTCCCGTCTGCGGGTCAGGCGGGAGGCGATATTGGCGGGCTTCCGCGCTCCAAAAAACACGATGAACCGGGACACACGATGCCCCTGCACTCTTAAACATAACCCATAAAAGCAACATGTCAATGCGAATCTTTCGCCTGTCTTCGACGGGCATAGCAACGCGCGCGATTACGCATATCATGACGTGATGCCGCCCCGCAGCTTCACCCCGCACGGTAGTCTGACCCCGATGAAGGCGGTGACCGAGCTGCGGGCACAGATCGATGCGTTTGCCGCGCGCTACGCCGCGCAGCGGGTGCGCGACGGCATCGACCCCGAGCCGCTGCTTATTGCCTTTGAACGCCTGCAAGCCGCAGCCAAAGCACACGACTACGCCGCGTTCGACACCGCGGACACAGCCCTGCACCTGGCGATCGTCAACCTCGCGGGGGTGGACGGCCTGCCGGGGGTGTGGCAGCTCGTCGCCTCGCACATGAAGCCGTTCCACACCGAAACCCTGCGCACCTGCTGGCCCGACCTGGATGTGCTCTTCGAGGCGCATCGGCCGATGGTCGATGCGGTCTGTGATGGCGACGCCGCCGCAGCAGAAGCAGCCGCACGCGCCCACCTCGACGCGGTCTGGTTTCGGCTCGCCGAACACACCAACGACCCCTCGCTCCCGCACGACCCGCTTGACCGGGCCATGGCCTACCTCTCCCTCCACCTCGATGAGCCGGTCCGGCTCTCCTATGTC
>JBGTLW010000387.1:0-3827 GCA_041743835.1 Phycisphaeraceae bacterium | reverse complement strand
GCCGGTGAGGTCATCGAGCACGGTGACGCTCGCGCCGAGTTGCAGCAGGGCCTCGGTCAGGTGCGAGCCGATGAACCCCGCGCCGCCGGTGACCAGCGCTGTGGTGTGGCGGTACGCGTGGCCGTGGAGTTGTTGCCAGTCGGTGTGGGGCATGGGGGTGGCATCTTATACCAGTCACCGCCGGGCACGCGGCGCGTTTCCCAACAGAGCCGCCGCGTCCCCGCGGCGGTCCGCCTCGGGACGGGGCGGCTCGGATGAATCTGGGGAACCCGCTTACTGACGTGCGCGGCTCGTTCAAGGCATACCCAAAGAGCCGCGACCGTAAGGGAGCGGTAAGGCGGTAGGGCGGTAGGGCGGTAGGGCGGTAGGGCGGTAGGGCGGTAGGGCGGTAGGGCGGCGCATCATCCCGCGCTTGGAGGGTAAGACCGCTCCCTTACGGTCGCGGCTCTGTGAAGGCGCTACGCCAGTTCGGATTCGAGCATGGGTTTGATGAAGGTCTGGCTGGGCGGGTGCTCGCCGCGGCGTTGACGGTCGATGCTCTCGATGCAGGTGCGCATGACCTCGCGGATGTCGTAGCCGCAGCGTGTGATGGGCTGGGGCGAGGGGGTGACCCACGGGAAGTTGGCGTGACCAATGACCTCGATGTCCCGGCCGATGACCAGCCCGTCGTCGCCACGGATCAGCCCGCCGACGACATCGCTGACCAGGTTGTCATCGCCGATGACCAGCCCGTCGGGTCGTTGGTCTGCGGGGAGCTTGGCGATCATCGCGGCGGTCCGTCGTGCCCACTGCGGTCGGAGCGGGTCGCAACCCTGCACGAGGTCGAACCGGGTGGTGAGGCCGCGCTGCGTACACATCTCGTTGACCATCGGCCAGAGCACCTTGAGGAATTCGCCGGGGCTGTTGGCGACGACGAACGCGATGCGCTTGCACCCGCATGACTTGAGGTGGTCCAGCGCTTTTTCACAGAGCGCGTCGAAGCCCAGCGATAGGGAGACGGACCCCGGCGCCATATCCGCCCCGGAGATCATGACGCGTGGCATGCCGGGCTGTTCGAGGATCTGCGTGCCCTTGAGGTGGAACGGGCGGGCTGGGAAGATCAGCCCCGCGAGTCGGCCGGACGTGACCATGTCCTGGAGGTTGTCGTATGACCCTGACCCGGTGTTGTCGAACGCCCCGCCGTAGAACGCGTGGAAGTGGCGCTTGCCCTCTCGGTGGAGGGACTGGGCCTCGTTGAACAGCGCGGTCCAGAAGTTGGGCCAGGGGTCTTCACCCGACGGGTGCCGCGGGAACACCAGGCCGTAGTCGCTGAGGTGGGGCGGGTTGTCGGTGACGAACGTGCCGTGGCGCCCGCGCGAATCAACAAAGCCCTCGGCGAGCAGGGCATCGAAGACGTTCTGCAGCGTCTGGCGCGAGACCTCGAACTCCTCTTCGATCTCCGCCCGCGTCGGCAGCCGGCTGCCCGGCGGATAGCGCCCGTCGATGATCTGCTTGCGGATCATCCGCAGCACGCGGTCCTCCTTGAGCTTGGGGACCAGGCGTTGGGGCGTATGTTCCATATCCATGTGTGAATCTCCGGGGGTGCCTCGGAAGTCAGGGGCGCAGCGGGATTATAGGTCGCGGCGCGTCCCGCGGCCATCCCGCCCGCGACCGCCCGGCCGGGGTCGTTGTTACTTGTTGGGTGAGCCGACCTTGATGACCACGAGCGTGCAATCGTCGGTGGATCGGCGCAGCCCGGTGTGCTTGCGCATGGCGGTGAGGATGTCGCCGAGGATGCGGTTGGCGTCGGCGTCGGGTGCCGCGATCGCGTCCAGCAGCACGCGCTCGACCGCCGCCCGGCCAAAGCGGTTGCCGCCCTTGTCCATCGCGTCGGGCAGGCCGTCGGTGTAGAGCAGCAGCACATCGCCCGGCTCAAGGTCCCACAGGCCCTTGTCGTAGTGCTGCTGCGGGTCGATGCCCACGATCATGCCCCCGGTGTCCAGTTGGTGTACCTTGCCCCGACGGACCAGCATGGGCGGGTCTTGCCCGGCATTGCAGTAGGTGAGCCGCAGCGTCCGCGGGTTGAGCACGCCGTACCACAGCGTGGCGAACTCCGAGTCTCGCGTGTCGGACGACAGCGCGACGTTCACCCGGCTGATGATCTCATCGAGGTCGTAGAGGTCTTGCGCGTAGGCCCGCAGCGCCGACCGCACCGAGGCCATGAGCAGCGACGCGGCGACACCCTTACCCACCACGTCGCCGATGCCGACGCCGAGGTTGTCTTCGAGGTAGATGAAGTCGTAGAAGTCGCCGCCGAGGTCGTAAGACGGGACGTACTTGGCCGCGACATCGAACGGCGCGACCGTGGGCATGCGTTGGGGCATCATCCGTCGTTGCACGTCCGCCGCGAGGTGGAGCTGGTTGAGCACCTGCCGGTTCTTTCGCCGCTCCTGGTCCAGCCTGGCGTTCTCGATCGCCGAGCCCAGGAGCTGCGCGATCGCGCGGAGCAGGGAGCGCTCGAAGTGGCTGAAGCGCCTTCGTTCGGCGGTGAAGAGCTGGATCGAGCCGATGGGCTGGCCGTGGAACGTCATCCCCGCGCAGAGCATCGACGCGAGCCCCTCCTGCCTGGCCATGTCCGGGTAGAAGATGCGTGGGTCGGTGAGCAGGTCCTCGACCTCGATGACCTCGCCGTTGTGGACGACGTGGGTGAACATCTCGGATCGGTTGACGATGAGTCGGCCGGCGTTGACGTACTCCTCGGACAGGCCGTAGCTGGCGCGTCGCTTGAGGTACTGCCCCTCCGGGCCGTCTTCGATGAGCCGGATCACCACGCCCTTGACCTTCATGACATCGGTGGTCGCGCGGGCCGCGGTGTCGAGCACCTGTTGCAGGTCGCGGTGCCCGGCGATGAGGTTGGAGACCTGGTACAGCGCGGTGAGTTCTTCGACGCGTCGGCGGGCGTGGTAGGCGTCGTAGCACAGCCGGGCGATCGAGTTGGCCATGAGATAGAGGAACTGGATCGCCGAGCCCCGCTTCGCGGCGAAGAGGTCCTCAGCCGCATCGAGGATGGACCCGACCTGCGTGTCGGTCAGGCCGTAGGTCGCGCCGAGCTTGCGCAGCACCTGCATGTCCTGGTCGGTGACACGGTCCAGCGCATCGATCTTGTATTCGATCTCGATGGAGCCGAGCTCCTGGCCCTCGACGACGATGGGCGCAACCAGCCGCTGGTTGCCGTCCACATCGACATCGCCGCTGACCAGTTGGTCGATCGCCACGTCTGACTCGGCCCGGGCGCGGGCGTCGGTGGGCGCGGCGAGAGGGTGGCCGTCGGCATCGCGGATCGTGGTCACCAGCCGGGTGACCGAGGCGAACGTATCCTGCATCTCCTGCAAGGACGCGATATCCAGGAAGTCGGTCAGGGTAATCGGCGGGGCGCTGGGCACGCTGGTCGAACCCGCGACCTGCTCGGTCGTGGTGGTCCGGGTGGGCGGTGTCAGAAGGTCGGGGTTGGGCATCGGTCGGTCGGTTTCACTATGGGTACACACCATCGCCGCAGCGGGCCCGGATCGGGTGGCGCGGCAGGTGGGGTGTTGGGTTTATCGGCTCATCGCCCCCCGGAGCACGCAAGACGCGCTGCTTTAGCGCGGTTACTTGGCAGGCGCATCTTCCGGGGCTTGTTCCGGGGTTTGGGTGGGCGTGGGTTGTGCGGCGGGCTGCGGGGCCGCAGCTGCCTTGGCTGCCTTGGCTTCCGGGGCCGGGGCCGGGGCCGGGGCCGGGGCTTGCGTTTCAAGCCAGATGCCCCGCAGCACCTTGAGCAAGGCATCGCGCGGGGCGCTGGCCTCCGCCAC
>JBGTLW010000386.1:0-1653 GCA_041743835.1 Phycisphaeraceae bacterium | reverse complement strand
CCACGCCCCAGCCCCCGCGATGCACGCCGAACTCACGAGGGCGGACGCGAAGCTTGCGCGACACTACTTCGGCGTGCTCACCCCCGCGCCCAGCGCGCAGGACGAGACGCGCTACGCCGCGCGTGTGCTGGCGGATGTGCTGGGCGACTCGGGCGGGTCGCGGTTGTATTGGGAGCTGATCGACCCGGGCCTCGCGGAGGAGGCGGACTTTGCCTACCACCCGCAGGACCACGCGGGGGCGTTCATGGCCTTTGCGATGTGCGACCCCGACCACGCCGCGGAAGTCGAGGGCAAGCTGCTCGACACCATCGACGCCTTCGCCGCCAAGCGTGATGTGACCGACGACGAGGTGATGCGTGCGAAGAACAAGCTCGCCACGCAGGCGACACTTCAGGGCGAGCGCCCGATGGGCCGGATGCACGCGCTGGGCGCCGGCTGGTCGTATCTGGGCCGGTACATCCCGCTTGAGGAAGAGCTCGGCAAGCTGATGGCCGTGACCCCGGTGGACATCGCGGCGCTGCTCGAGCGTTACCGCTTCAGCCCCCGCACGATGCTGCGGCTTGGGCCGGGCACTTGAGCATGAAGTTCAACGCCTCGCACCAACCCGACACGCTCTATCGGGCCTCGCTGGAGCGCATGCAGGCCGCGTGGAAGCTGATTGGCGCAAACCAGCACGATTGGGCCGTGGTGGAAGCGATGTATCTGGCCGGATTGGCGATTGAAGCACTGCTTCAGGCCTTCGCGCTGAAGTATGGTGCGAAACATGATGCCCGACACGACCTGTTGCATTGGCTTTCCAAATGCCCCGACTCACTCCAACAATCGCTCAATCAGCCTATCATCAGAGATGCCGTCAGTACCGTCACCGCGGAATGGCGCAATGCGATGCGATATTGGGATTACGACGCGCTGCTGGGTCATGCTCGTAAACAGGCACGCTGGCGTGGCATCAAGGGCGACGACCCCCAGCGTGTCCGGAGTTTCGTCATGACATTCTTGGAAAATGCCGATCGACTCCACCAAAAGGGAACTACGCTATGGTGACCGCAAAAAAAGTAGTCAAGGCACTGGAACAGACCTGGAAGTGCAACATCGTTGATGGATTGTCCACGACACCTTCCCGGCGAATCGTCGGGTATATCGCCTCGGACCGTTTTGCCGGGAAAGATCACCCGCAGCGTCAACGCCTTTTGTGGAAAGCGCTTGAGAAGTGCTTTGGCCAGTCCGATTTGGATCATATCGGACCGATTGTCACGATGACCGAAGAAGAGGCGCTGACCCGTCAAGCTCATCTCGACTAGGGACTTACACTGCACCCCATCCCCGACATTCTCGAAGAGCTACGCCAGGGCCGGATGATTGTGCTGGTGGACGATGAGCAGCGGGAGAATGAGGGCGACCTCGTCTGTGCCGCGGAGTTCGCCACGCCTTCTGTTGTGAACTTCATGCTGCGCGAGGGGCGCGGGATGATGTGCGTGGCGTTGTCTGGCTCGATCTGCGATCGGCTGGAGCTTTCGCCGCAGTCCGCGATCAACACCTCCCAGCGATCCACCGCTTACACCGTGAGCGTCGATGCCGATGCGCGCTTCGGCATCACCACCGGCGTCAGTGCCGCGGACCGCTCCGCCACGATCGCCCGGCTGGCGCACCCCG
>JBGTLW010000385.1:0-13217 GCA_041743835.1 Phycisphaeraceae bacterium | reverse complement strand
GTAGTGGTACATGCTGGACCACGGCCCGAAGTCGCGTGGCAGCATCCGCCAGGAACTGCCCGAGCGTGTGATGTAGAGGTTGGCGTTGACCACCTGCCGCATGTCCACGATGCGCGGCCGCCCGCCGGGCAAGGCGGGCGGGATCAACGGGGCGATGAGCTGCCACTGCTCATCGGTCAGGTCCGATGGGTAAGACGTCCGTGTCATGCCCTATTCATCGGCAAGAGGAGGGCTTTTCGTACACGTTCTCAGGATGAGCCAGGATGAAGCTCACCAGAGATTCGAGTAGCTCCACACGTTGCGAGTCCCTAAACTGGTTCGAGTAGTGTCCCGAAGGCACCGCTTAGAACAATAAGTAGATGAATTAAATGGCTTACGTTTCGATATGATGGTGCCGATTCCGCATGGGCTGACATTGGTCAGTGATGCCCGGCAGACCATGTGGGCAGGGAATGTCGCAAGATGAGCCTCACCATGAATCGGACCGCAGAGCCCACCCGAAGGCAGTTTCTCGGTAGCCTAAGCACCGCTGCCGCCGCGACCGCCTTCGGTGCTTGGCCCGCCATGGGTGCTGATCGTCGTGATGATTTGCCCAGCGTGCTCTGGCTGGTCAGCGAAGACAACAGCCCCTTCCTGGGCTGCTACGGCGACAAGCAGGCCGACACGCCAAACCTCGACCGCTTTGCCAGCGAAGGGGTGCGCTACGAGTTGGCCTTCGCCCCCGCGCCGGTCTGCGCGCCCTGCCGTTCGAGCATCATCACGGGCATGCATGCCAGCAGCCTGGGCACGCTGCACATGCGCAGCAACTATCCCATCCCTGCCTCCTTGCCGTTCTTCCCGAAGCTGCTGCGCGGAGCGGGATACTACTGTACCAACAACGCCAAGGAGGACTATAACACGCCCACGCCAGGAGTGGTGTGGGATGCGTCCAGCCGTGAGACGCATTACAAAAACCGCGGCGAGGACCAGCCCTTCTTCGCGGTGTTTAACTTCGGCCAGTCGCACGAAGGCCGGCTACATAACCGCGACGAGCCGCTGCGGCACGACCCCGCACGGGTGGACCTGCCCCCGCACCACCCGGACCTGCCCGAACTCCGCAGCGACTGGGCCCGCTACTACGATGCGATGCAGACCATGGACGACGCGGTGGGCAAGGCGCTTGATGAACTGGAGGAGCGTGGCTTGGCCGAGGACACGATCGTGTTCTACTACGGCGACCACGGCGGGGCGGTGGCGGGTAGCAAACGGTTTATTTACGACCGAGGCACACGCGTGCCGCTGATCGTGCGGTTCCCGACGAAGTACGCCCACCTTGCGCCGGCGCTCGCGGGTGGCTCGGTCGACCGGCCGGTGAGCCTGCTGGACCTTGGCCCGACAGTGCTCAGCCTGGCCGGGCTCGCGACCCCGCCGCACATGCAGGGCCATGCCTTCCTTGGCAGGCACGCCAGTCAACCGCGGCAATACGTGTCCCTGTTCAGCGGCCGGATGGATGAGCGCTACGACTGCGTCCGTGGTATTCGCGATCAACAGTTTCTTTACCGCCGCAACTACATGCCTCATCGCATCTACGGGCAGCACATCCATTACCTCTGGAAAGCCAAGGGCGTGCGGGCTTGGCAGGCGCACTACGAGCAGGGGCGGTGCGATCCCCAGCAGGCCCGGTTCTGGGGCGAGAAACCCAGCGAAGAGCTTTACGACTGCCAGGCCGACCCGCACCATGCGCACAATCTCGCCGACGACGGCAGCCATCGCGACGTGTTGGAGCGGATGCGCACCGCCAACCGTGAGCATCTTCTGTCCGTGCGAGACGCGGGGTTCTTGCCCGAGGCGGAGATGGTGCGTCGGGCGGAGCTTGCCGGTACGACGATTTATGAGATGACGCAGGCAGCCCGCTTCCCCTTGGAGCGGATTGTAGAAACCGCAGAACTGGCCACTACCCGGGATGGTGCGCAGGTCGATAAACTGATCCGACGACTCAGTGACACAGACAGTGGCGTGCGCTACTGGGCTGCCACCGGCTGCGCTGTGCTTGGCAAGGCCGCAGCCCGGGCGGGGCCTGCCCTACGCGCCCGGCGTGACGATGATTCGCCAAGCGTGCGCGTGGCTGTGGCCGAGGCGCTGGTCGCAACTGGTGATATCGAGGCGGGCCTGGCGCTACTCGACGCGGCGCTACGACACGAGCAGGGACTGGTCGTGCTGCATGCCATCAACGTGGTGCAGGCGATCGGCGAGCAGGCCCGACCGGTGCTGGACACTGTCCGCAAAGTGACGCACGAACATGGCGGGCATGTGCGGAGCGCAGGGGAATGGGCGCATGAAACGCTTGGTGAGATCTAGCGCCACTCTCCGGCGTACCGCAGGCAGACGCCAGCACGGCCCAGACGATCAACCGGCCCGGTTCACCACCCACACTCGTGCCGCGTATCGGGGCGTCGGCTCACGTAATGATTGCTCAAGATCCGTTGCAGCCAATCGTGTCAAAACGCTGCTGATCGGTGATCGCCTCCGCGCCGGTGCGGCGATCAGGGCGTGGCCGGCTCCTGCCCGTCCTGCGTGGGTATCGGGGATATTGATAGCAAATGTGCAGAACTTGAGACGAAACTTGTATGCAAGGCAGATCGTGGCTAGTATCAAATTAGCTATGCCGCTTCAGACCACACCCAGGCCTGTGCTCACTGTCATACTGCTGATTGCGGCGATGATAGTGCCCATTACGGGCAACGTGCTTTGCATTGGTCCAGACGGCCATACGGAAATTGAGGCGTCGCACACGCACAGCGGATGCGAAGAAGCCCAGGGCCGAGCCCCGGAGTCAGATGTTCAGTTCGCAGAAATCGAGTCCGGGGATTGCGTGGACCTACCGCTCGTCACGGTCACATGGATGCCGCGACCCGAACAGATTCAAGAGCTGTTCGATGCCAGCACAATCAACCTGCTTACTCCGACCTACCTACTCAACCTCAGCTCTGACGTATCGCCAGAGCCCACTCAAATCGCACGATCGCCAGACGACGACAGCGTTCCTGTGCTTCTGTTGAGCTTGCGCAGCACCGTTCTGTTGCTGTAGACCCTTGCATATCCGGTGTTTGGCCTGACCGGTCTTTGTGACTGGCGGCTATCCCTGCTTATGCACATTCAAACAAGACAGGAGTTGCAGTATGTACCGATGGCACCTTGGTGCCGTGGCCGTCGCGATGGCGGGTCTGGCTGCATGCCAGCCGGGGCCGCTTGATGACACCGCGTGGCCCGAAGCAAAACCTCTGGGTGAAAGGCTAAATGCATACCGCCAGACAGCACAGCCCAGTGAATTGGCAAGCGAAGAGAACACCGCAGCCTTGGCCGATCCCACCGGTGAGCTTACGCTCCGCGAAGCGATGGCACTGGCGATCGTGCGGAGCCCCAAGCTGCGGACATTCAACTTGGATGTGCGTCGAAGCGAAACCCACGCGCTTCAGGCTGGGCGGAGGCCAAATCCCGAACTTGAAGTGGAGTTCGACAACTTCGCTGGCTCGGGGCCGTACTCTGGAACCGATTCTTTGGAGACAACCGTCAGCCTTGCGCAGACGTTCCCGCTAGGCGGGGACATTGCGCTTCACCGTGAGGTAGCGCTCTATCAGGGCCACCTGGCTGGGTGGGACTACGAATCAGCCCGGCTTGAGTTGCTGACCGATGTGACGCAACGCTATGTCGCGGTGCTGGCTGCTCATGGCCGCATTCATGTTGCACGTGAGGCCATGGAGCTATCGCAAGAGGTGCTTTCCGCGACCAAGAAGCGTATTGATGCCGGCGACGCCCCGCCCATTGAGGCGGCGCGGGCGAGTGTGCCGGTAGCCATGGCTCAGGTCGCACTCCATCGCGCCGAGCGACAGTTTCGGGCCGCACGAAAGCAATTGTCGCTGACTTGGGCGTCGAGCGAGCCGACGTTTGCAGGTCTGACTGGATCGCTGGATGAATTAGTTCCCCCGCCTGCCGCTGAGCAGTTGGTGTCACTGATCAATCAGAATCCAGCGGTGGCGAGGTGGGTCTCGGAGATCAGCGCGCGACGAGCCGAGGCTCGATTAGCACAGGCCCAAGCCGTGCCCGATGTGACCGGCCGCATCGGCCTGCGTGATGACCGGGCTGAGGATGCACAGGCTTTGGTGGTGGGTATCTCACTGCCCCTGCCGATCTTCAACCGCGGACGAGCCGACATCCTGGCGGCACGGCTGGGCGAAGCATCGGCACAACTGCGTCAGCGCGAGGCCGAGCTACGGATCGAGTCGATGCTATCCGAAGCGTATACCCGCCTGGTCAATACCTACGACGAGGCGACTGCGATCCGCGACATCGCGCTCCCCCCGGCCACCGAGGCGTTCGACGTCACCCGCCGCGCCTTTGAGCAAGGTGATATGCCATTCCTCGACGTGCTGGACGCCGAACGCACACTGGTCGATCTGCGCATGCAACACATCGAAGCATTGGTGGACTATCACAAAGCTGCGGCCGAGATCGAAGGGCTGATCGCCAGACCGCTTGACCAACTCGCCGCCAACCCCGGCGCCCCTTCCACTCAAACCAAGGAGTAATCAATCATGAAGATGCGACACCTGCTGATCCTGTTGGTATTGCTGAGCGGCCTTGTGTTATGGGCCACTGCTCCGGCAACGGTCTTCGCACAGCAAGCCGACGGGCATGAGGGCCAGGACCATGCGTCCCACAACGAGCCCGGCCACACTGAGGCCGAAGGACACGCCGGTAAGCACTATGACCATGCCGATCACGATCACGGAGCAGAGGCCCACAAGCGCGGCGACGAAGACCACGCCGAACATGGGGACGATGATGAAGGTCACGATGACCACGCCGGACACGGGCATGAAGGAGAGGAAGGCGGGATTCGCATTGCCCCCGAGGTTCTGCGTGAGTTCGGCATCGAGATACGCAAGGCGGACGGCGTCCACATCGAGAAGGTCATGCGTCTGCCTGGGGAGGTGTCCTTTAATGCCGATCGCATCGCCCATGTCACGCCAACTGTGAT
Source organism: Phycisphaeraceae bacterium (assembly GCA_041743835.1). GTDB lineage: Bacteria > Planctomycetota > Phycisphaerae > Phycisphaerales > Phycisphaeraceae > JBGTLW01. Next base: position 8,200 of record JBGTLW010000385.1, on the reverse strand, counting down.
CGGTATCGCCAGACGAGTGAATGTAACGGTCGGCGATCGGGTCGAGCAGGGGCAGGTGCTCGCGGTGCTCAGCAGTCGGGAACTTGCGGAGGTTCGCAGCGAGTACCTGGCTGCGCAGGCGCGATTTAACCTCGCTACGGAGATCATCAAGCGTGACGAGCGTTTGTTCCATGAGAAGGTGGGGACGGAGCGTGCCGCCATCGAGTCTCGTCAGGCCCATGAAGAAGCTCGCATCACGCTTCAACACGCGGAAACATCCCTACATGCCCTGGGTTTGCATCATGAACACATTGACCAGTTGACCAACCTTGATCACGCCGAACTGAGCCGGTATGAACTGGTCTCGCCGCTTGACGGCATCGTGACCAGCTGGCACCTGACCGTGGGTGAGATTGTCGAGCCCACCTCCGGCGACGCACCGTTGGTCGTGGCCGACCTGTCCACGGTGTGGGTGAATCTCACGGTGTATCAGCGCGACCTTGCCCACGTCAACGCGGGGCAGCACGTCACGATCCGGTTTGGCCACGGGATTCCCGACGCTGAGGGCGAGATCGCTTTCATCAGCCCATCGCTGGAGGAGAAGACGCGCACCGCCACTGCTCGCGTCGTGCTCAAGAACCCCGATGGCCACTGGCGTCCGGGTCTATTCGTCGAAGGCCGGATCGAGACCGGCCGGGCGTCGGCGTCGGTCGTCGTGCCACGCAGCGCGATCACCGAGATTGACGGCAAGCAGGCCGTCTTCGTGCAGACCGACGAGGGCTTCGAGCCACGCGAGGTGACGGTGGGGCGCACTACGCCTGAGTCCGCCGAAGTAGTTGCCGGCCTCAAACCCGGCGAACGCTACGTCGCCCGTAACGTGCTGGCCCTCAAGGCCGAGATGAATCGAGCCGCGCTCGAACACGCCGGCCACGCCCACTAACCTTCGCAACAACCGAGGTTCTACCTGATGATCAAAAGCCTGATCGACTATTCCTTGCACAACCGATTATTGATCGCCATATTGCTGGTGCTGGTGGTCGCCGCTGGCTGTTGGAGCTACGGCCGGCTACCGGTCGATGCGTTCCCCGACGTCTCGCCCAACCTGGTACAGGTCTTCACGGTCACCGAAGGCCTGGCCCCCGAAGAGGTCGAAGCGTTTGTCACCTACCCCGTTGAGACCGCAATGCTAGGTCTTCCGGGGGTTGAGAAGATCCGCTCGGTCTCCAACTTCGGGCTGTCGGTGGTCAACGTCTATTTCGAGGATGGCACAGACATCTACTTCTCGCGTAGATTGGTGAATGAGCGCTTGCAGGAGGCGCGCGAGCACATACCAGAGGGTTTCGGCGAGCCGGAGCTTGGTCCGATCTCCACCGGCATGGGGCTGGTGCTGTTCTATTACCTGGAAGACACGACCGGCAAATACACGCTCGAAGAGCTGCGCACTACTCACGACTGGGTGGTGGCACGCAATCTTGCCCGTGTCCCGGGTGTGACCGAGGTGCTGGGCATCGGTGGGTTCGAAAAACAGTACCACGTGGTGGTCGACCCTCAGGCACTCCTCCGCTACAACCTGACGATCAACGATGTCATCGATCGCGTCGAAGCCAACAACCTCAACGTCGGCGCGCAGTACATCACCGAGGGCAACGAAGAACTGGTCGTCCGCTCGGTCGGCTTGGCCGAGAGTCTGGACGATCTGCGGCGGATCGTCGTCAAGACAGAGGACGGCCGACCGGTGTACCTCGACGCTGTGGCGGAACTGAAAGTCGGCGGTGCGGTCCGCCGGGGGGCGCAGACCCGTAACGGTGAAGACGAAGTCATCGCTGGCATGGTCGTTAAGCTCTACGGCACCAACGCCTCGACCGTCATCGAGCGCGTTGAGACCAAGATTACCGAGATCAACAGCCTCCTTCCGCAAGGCCTGAGGCTGGTACCCTACTACCAGCAGAAGGACATCGTCGAAGCGTCGGTCTCGACCGTCACTGATGCGCTTGTGTCTGGCATCGTGCTGGTGGCGCTGGTGCTGCTGGTGTTCATGGGCGGCTTCCGGCCGAGTCTGGTCGTGGCTTTGGCGATTCCGTTCTCGGTGCTGTTTGCGGTCATCGCGATGTACTGGTTCGACCTCTCGGCCAATCTCATGTCGCTCGGCGGGCTTGCCATCGCCATCGGCATGATGGTGGACGGCACGATCGTCATGGTCGACAATGTTGACCGCCACCTGCGTGAGTCTGATCGTGATGAGCCACGCATACATGTCGTGGCCCGCGCGTGCCGCGAGGTGGGCCAGCCGATCTTCTTCGCTACCGCGATCATTATCATCGTATTTCTGCCGCTGTTTACGCTCCAGGGCGTGGAGGGCAAGACGTTCCGCCCGCTGGCATACACGGTGGCGCTGGCGATGCTCGGCTCATTGGTCTACGCCTTGTTGTTCGCGCCGATGCTCAGCCATGTCGTGATGCGACGTCCCAAACCCCGCCACCGCAGAATTTCCGGGGGCGAGCCGTTTGTCGTGCGGCTGCTGCTCGTGCCGTACCGCCCGGCCGTGCGGTTCTTTGTCCGCCAACGCTGGGCGGCGGTTACATTAGCGGTGGTGTTGCTGGCATTGGGCGCAACGATTTACCCCCGGTTGGGTTCGGAGTTCACACCCAGGCTAAACGAGGGCACCATCGTCGTGCGCCTTACACAAGCCCCGTCGATCTCTCTCGAAGAGAGCAAGCACAACGCCCTGCGCGTGGAACGCCGGCTGCTGAAGATTCCCGAGGTCATCGAAGTGACCAGCCGAGTCGGACGGGGTGAGGTCGGAGCCCACGCCGACCCGATCAATTCCGTTGAGATGTACGTCATCCTTAAAGCCAGGGACCAGTGGCGACAGCCCAACGATCAGGCGTTCATCGAATCAGAGATCCGCAACGTCGTCAGCGGCATGCCCGGGATCATGGCCAACCTGACCCAGCCGATCGAGATGACCGTCGATGAACTGCTCGAAGGCGTCAAGGCCGAACTGGCGTTGAAGCTGTTTGGCGAAGACCTCGACAAACTCAAAGAGAAAGCCGACGAGATCGCGGCTGTGCTTCGGGGCGTACCCGGAGCAACCGATGTGCAGGTTGATCAGGTCTCGGGTACGCCGCAGCTTCTGATTCAGCCGGACTTCGAGGCGATCGCCCGCTACGGCATGAGCCTGTCGGACGTACAGCACACCATCCGCGCTGCCGTGGGTGGGCAGAAAGCCGGGCACGTCTTCGAGGGTGTCCGCCGATTCGATATCCTCGTACGCTATGCTCCCGAAGCACGTGACACCCGCGAAGCGATCGGCGACATCCTCATCCAAGGCCCGGATGGTAAGCGCGCCCCGCTGAGCGAACTCGCTGGCATCAAGCATATCACCGGGCCACGCCAGATCACCCGCGAAGACACCCAAAGGTTCATCACCATTCAGAACAACGTGGTCGGGCGGGACATAGGCTCGTTTGTTGCAGACGCACAAGCCGCGATCGACCAGCAGATCCATCTGCCCACCGGCTACTTCACCACATGGGGCGGATCGTTCCGGCTGCAGCAGGAGGCGAACAATCGGCTGGCGGTGGTCGTGCCCGTCACGCTGCTCATCATCTGCATGCTGCTCTACGCCAGCTTCAACTCGCTCAAAAACACCGCGTTGATCCTGCTCAATATCCCGCTTGCGCTGGTTGGCGGGGTCATCGCGTTGCGGCTGATGGGCGAGAATCTCTCGGTCCCTGCTTCCGTCGGCTTCATCGCGCTGTTCGGCATCGCGCTGGGTAACGGCATGGTCCTCTTCACCTACCTCAACCAACTCGTACGGGAAGGCAAGCCGATGAACGAAGCGAGCATCGAGGGGGCATCGCTACGCGTCCGGCCGGTCCTCATGACAGCCATCACCACGGCCTTGGGCCTGTTCCCGCTGATGCTGGCCACCGGCACCGGCAGCGAGGTGCAGCGCCCATTGGCCATCGTCGTCATCGGCGGGTTGTTGACCTCGACCCTGCTCACGCTGCTGGTCCTGCCCGCGCTCTACAAGTGGTTTGCCGTCACCGTGGCCCCAAGAACCCGCACACTCCCCCCGCAGTAGCCTGCCCAAAAACTATGTACCAGCCTCTAGATGAATCGGCAGTTGAACTGCGGATTGTAATGCTGGGCCCGCTGTAGAGGGTGGGCGGGATGCCCCTCAACCTAGGCGGCGAAAACGCCCCGGTACGGGCAGAAAACAGCGCGTATCCTGGTACTGGAGATTGGCGAGAGAAAGACGGAGGCGTTCGTTCACCACTCCTGTCTTGCTGTTGGCCCGCTTGGTACAAACTGTCTGGCGTGTCTGTCTGTCTGACGTTAATGTCTGATTTCAATAATACCGCACGCATACTGCGAGCAAATATCATCTATAAACTACTATAATGCAAGTTGTTGCGCTGATTCCGATGGCCGTAGAAAATTGTGCAACTAGTTCCCCCCCGGCTCCATTCACCAACCACCGTAAGTATCAGATCAGTTGCGACACAGACGATCTAAACGCATCGGGCGATGTATCGTCCCATACTTGACTCCTTGCGTTATTACCTGGCGGCGATTTAATCTCATCGGTGGGGATATGGGGGACCCGTGCGTTGAAGCGGGGGCGGGCGGCCCGCGCTAAAGGGGGGTGGGGGCGGCGGGGCGGTGTTGGTGGTGTGGGTTGAGGGGGGTGGCGTTGCTTGGGGGGGTGAAAATCGGTATGACGTGTGGCTATGACGCGACCGAACATTGTGATGTTTCTGATAGACGACCTTGGCTGGGCCGACCTTGGGTGCTTTGGGTCGTCGTTTTATGAGACGCCGAACCTCGATCGGCTCGCGGCTCAGGGGATGCGGTTTACCGATGCGTATGCATCGTGCCCGGTGTGTTCGCCGACGCGGGCGAGCATCATGACGGGGAAGTACCCCGCGAATGTGGGCATTACCAATTACATCCCGGGCAACGCCTGGGGGAAGTTGATGGGCGTGCCTTACTTTCATGAACTGCCGCGTGGTGAGACGACGATCGCGGACGCGATGCGGTCGGGGGGCTATCAGACGTGGCACGTGGGCAAGTGGCACCTCGGGCCGGAGGGCAACTGGCCCGATGACCGGGGCTTTGATGTGAACATCGCGGGCGGTCACTGGGGCATGCCGCAGAAGGGTTTTTTCAGCCCTTACCACATGCACCGGCTTGAGGATGGGCCGGAGGGTGAGTATCTGACCGACCGATTGACCAGCGAGGCTTTGTCACTGATCCGCGGGCGTGGTGACTTGCCTTTCTTCCTGCACTTTGCGCACTACGCGGTACACACGCCGATCCAAGCGCCCGCTGAACTTGTGGAGAAATACAAACAGAAGGCTGCGGCCCTTGGGCTGGACCAGCAGGAGGAGTTTGAAGAGGGCGAGTTTTTCTCGTGCCTTCACAAGAAGGATCAGCGGATCAAGCGGCGGTTGCTCCAGTCCAACCCCACGTATGCCGCGATGATTGAGAATCTGGACAGCAACATCGGCCGCGTGCTCGCGGCGCTGGAAGAAGAGGGCATCGCAGACAACACACTTGTGATCTTCACGTCGGACAACGGCGGACTATCGACCGCGGAGGGCTCGCCGACGTGCAACGCGCCGCTGCTTGAGGGCAAGGGTTGGATGTACGAGGGCGGCAACCGTGTGTGCCAGATCATGCGTTGGCCGGGGGTGATCCGGGCTGGGAGCACGACGGGTGTGCCTGTGACATCGACCGATTTTTTCCCGACGTGCCTGGAGGCTGCGGGGCTTGCGCTGATGCCCCAGCAGCACGAGGATGGCGTGTCGCTTGTGCCTTTGATGCGAGGAGGGGATCGGTTGGAGCGTGAAGCGATCTTCTGGCATTACCCGCACTACTCGAATCAGGGCGATACCCCGGCGTGCGCGGTGCGGGCTGGGGATTGGAAGCTGATCGAACACTTCGAGGACGGGCGGCTGGAGCTTTTCAACCTCCGCGAAGACCTCGGCGAGATGCGCGACCTTGCGGGCGCGGAGCCGCACCGTGTGGAGCGGATGTATCGGCAACTCGATGACTGGCGGCAATCAATCGAGGCGCGCATCCCCGACGTGAACCCGGACTACGACGCGATGCTCGCGGGTGAATTGCCTTGCCCCAACGGTGCCGGCATCATCCCCGGCAGCGACCACTAGCTGCCTCACGGGGTTGCTATGATCCGGGTATGAAGCTCTACACCAAGCGTGGCGATGATGGCGGGACCGATCTGTTTGGCGGGCGGCGTGTGGGCAAGGACGACCTGCGCGTCGAGGCGTATGGCACGGTGGATGAGCTTAACTCCGTCATCGGGCTTTGTGCCGCGGCCTGCACGGGCGCGGAGACTGCATCGCTTGAAGAGGTCCTTACGACGCTGATGAGCCGGCTGTTTGAAGTCGGCGCGGACCTTGCAACGCCCCTGCCCGCAGCGGGTGAAGAGTCGGGCCCCGCCGCGATCCCACGCATCGGCGTTAAGCAGACCGATGAGCTTGAGCGTCACATCGACGCGTTGACCGATGTCTTGCCGGGCATGACGCACTTTGTGCTACCCGGCGGCACACACCTCGCGGCGGAGCTGCACCACGCCCGCACGGTCTGTCGGAGGGCTGAGCGGTTGTGTGTCGCGCTGTCGCGGGTTGAGGACATCGGCCCGGTGGTGGTACCGTACCTCAACCGGCTCAGCGACTTGCTCTTTGCGATGGCTCGGCGGGCGAATCATTTGGCGGGTGTGGCGGATGTCCCATGGATCGGGCCGCGGGGTGCGTGATGGAGGGAAAGCGGCGGGCGGACGCCCGGCGCTAAACGGGGGAGCGGGGGCGCGGTGTCGTGGTTACGCAACGTGGGGTGGGATGGCGGTGGCGAGGTCGATGTGTGTGCCGGTGTCGGGCATCGCTTCGTAGCCGGGTTCTCGCAGCGCGTGGATCAGGTCCACCATGGGGCGGTGGACGGGGGCGGTAAAGACTTGTCGTTTGCCGGTGACGGGGTGATTGATCGACAGCATGGCCGCGTGCAGCGCGGGGTATCGCATCAGCCAGGGTTCCCCGGGTTCGCGGGCGATGGACTCCGCTTCGAGCTTGTCGCCTTCTTCCTTCGTGCGTGCGTAGCTGACATAGGCGCGGCTGCCGGGCGGGTGGGGTGGTTTTGCGACTTCTGCGGGCCCAACCACGTCCCCGCCGTAGAAGATATCGCCGACGATCGGGTGGCCGATGAACCCGCTGTGGACCCTGATCTGGTGTGTGCGGCCGGTCTTGAGTTCAAACTCGACGAGCGCATAGCCACGGTATCGCTCTCGCACGCGGTAGAGGGTGAGGCTGGGCTTGCCCTGGGAGTCCTGGCGGACGCTGTGTGCTTCGCGGATGGTGGGGTGCTTGCCCAGCGGCTGGTCGATCGCGCCGCTGGGTGGGTCGGGCTCGCCATGGACGACGGCGAGGTAGGCCTTGAGATTGGTGCGGTTCTCGAACTGCTTAGCGATGAGCCAGTGCACGTCGTCCTGCTTGGCGACGATGATGCACCCGGTGGTGTTCTTGTCGAGCCGGTGCACGACGCCCGGCCGGGCCTGGTCCTTGCCGACCTGTGAGAGCTTGGCGTTCTCCGCGAGGAAGTGGTGCGCCAGCGCGTTGAGCAGCGTGCCGGTCTTGTAGCTGCGTGCGGGGTGGACGACCAGGTCCGCGGGCTTGTTAATCACCGCGAAGCCCTCGTCCTCGTAGAGCACATCCAGCGGGATGTCTTCGGGGCCGATGTTTTCCATCGTCGTGCGGGGCGGGATGACCCACTCGAGCACGTCGTCCTTCTTGAGCTTGGTAGAACCCTTGGCGACTTTGCCATTGACAGTGACGCCGCCGAGCGACACGAGTTTCTGGATCTGGTGCCGGCTCATGCCCTTCATCTTCGACATGAGGTGCTTGTCGAGGCGTTCCTTGGCATCGCGCGAGAGGACCGAACGCCCGCGCAGCGCACCGTCATCCTCCATCTCAATGATGAGCGGGTCGCGGGGGTCGTCTTCGGATGAAAAGTCGAGCGCTTCGGGGTCCGGGTTGAGGTCGTCGCCGGGGGGCATTACTCGGCTGGCTCGGCCTCGGCAGGCGCACCGGGCTCGATCGTGGCGGGCGCTTCGGCGGGGTCGGCGGTGTCGCCCATCTCGTCGGGCGAGGTTTGCTCGGGGCTGGCTTCGGGGTCCATCGCGCCGGCGTCGTCGGTGGCG
>JBGTLW010000384.1:0-5570 GCA_041743835.1 Phycisphaeraceae bacterium | reverse complement strand
TGGTGCATGACGCCAGCGCGTCGATCGCTGCGGCGGGCGAATCCACCACCGCGTAGCTCTGCATGTGCTCGGGCTTGGCGAAGCGCTGCTCGATGAAGTGGTCGAACAGGCGGAGCAGCGGGTCGTAGAAGCCGTGAGAATTGAGCAGCACCAGCGGCTTGTCGTGGAAGCCCAGCAGTCGGCCCACGATCATCTCGGAGAGCTCTTCAAGCGTGCCAAAACCGCCGGGCAGGGTGATGAAGGCGTCGGCCCGGTCCTCCATGATCTGCTTGCGCTGGCGCATCGTCTGCGTCACAATCAACTCGTCCGCATCGTGGTACGCGATCTCGATGTTGGTCATGGACTCGGGGATCACGCCGACCACGTGCCCGCCGTGCGCGTGGACAGCCCGGGCGACCTCACCCATCAGCCCGACCTTCCCGCCCCCAAATACCAGCCCGATGCCCGCCTCAGCCATGTGTTGCCCCAGCAGCCGGGCGTCCTCGAAATACAGCGGATCGACCTCATCGGAAGACGAACAATAAACGCAGACGGATCGCACCATGCGTCGGATGATACCCACGTCCACGCGGCCGGGTGGCATATCACCCCCCATCAGCACGCCCCGCCGGATTCGGGGATCATGCCCGCATGGCGACCGAGCCCGAACCATCCCAGCCCCACCGTTTCACGTTCCGCCACCGGGATCGGCTGCACGGGCGCAACGCGTTTGCGGCCGTGCGCGACGCGCGCTGCCGCAAGAACGCCGGGCCACTGTCGATCCTTTCCATGCCCAACGGCCTGGCGTATTGCCGGCTGGGGCTGACGGTATCCCGCCGGGTGGGCGGTGCGGTGCAGCGCGGGCGGGTCAAGCGGCTGCTGCGGGAGGCATTTCGCCTGTCACGAGAGGCTTGGCCGACGGGCTACGACCTGGTGGTGATCGTCCACCCGCACGACTTCCTCTCACTCGAGGATTACCAGCGGTTGCTGGGCGAGGCGGTCCGATCATCTCACGCCCACTGGCAGCGCCAGGCGAGGCGGGACGGGGAATAGCGCGTGCCGCTGGCGGTTGTGCCCCGCTCGGCCGATAATGCGGGCATGGGCACATGGGTAGGCTACATCGCGCGACGGACACAGGCTTTCCTCGTCAGCCCCGGCCAGGAAGTCACACGCTGGCAGAAGGTCGCACGCTACGTCATCGACCTGAGCAAGCACTGCACACGCCAACTCATCGAAGACCGCGCCAACCAGATGGCCGCGGCCCTGACGTACCACACGCTCTTCTCGCTCATCCCAACCATGGTCCTCATGCTCGTCGTGGGCCGGCTATTCGTGAGTGCCGAGGACTTAGCGAACTACAAGGAAGGCACGATCGATTACGTGCTGCAATGGCTCAACGAATCGTCTGCCGCGCTGGCGACCGGCGTCGAGACGCGGTCACAGGGCAGCCAGAGTGAATTCGCGCAGACCGCAGAGGTCGTCGGCCAACAGATCGAGCACTGGTTCACACAACTCCAGACGATCAACTTCGGCGCGATCGGCGTCGTCGGCGTCGTGCTGTTCATCTACGGGGCCACCGGGCTGCTCACCACCATCGAACGCAGCTTCAACCGCATCTACGATGCGTCCAGCAACCGACCGCTATACATGCGGCTGCCGATGTACTACACCGTCATCACCCTCGGCCCGCTGCTCATCGCGCTGGGGCAATACCTCCAGAACCTCGTCTTCGGCTGGCTCTACGGCTCGGTCACCACCGTCACCACCACGCTGGGAGGCGACATCGAGACACGCACGGGCATCGGCTGGGTCGGCGCAACACTCATCAATGTCGTGGTCATGGTCTCGCCGCTGATCTCCACGTGGGTTGTGTTCTGTGCGATCTACAAGTTCCTGCCCAACACAAAAGTACGGCTGCGGCCGGCGCTGGTCGGCAGCGGCGTCGCGGCGCTGGGCGTCGTGCTCGCGATCGAACTGTTTGGCCTTTACGTCCGCGGCGCGGCGGCGACCACGCTCTACGGCCCGCTCGCGCTCATGCCGCTGTTCCTCCTCTGGCTCTACCTGCTGTGGCTCATCGTGCTCTTCGGCCTCGAACTCACACACACGCTCCAAGCCCTCCCCAGCGAACGCCTCAAGAAACGCACGCGCGTGGGCGACGAAGTCGTCGTCCTCGACCCGCAGTGGATACTGCCGACGATGGCGGCCGTGGCTCAGGACTTCGCGCAGGGCAAGACCACCTCCACCGATCAGATCGGCCAACGGCTGGCCATCACCCCCCGAGCCGCGGGCAGGATCACCGAGCACCTCTGCCGCGCGGGTCTGCTCAACCAGGTCGGTGACAGCGGCGAACCCTCGCGCCGATTCACCCTCGCCCGCCCCGCGGAGTCGATCCCGCTCAACGACATCTTCGAGGCCGGCCACTCGCTCACGCCCCACGCCTCGCACAACGTCATGCCCGCAAGCCACATCCTCGGCGAGGTCGCCACCCAACGCCAACGCGCCTTCGAAGGCAGAACCCTCGCCGATGCGGTCACGGACGGTCATCCCGTGTCTTTAGACGTGAAAAAATGATGCAGCGGGGCCGAATTTCTTCGTCGCGCGTTACAATACGAGCATGACTGTAGAGCAATTGAAGAACGTCCTGCACGCCTCTCCCTTCCGCCCGTTCACAATCCACACGGCGGACGGGCGGGTGTTTATGGTCAAGCACCGAGACTTTGTCTCCCGCTCGCCATCCGGCAGAACCATCATCGTGCATGGCGAGGATGAGCGTTTCAGCATCCTCGATCTGCTCTTGGTGAGCGAACTGGAAGTACATCCGCCAGAATCCGCGAGTGCAGCCTGACGACGTCCGCCGCGGCCTCGCCGATGCGGTCACGGGTGATGGGGATCGAATGCTTCCCAAGTGATCGGCTGCTCGCTTGGCGAGGCGTCTGCGTGGCGGTTGACCTGGCCACCCGGAGGCAGCGGCACCGGGCCGGCCAGCAGCGGGTCGTGCGTCCGCGTCATCCAGTCATCCAGCCGCGTCCGCAAGTCCGCAAGCGTGTCGGCGTGGGCCGGGTCTGTGGCCAGATTGTGCGACTCGGCCGGGTCCAGCAACAAATCATAAAGCTGCTCACGCTGCATCGGCTGCGTCAGCAACCCCGTCCCGACCATGAGCGATTTCGACACCGAATCGTCGATGTTCGCCGCGACCGTCTGCGCCCCGTCGTGGAAGTATCGGATGTACTTATGCCGGGTGGTACGCACCGCGCGCTTGGGTTCGTAGGCCGCGTGATAGGTCACCTCGCTGAACACCGCGTCGTGCAGCGCATCGGGCGCAGCCGGATCAGCCGAGCCATCGAGTAGCGGCCGAAGGCTCTTGCCCTCGCAATGCCCCGGCGTCGGCAGGCCGAGCAAGTCACACAGCGTCGGGTACAGATCCAGGTGCGAGACCATCGCGTCGATCACCTTCCCGCCGTCCAGCCCCATGCCCGCCGGGCCGCGCATCATGAGCAGCACACCCATGCCGTGATCGGTCAGGCTGCACTTCATGCCGGGGAACGCGATGCCGTGGTCCGTCGTGATGATGACAAGGGTATCCCCCGCAAGCCCGCTCTTCTCCAGCGCATCGAGCACCCGGCCGTAGCACGCATCAAGCCGCGTCACCGACGCATGGAAGTCCGCGATGTCCAGCCGGGTCTCCGGCGTGTCGGGCAGGGTCGGGGGCGTGCGGACATAGCGCGGATCGCCCACCGGCGACTCCTCCCCGTTGTGCCACTGCACAGGCGACCCAGCCTTGCCCGTGCGGTGCGTCTCGAACACGCCGACATCCAGGAAGAAAGGCCGCGTGTGCTTCTGCCCAAGAAACTCCACCACACCCGTCATGACATCCTGCCCCCGGCTCGATCGCGGGGCAAGGTCCGTCTCGTGCCCAAGCCCCTCCGCCGCGCGCGCCCGGAGGCCGACATGCTCCAGCCCCCCGAGCACCGCGTGATACCCCGCGTCCCGCCAAGTGGTGTACCACGTCTGCCGCAGGTCGTGCAGCGAGAAGCCCCGATGGCGCAGGCCCATCATCCCGTTCTGGTGCGGGTACATGCCGGTACACAACGCCGCCCGCGAAGGCGAACACGTCGGCCCCGCACAAAACGCCTGCCGAAACACCACCCCCTGCTCAGCAAACCGCTGCATATTCGGCGTATCCACCGCCACCCCATAAGCCGACACATGCCGCCCTGTATCATGCGAGTGCATATAGATGATATTGGGAAGCTTGCGACCGGCTGATGTGGTGGGCATGGGAGGAAATTAGCGGGGACACGCAGATACGGCAAACGCGCAACGAAACTCAAGCCGCCGAAATGCCCCGTCCAATCCCGGGACCATGACTCGGCAACGACCTTTCCACTCCGCCCATCAACGTCGACTATCACAGGTTCGCATCTAACTTCATGGGTGCCACTTCTTAGTCCCCGGCCTTGCCCTTCGCAATTGACTTCACGCCTTGCGGCACACTAATCTGCAGACCGGCCCCACTTCTTTGTATCAATAATGTTGCCCGCATAATTTACTACAGACAATTCGCGCGCATTGCTGTCATACACGATCGTACGCCCCTGCTTGAATGATGTCGCTGTTTCGTACTTTGGCTCAATAATCACATTCCCATCGCGATCAATGAACCCCCAGCCGCCTCCATTTTTGTACACAGCAGCCACCCCTTCAGAGAAGCCGTACGCTCTATCGTAAACGGGATGCACCACGAAATCACCCATCAAATTGATGTAGCCCCACTTTCCGTTCTTTTTGGCAGGCGATAACCCTTCCGAGAATACCTTTACCTGCTCAAAGACTCGCTCATCTCCATACACACGATGGCCATCCAGAATACGCACATGAAACGCGCTATCATTGCTCACAACGGCTGCCATTCCATTTCCTATCCCAGTAATTTTCGCATACTGAGGCTCCAACATAATATTGCCCGCATGATCGATCAGCCCGTATTTTCCTTCAGTTTTGACAGCAGCAAAGCCCTCTAGAAATGACATTGCATCTTCAAATCTCGTTTCTACTACCCACTTGCCAGTGCGGTCAACATAACCCCATCGATCGCCATCTTTAACCGCAGCCAGTCCTTCCGAAAAACTTCTTGCGTCGGAATAAGCTGTTTTGATTATCAATTTCCCTTTAATGTCGATGTACCCATACTGGGCATTTGAGCTAACGCGCGCCAAGCCTTCCGAGTACGGGCCAATAGAATCGTATGTACCACCCTCGCAGATTACGCCTCCATCAGGGGATATCAAAGCAACGCCATTATCTGTTTGCACAATTCGAGTCAGATCAGCATTGGATGACGCAAAACCTTCAAGAATCTGCGCAAAAATCGGCATCACCGCCAAGAGTATGCAAAAACAAAAGCCTACTCGAACGCACTTGCAGATTATGGCGGACGTTTGCATGGCGGACTGAGCTTCCCCCCAAGTGACGGGCGCGGGGAACAACATGGTTAAGCGGCCTGGTGCTTTGCTTCGTAGGCCGCGGGACTCATATAGTTTAGCGTCGAGTGCAGACGCTGGCGATTGTAAAACACCTCGATGTAGTCGAAC
>JBGTLW010000383.1:0-3585 GCA_041743835.1 Phycisphaeraceae bacterium | reverse complement strand
CCGCGGTCGGTCGGCCGCGCGGCATCTGTGTCGCCAAGCACGGCAACCGCTCGGTCACCTCCAACTCCGGCAGCTCGCAGGTGCTCCAGACCCTCGGCGTGCAACTGGCCGTCTCCCCGCAGACGCTCACCCGCTGCCTCGACGAGGCGGGCATCTGCTTCTGCTTCGCGCCGCGTCACCACCCGGCGATGAAGTATGCCGCGCCCGTCCGCGCGGACCTGGGATTCCGCACGCTTTTCAACATCCTCGGCCCGCTGACCAACCCGGCGGGGGCGACGCGGCAGGTCGTCGGCGTGTTCCACAAGAACCTGTGCAAGACGCTGGGGCAGGTGCTGCTCAACCTCGGGGCGCAGCACGCGATGGTGGTCCACGGCCTTGTGCCCACCGGCAAGGGCGACCACCTCGCCGGGCTCGACGAGCTCTCGACCTGTGGGCCAAGCCACGTCACGCAGGTGCAGGGCGGGCAGCTCACCTCCACGCAGATCGATGCCGCGGACTTCGGCGTGTCGCTGAGCCATCCGTCCGCGCTCACAGCCGACGGCCCCGAGCAAAGCGCCGCCATGATCCGCGACATCTTCGCCGGCGAGCATGGCCCGGCCCGGGACATCGTGACCATCAACGCCGCCGCCGCGCTCGTCGTCGCAGACATCGCCCACAACCTCGGCGACGGCATCGCGCTCGCGGCCGAGGCGATCGACTCCGGCGAAGCCCAGCGCACGCTCCAGACCCTCGCCGACATCACCACCGCCGACCCGACCCCGCAGTAACCCGCCGCGATACACCCCCGTCAAACCGCCGGGAGACGACCCATGCCATACGACCCCGCAGCCAACCCATCGGCCGGCTCCCCCAGCCCTCTGTTGCTCGCGGTTGTGGCGGGTATCGTGGGCATCGGCATCTGGGCTGGGCTTTACAAGCTCGGGCTCATGACCAACAACGACCTGCCCCCGGTGCCCTGGTGGTCGATCATGCTCAACTCCCCGCTGGTCGGGCTGGTCGTAGGCCTGGCGGTCCGCTACGCGGGGCGAACCCAAGAGCGCGCCGTTTCCATCACCGCCGCGGTTGCCACCTTCTTCGCGTGCTTCCTCGGGTATGTGGTGGTCGATCTGTTCATGCTCAAGTGGTCATTCAACGGCCAACCCATCCAGCCCACCTTCGCCGACGCCGCGGGCAGATTCTTCAACGACTTCATGAAGGTCCTCCTCGCCGCCGTGGGTTCCTGGATCGCGTGGTCGCTGGCGCGGGGAACGACGGCGGCGGACGCCGCGCGCTAAACAACATCATGTTCAACCGTTTAGCGTGCGGCGTCCGCCGCAGCGCTTGCCTTACAATCGCGTGATGCCAGTGGGTGATGACACGTTCAACCTGTCGATCGAGACCGCGTCGCGCGAGGGCGTCATTGCGCTGGGGCGGGGTGATGAGCTGCTGGAAGTTGCAGCGTTGCCAACGGGTCGGCGGCACAACATCGAGTTGACACCCGGCATCGCGGCCTTGTGCGGGGCCCACGGGCTTGGGCCGGCGCAGCTTGCCGAGGTGTATCTGTCGCTTGGGCCCGGGTCGTTCACGGGGCTGCGGATCGCGGTGGCGACGGTGAAGATGCTGGCGCTGGTGCATGGCACGCGGGTGGTGGGTGTGCCGACGCTGGATGCTTTGCGTCTGCGTTTCCCCGATGCGATGGTTTGTCTGCACATCAAGCGTGGCAGCGCGTGGTGCGCCGGGCCGGGCTTTGAGCCGGCGCTGCGATCGCTGGAGTCGATCTCGGCGTCTGGGCTGCCGGTGGTGGGCGAGATGATCGCGGGCGCTGAGCCGCCGGTGTTCGGGGTGGAGCCGGTGCGTCAGATCGGTCGTCGGCTGGCGGTGGCTGGGCGGTTTGATGACCCCGCAGCGCTCGCCCCGCTCTACATCCGCGAGCCCGAGGCGGTGACGCTCTGGGACCAGCGTCACGGCCCATCGGTTTAGCGGCGGCACGGGCGGGGCCGGTCTTGCTTACAATGTGTCGTTCCACACGGGACGCCACGCGTCGCCCCCTAGCCCCGAGCCAATCATGCCCGTCCCCAAGATCGTCATCGTCGGCCGACCCAACGTCGGCAAATCCAGCGTACTCAACCTCCTGGCCCGGCGGCAGGTCGCCATCGTGGACCCCACCGCCGGGGTCACCCGCGATCGCGTCGCCATCACCGTCGAACTCGGGCCCGATGACGACGGCCGACACAACCGCCTCGCGCAGATCATCGACACCGGGGGCTACGGCATCACGGACCTGGAGATCGGGGACCACGGCAACACCCGCGACATGACCGCCGACGTCGAACGCCAGATCGACCGCGGCATCCGCGATGCGGACCTGGTGCTTTTCGTCACCGACGCGCAGACCGGCGTCACGGCGCTGGACCAGCAGTTCGCCGAGGTCCTCCGCAAGAAGGTCGGCACCAAGCCGATGATCACCGTCGCCAACAAGGTCGATTCGGAGAAGCACGAGCTGGGCGCTTACGAGGCGGCGGTGTTCGGCTTCGGCGAGCTGGTGCTCATCTCGGCGAAGACCGGCTACCAGAAGTACAGCCTCTACGACGCCATCCGGGCCGCGATCGACTGGGACGCGTTCGTCGGCGAAGACAACCCCGCCGCCGAAGCCATCGAGAACCTGCGTGGCCCGCTGATCGCGATCGTCGGCAAGCGCAACGCCGGCAAGAGCACACTCGTCAACGCCCTGGCGGGGGACGAGCGCGTCATCGTCTCCGAGCAGCCGGGCACCACACGCGATGCCGTGGACGTCGATGTCGAGATCGACGGGCACAAGCTCACGCTCATCGACACCGCCGGCGTGCGGAAGACCAAGTCTCTCTCCGGCGACATCGAGTTCTACTCCCAGCACCGCGCGCTGCGCAGCGTCCGCCGGGCCGACGTGTGCCTGCTGCTGATCGATGCCGCGGTGCCCGTGAGCCAGGTGGACAACCAACTGGTCAACGAGATCCTCATGCACCACCGCCCCACGGTGATCGTGGTGAACAAGTGGGACCTCGCGCAGGAGCAGTACACGCAGGACCAGTACGTCGAGTACCTCGACGATGCGCTCAAGGGGCTGAGCTTCGCGCCGATCGTGTTCGCCACCGCGAAAGACAACGATGGGCTGACCGATGCGATAGCCATGGCCCTGAACCTCTACGAGCAGGCCCGCCACCGCGTGGGCACGGGCGAGCTCAACCGCACCATCGAGACGATCCTGCAGGAGCGCGGGCCATCGAGCAAGGGCGGCAAGCAGGCGCGCGTGTATTACGCGACGCAGGCCGGCGTCGATCCGCCGACGATCGCCCTGTTTGTCAACGACCCGGGTTTGTTTGAGGGCACGTTCGAGCGTTACCTGCTCAACCGCTTCCGCGATGAGCTGCCGTTTAGCGAGGTGCCCATCCGCCTGTTCTTCCGCCCCCGCAACCAGGTGCCCCGTGAGGCCAGGCAGGGGCAGTAAGCTTTCTCGCCTTCAAAGAGCCGCGCACGTAAGTAAGCGGTTGCCTTTCTCGGGTGTGCCGAAACGCTCCCTTCACAGAGCCGCCGCGTCCCCGCGGCGGAGCCCCACGCGGACGAGGCCGC
>JBGTLW010000382.1:0-17481 GCA_041743835.1 Phycisphaeraceae bacterium | reverse complement strand
TCGATCACCGCGATGATGTTGCGGCCGATGGTGGATTCCCACACCACGTGGCTGACGACGGTGGCTTTGGCGCGGGGCTGCTTGAGGTCGAGCCCGCCCACCGTGCCATCCGCGTCCGCGTGGGCGTAGAGCCGGACGAGGTTGGCGGGGGCCCCGGCGTGGAGGGGCATGGGGTTGGTCGCGTCGCCGTGGCCGAGGAATACCACGGCCGCAGCGCCCAGAGAAAACGCCGTCTCCCAGTTGTCGTAGCTGTCGTAGTCGATGACCACGATCATGCCTTCGAGCGTCTGGGCATCGCCCAGCGCAGCGCGGTGCGTGGCCAGCGCCGCGTCGATATCCTTGAGCGTGCCCTGGCCGACGTAGAGCATCGGCCCGGTGACGCCTTGGGCGGGCGTGACGGGATTGGCGAGCAGGTTTGGACGCACCGGCATCAGGGGCACGACCCGGCCATCGATCACCATCTCGCAGCGATCCACCCGTGTCTGCGGCAGAGAGAACTCCAGCGGCAGCACCTGCTTCACACCCATCGCGGTCAGGCGCTGGATCAGGTAGTCCCCGGCGGCGCGGCCCTCGGGGGTGCCCGCGAGGCGGTGCGGCGCGGCGGTCAACGCGTCGAGGTCGGCCTTGAACTGGGCCTCGTCGGCGCGGGCGGTGGCGGCAAACACGACCACGCCCCACACGAGTAAACAGATGTTGAGTATTCGCATCATTCGTCTTCACCCCCGATTTTGCCGACGGTGATCTTGATGTCCTTGGCCTCTTCGACACGCTCGATCGTGCCATCGCGGACCCACATGATCCGGTCGCACAGCGACAGTAGCCGGTGGTCGTGCGTGGAGCAGACGACGGTGACGCCGCGCTCCTTGTTGATCTTCACGAGGATGTCCAACACGCCCTGGCCGGTCTTGAGGTCGAGGTTGGCGGTGGGTTCGTCGGCGAGGAGGATCTTGGGCAGGTTGCTCATGCTGCGTGCGATGGCGACGCGTTGCTGTTGCCCGCCGGACATCTCGATGGGCCGGTGCTGCCAGCGGTCCTCGATCCCGACCAAACGCAGCAATTCCATGCCCCGCGATCGCGCTTCCTCGGGCGAGACACCCGCGAACGCCATGGGCACGGTGATGTTCTCCAGCGCGGTCATGTAGCGGATGAGGTTGTAGCTCTGGAAGATGTAGCCGATCTTCTGGCAGCGCAGGAACGCCAGCTCGGTGGCCGAGAGCTGCGCGACATCGACCTCGTCGATGAGGATGCGGCCCTCGGACGGGGAGTCGAGCGCACCGATCATGTTGAAGTAGGTGCTCTTGCCCGAGCCGGACGGCCCCATGACGGCGATGAACTCGCCGCGGTAGATCTTCGAGTCCACCCCGCGCAGCGCATGGGTGGCGGCGTCGCCCTCGCCGTAGCGCTTGGCCAGCCGCAGCGTGCGGATGATGACCGGCTTCTCCTCATCGGGCACCGCATTGGCGGCCGCGAGGTCCGAGGCGTGAGGTTTTCCGGTTGCGTCAGTCAAAGCGTGTCCTGTTCCTTGCGTGGGCGTGCCCACGGTGACATACCCTTAGTCCACCCGCATCGCTTCCATCGGCGCGAGCCTGGCCGCGACAAACGACGGCCCCACCGCGGCAAAAGTCGCCAGCACCACCCCGACCACCAGCGAAATCAGCGACGCCACCACGATATCCCCCGTCGCAGACGCCGCCGATCCCATCAGCGAGCCGAACTCAGCAAACCCACGCAGTAGCGCCAGCAGGATGCCCAGCACCAGCCCCGCGAGCCCCCCCACCACGCCCTGGATCGCGGCCTCGAACACGAACATCATCATCACGAAGCGGTCCATCGCGCCCAGGCACTTCATCGTGGCAATCTCGGTGAACCGCTCGGTGACCGACATGAGCATCGCGTTGGCGACGCCGACGATACACACGATGAACGACAACGCGATCAGGTACAGCGTGGACGCGGGCAGGCCCATGAAGCTCCCCGCGTCGGGGGGCTCGACGCCCGCGGCCGACTCGAGGCGGGCCTGCGTGCGGTAGTGCTCGCCGAGGACTTCAAGGCGGTCGGCTGTCAACTGCGGCGGCGCGCCGTTGCTCGCCAGCACGTCCTCAAGCCAGGCAGCCTTCGCGGAGGAATCGATGAAGTTAAACACCAGCGCGCTGTTGATCTCGCGCTTCTCGATCCGCAGCCGACGGGCGAACGCCTGACGCACCTCGTCCTTGGCGAGCATGGCTGTCACCGCGTCCATGTCGTCGGAGCGGTGCACGAAGTCGGCGACCAGGGGCAGTTGTTCTTCGGTGATGGCAAAGCCCGCCTCGCGCAGAGCCGGGCCAAGACCCTCTGGCGACTCGGCAAACAACACACGCGGGGACCGGCCGGGGAACTTGTCTCGCACCTGCTTGAGGGCCACGGCGTGCCCGGCTCGGATGGACCGCGCCACGCGTGTCGCCGCGGGCCAGCGCTCGGTCGCCAGCGCCCGCATCTGCGCCCACTCGCCCAGCGGCGTGTTGAGTTGCAGGGTCTTGACGTTGGCCTCGAAGCGGTCGAAGTGGTTGGTGTCGGCCATGCGTTCGAGCAGGGACGCGGGGGTATCGTCACCGACCAGCGCCGCGTAGCTTGGTGCGGGCAGCGATTCGAGGTAGGCCGCAAACCGCCCCGCGTCTTTCGCCGAGGCCAGCACGGCCTCGAACGTCGCGTCGTCGGTGTTGGCCCAGCGCCGGTACTCTTCGAGGCGGCGAGGCTCGCGGGCGGCGGTCATGGTGCTGAGGATGACGGGGACCGAGTCGGGGTTGGTCAGCCGGGTGACCGCCTCGCCGGACTGCCGCTCGATCCGCAACTGCTGGTACGCGTCGTTCACCACCGCCCCGCCCATCAGCCCGTAAGCCAGCATGTGGACCAGGAACGCGACCGCCAGCGCCAGGATGGCGATGGTGATCAGCGAGCGGAACATGCGGTAGCTCATGCCCGTGAGCGCGAGCTGCATACACCGGGCCGGGCCGAGTTTCACCTGGTTTTCAGCGACAATCGGCTTCAACGGGCGTCCTCCTGAGCTGATAGGCCGGCCTCGGTGTCGGGCACCGCGAGCACGATGATGTTGCGTTCCGCGAGCATGCGCAGGAACTGCATCACCGCAAGCCGGGCCTCGTGAAATCGCAGGCGGTGGGTCTTAGCGAACGACTCGACGATCTGCTCCACCGTCCGCCTGCCGTTGACCGCGGCGTACACCTCGGCGCCCAGCTTATCCAGCGCGACCCCGCGCTCATCGCGGTAGGGCAGCGCCCAACTGAAGGGCGGCTTCATCCACCATCGCGGGCGGATGGGGAGATAGACCACGACCTCCTGGCCGTTCTTCTCGACCCGCGCTGCGCGGTTGCACACGGGGATGGCTTCGAGCAGCGCTTCGAGGCTGATGCGTTGGGGTTTGGGCCTACGCGGCAAGGTCGGCCTCCTTCGCGGGCTGGAGGCGGAAGTCGGTCGGGTCCACCGGGGCCTTCTCGTAGCTCAGCGTGTGGATGTGGAACACAGCATTGGCATCTGCGTCGTGCCAGAGCAGGTCGCGGCGTGTGCGCAGGCGGCCGGCCAGCTTCTTGATCCGGGGGCCGGGCTCGAGGCTCGTCGCGCGCAGGGCTGTGGCGCGCTGCCCGCCGGTGACCAGTTCGTCGAGCACCACCTCGGTGCAATCGAAGGTCACCTTCGGGTGTTGCGCTTCGAGGAGCCGTTGCAGGTTGCCCATGAACCATCCATCAGCCATGCCCATGCGCGCCAGCGTACCACGCCCGGCTCGGGGTTTCTCCCCGCCGGGCTTGTCGAGCTGGTGAAACACCAGCGTGGCTTCCCCGGCGTTGATGGTCGCGGTCACCGCGCGGAAGTCGGCCGGGCACTGGGCCGCGAATCCAAACGCACGCCACCGGGTGGCAAAGTCCATCGGCTCGGCCAGCTCGATCGACGAGAGCAGCTCATCGCGCAGCATCTGTTCGTCGTCGCGGTGGCTGAGGATCGCTTCAATCAGCACACGGTCGCCCACGTCGTACCACGCGGCTCGGGTCAGTGTGACCCCGCCGCCCATGACGCGCGACCGCCCGGACCATTGGCCGAAGACAAAAGGCTCGATCAGCGCGTCCGGCTCATCCCGCAACTGACGCGAGGTGTGGTCGCTGAGCATCTTCTCGACCAGGGGCGGCTTCTTGCACCGGGTCCACCGCAGCTGCAGACGCTGCTTGCGGCGGTCCACAAACGTGATGCCGCCCTTGAGCGTGCCCAGGCTGTGACGCACGATCTCCCAGTCGCCCGGCACGCGCAGGCGCAGCCCGAGCCATTCGATGAGTTGGTCACATGCTGGTCGGGTCATCAGTCTCACGTCGTCTGGCCGAGGGTTGTCGGCCGTCCGTGGGGTTAACGGGGGAAGATCGAATACGATTTAGGCGGGGAGCCTGTGTACAGGAAATAGACCGCCCCCACGACCATCCACACCAGGGCCATGAACAGTTCGCCACCGATCACCCCGACCATGATGGGCTTGACGTCGTGGTAGCCCTTGGCCCCGGCGGTGCGGATGACCGCGGCCTTGACCACCCAGCCCACCAGGAACGACGCGGCAAACATGATGATCGGGTAGGTCCCCCAGACCAGGAAGAGCACCGGGTGCAGGGGCCACCACGGGATCCGCAGCCGCGCTGCCGCCGTCGCCACCACCAGCACACCCCCCAGCAACAGCCAGAACAGCGCACCCTTCTCGGGCCGCATCATCGTCAAGACCGAGGTGCCCGCCGCCGCGGTTGACTCTGCCAGCGTCCCGGATGACGCCAACTCGCGCGTCATGTTCGACAACTCGCGGAAGGGCATGGACGGCAGCACGGCCCGTGACCAGGCGTCGTTCGCATTGATGCCGGTGTTGTACTGGGTGTACATCGTGACCGCCCCGGCGACGACGAATGAGGCCACAATCATCACCCCCAGCCACGGCGCGACACGGCCGGGGGTTGAGCGCTCGGCCGGGCGGTCCCCCAGCTTCAAGGCGTTGACCAGGAACGGCATCAGCGTCTCACGCGGGTCGCCCACGAGCATTGTGCTGGCGAGGGCGAGCACGATGTACGTCGTCGGGCCGATCGCCTCGGCACCGAACAGGGCGGTGATGATACCCACCGGCAGCCAGGTCGCCTGATTGAAAAACAGCCCCGTCTCCGCACAGATGCGCGACTGCACCAGGAAGATCACCAGCACAAAAGTCACCAGGACCACCGCCATCACCCAGCCCAGCCCCCCCGACCCCAGCAGCACCACCGCCAGCACGAAGCACAGGACCAGCCCCCGCATCGCCCACGGCGCGTAGCCGGGCGTGTCCAACGCGCGTCTGCGGCCAGCGGCGCTGGCCAGCACATTGAGGTAGTAGGTCCGCCCGGTGTAAAGGATGATCAGCGTGATCCCCATGTACGCACCAAACCGCAGCAGGTTGGCCTTCTTCGCGGCGATGTAGTCGGTGTCGAGCGTCTCCCCGGTGGCGATCAGGAACCCGCCGAGCATCAACAACAGCAGTTGCGAGATGCCGAGGCTGAACGACACCTTCGAGCTGAGGAAGAACGAGAACGCGATGACGCTGAGGAACAGCTTGGGGGTGAAATACGCGTTGTTGCCCGCCACCTGGCTGATGTTGGGAAACAGCTTCCGCAGGGCACCGAAGTCGAAATCCAGCGGGATATCGGGAAGCTGGGTGAACCAGACGTTGAGGCCATTGACCGTGTGCAGCACCACCGGCACCGACACACCAATCCAGAAGAGCTTGCTGCTGGCGACCGCGGGCAACCACGCCCCGGGCTGCCGCTCCGACGCCTCTTCCATGAACTTGACGATCGGGTAGGTCAAAAGCTCACGCCGGCTCCACTGCGGGTGGACAATCAGAGCCATGCACAACGAGGCGAAACCCAGCAACAGGACCACCCCACCCCACAGCCGGATCGTCGGCCACCAGGCCTCCCACGGCAACTGCGTCAGCCCCAGTTGTCGATCAACCGGTCGGCCGGTGAGCAGCGTGTCGATCACAAACGGGTCGGCCCGGCCGCCGGTCACCAGCAGACCCTTGCCCGGCGGCGGCGGGAGCAACGCGCCGCCCCACCGCTCCACCAGCAGCATACGGTTGGCAAGCTCAGCCATCGCCCGCGCTTCGCCTGTCAGCTCCCCCGCCAGGAACACCGCATCCTCGGGCGATAAACCAGCCACCCGCGCGAGCAGGGCCTCCCGTTTGCTGACCGCCTCTTTCACCGACTCGGGCAGGGAAGCGGGGTCTGCCAACTCGTACAGGAACGCCCCGCCGGTATCATCGAGCGGCGCGATCAGATAGTCGTTGAGGACCGTCAGGAGATCCGCCTGCTGGCCGGGCGTCGGGGTGGCACCCGCAACCTCGCGCACCGTCCTCACATAGCGTGGGGGGATGGCCTTCCAGATCGCGCGGTCCAGGGCCTCTGCGTCTTCCTGCTCGCCCGCACGCAACCCATCGACGACCGCCGACCAGTCCTGCACATGCCCCAGCGCCAGCGTCGCGGACCCGCCCGGGACGTAGGCCATGACGTTTGCGGCCTTCCACGAGGCCTCATTCTTGATCAGGTGCTGGGGCTGGCTGGGGATCGTGGTGGACACGCGGTACAGATTGGACCCAGGCCAACCGCACGCCGCCAACGCGATCGCCGCGATCAGGCATATCTCCACCGACTTGAAAGGCCCCCCGAGCAGCCCCAGCCCCAGCCGATCGCGCAGAAACCCAAGCAGCGGGTTGCCCGCAACCAGCATCAGGAGCACGATGCCAAAGACCCCGATCGGGAAGTGGTTGCCGATCAGATAGGTCTGACGGATAACCGCGTCGTTCCAGTACGTCGTACCGGCGACAAACAACCCAAGCAAAAGCCCGAAGATAATGGCACGCAGACTCACGGCTTACGCTTGGTCCTGTTGAATACTTGAAACATCTGGCCACGCCACGCCGACGTGCCGAGTCGCGTAGTTTTAACGGATCGGACACGTCACGTCGAATCCGTGAACCGTCACCAAAACCCGCGCAATCGCCTACCCTGCACCGAGATAAAACATGCTGCATTGCGATTGGGGCGAAGCCGCATCCCCGTGCAAAAGCCAGGGCAAGCCCAGCGTCATTGTCGCTCGATCACCGCACCCCCCGGGCCGGGCACCACGGGCGGCTGGGTCGATGCATCGGGGGTCGGCTCCACACCCGCTGGACGCGGGAACCACTGGTCCATAATCACCTGAGCATCTACATCCACGCTCTGCCTGCCCGCCTGGGCGATGGACTCGCGGACCTGCCGGCTCACGTTCCCCGAGAACCGCGGGTACGTCAGCCGTTGCAGGCCCGGCGGGGCGAAGCGGTACGCCACCGAACGCATGTCCAGCGGGATGCCCGGCTCACTGAGATAGCGCGCAAACGCATCGGGGACCAGTTGCTGCTCGAACGCCGGGAGCGCCAGCCGCTCGGACTCGGCATACGCCACGGACGCGGGGTTGCTGCGCAGCTTGTTGTACTGCTCGTGCGAGGCCTTGGCGATGGTGATGTAGCGGGCAAAGACATCGCCGCGCTGCAGGGCCAAACCCTCCTGGAACGAGCGGTACAGCAGGCCATCGATGAACCCGCGGCGCATGTCCTTCATGTCGCCGTTCTCAAGGTACTGCGCGGTGATGAACAGCTCCAGGTCGAGCTTGTAGAGGCCCGACGCGACGTTGTGCGGCCGGTCGCCGTAGGTATCGCGCAGGACCTGGAAGCGTTCCCGGGCCTTGGCTTCCCGGCCGTAGAGGTACTCGTACACCACCGCGACCTGCAAGAAGTTCTCGTGCCCAGCCTCGAAGCTGGTCAGCACGCCATGACTCCAGTTGACCCGCCCTTCGGTGTCGGTGACCCACGACTTGCCCTCGACCACGGCATCGAGGTACGAGTCGATGAACCTTGGGTCGGGCTGATAGGTCACGCGGTCCGCAAGCGGGTCGTAGTTGACGCGTCCCTCGTGCGACAGGGTCTGCAGCGCGTGGACGATGCCGCGGTAGGTGTTGAGGATGTCCACCTTGGTGCGGTCCAGGAGGATGCCCGACCGCTCGGTGCCCAGCCTCGACCAGTAGAGCGAATGGCTGACCGGGTGACGCCAATCCAGCGGGCCATACAACGCCATGAAGTCGTACATCTTGCCCGGGTCCATGTGCATGCCCCGGACCAGCGCCCGCGCCCGGAGGAACGGCAGGGCCGCGCGCCACTGCGGATCGCGCTGCGGGTCGAGCATCAGGCCGAGCATGGCCATGTCTTCGGTCGCCAGATTCTGCTGCCCCCACGCGTACAACTGATCGGGCGGCATGACCTGCGCGAGCGTTGCCATGCGTCCAAGCCGCCGCACCGTCTGCATGATCGACGCGTCATCCACGCCCAGCCCATTGGCCTGCATCGCCTCGATCAGCGGCTGGGCCTCGGGCTTGTCGCGGTACAACAGCGTCAGCGGGTCGGACTCGGAACGCAGCCGCGCGTCGGCCGTCAACGCCCGCAGTTGCTCGATCGTCGCCAGCGCCGGCTCGCTCGGCGACCAGCCCCGGCGGGTGGGCAGCCGATCCAACGCCACACCCAGACGGATCACGTCCATGTCCCGCATCGGCGTGATCGCCTCAGCCACGTCCGGGGCCTGCGCCTCAAGCGTGTCCAGCAGGGCCACCATCTCGTGCGACGGCCGACCAAACACGAAATACCTGTCCGCCGCATCCCGCAAAGGCCGAAACCACGAGAGGACGATCTGGCGGTCCACGCCCGGCGGGGGCGGCCCCAGCAGCTCTTCCCACTCCTGCGCCACCCGCAGCTTGTAGTAGTTGTTGAAGTCGTCCGTGCCCCCGCCGATCTTGTGGAACCAGATCCACGCCAGTTCCTTGTAAAGAATCACCGCGTTGGGGTTGTACGGGATGCCACGGGTGCGGAGCATGCGCTCGCCCTTGGACACCCAATCCCACCGCTCGTCGGCGGTGTAGGTCCCGACGGAGATGTTGTACGCCTGGTTCCACGCGATGAACGACCAGACCTGCGGGAACCGCGGCTGGAGCGAGACGATAGCCTCGGACAAGGTGTTCGCCTCGTGGAACTGGCCGTCACGCTTCTGCATCTCCACGCGGTACCACAACGCATCGACCAGGATGCCCCGGAACGACCCGGCCGCGGTCGTCATCAGCGCGATGCCCGGCGGGACGCTGCCGCCCACCACCGGGTCATAGCTCAGCTGCAAGTCACGCCGCTGATCCGTGATCGACGGGATCAAAGCCGCCGACCCCAGCAGCAGCACCGCCGCCATCAGCAGCACACCGAGTTGGATATAGCGGTCTCTATTCATGTCGTCTCTACGCGGCGATTTCTACAGGCACACGGCCGTCCGCACACATTGACCACTTACACGATCACCCGCGCGATCTCCCGGGCGCGGAACAGCAGGTAACCCACCACCGCCATCAGCCCGGTCCAGATCAGCCCGATCCACAGCGACGCCCGGCCAAGCAGCGACCACGACACCAGCCGACCATCAGCCAGCAGCGGGGTCGGGTTGTACTCCGCAAACGACGGGATCAGCGCGATGAACCCCGAGCCGGTCATCCGGATCAGCACCTTGAACCCGTCCCAGTATTTCCCCTCGGCCCACTGGTCGATGATCGTCGTCGGGATGCCGACGATCCGCTCAAGCACCGGCAGCTCGGCGCGGGGGAAGGCGCCGTAGGAGCTGATAGACTCAGCGATGTAGCCGTGGCCCGCGGCAGCCATGTAGAACAGCAGCGTCGCCAGGCACGCCACGGGGAACCCCAGGAACGTGCTGGCCGCGATCCCGATCATCGCCAGCAGCGCCACGCGAAGCCAGAGGATCGCCATGGACCGCACCAGGTTCATCTCGAACGAGTCCACCCGGTAGAGCAGCTCGATCCCGTCCTTGGGGTTGAAGGACAGGCTCGACTGGTCGGGCGGGAAGTTGAACACCTCGATGTCGATCTCGCCCCGCTCGTTGATCGCGCGGGTGGAGATGGGGATGGTGTAGTGCTTGTTGTCCGCGAACTTGAAGGCGAAGGGGTCTGTGCCGGGCGGGGCGAGTTCGTTGGGGAACGGCGTGTCGTTGACGCGCAGGGCGAACCGCGCGAAGCCATCGGGCGATGAGCC
This sequence comes from Phycisphaeraceae bacterium, assembly GCA_041743835.1. Taxonomy (GTDB): domain Bacteria; phylum Planctomycetota; class Phycisphaerae; order Phycisphaerales; family Phycisphaeraceae; genus JBGTLW01. The sequence continues at coordinate 7,328 of JBGTLW010000382.1, read as the reverse complement.
GGTGAGCTTGGGTTTGACGCGCAACTGCACGGACTGGACCCCCTCGGGGATGCCGACCAGCCCGGTGAAGCGATAGACCGTGCGGTTCTGTGGCGGGACGGTGTACCACAGTTGCAGGACCTGCTGCTGGACGGAGTTGCGGACGTCATCGGGCAGGGCCGCGACCGGGCTGCCGGGTTGGCCATAGGTCGCCGGTTCATCACGCCGCAACCGCTCCAAGCGTTGGTTGAAGAGTCCCGCCAGCCCGGTCTCGCCGGTGGGCACGGGCTTGACCGCCTGGCGTGCGGCTAAGACGCCCTCCTCCACCGCGAGGTAGTCGTAACCGCTGCGGGCCGCGACGTCCTTCTGAGCCGCGAGCGAGGTGGCAAACGCGTAGATGCCCAGCCCGCTGACCACGATCAGCACCGCATTGAGCGACGCGATCCCGATCCATTTGCCCGCCAGATACTGCGCCCGGCCGACCGGCTTGGTCAGCGTGAGGAAGATCTGCCGCTTATGGATCTCAGAGGTCACCGTGCCCACAGCCAGGAAGATCGTCATCAGGCTCAGGCACAGGCTCGTGATGAGCATCGACCACGTGAGGAACGTCTGGATGCGGTAGCGAAGCTGGTCCTCTTGCGGGATGAACAGCGGCAGCATCGGCAGCAGCAGGATCAACAGCACGATGATGACCAGCGGGGCCTTCATCCGCACCGCCTCGTCCACCGTCGTCCGCGCGATGCCGATGATCGGATGCCCCGCGCGGAACACCAGCCGAATCAGAAACAGCCCGAGCAGGAACAGCGTGGCCATGGCATACGTGCCGACCACGGTGCGGATAATGACCTCCAGGTCCGGCCCACCGCTCACCAGCGCGATAAACACCGACACCACAAGGATGACCGCGTACTTCACAAGGTAAAGCGACAGCAGGCCCGACGAGAACAGCATCTCCCGCCACGCATACGCCCCCCACGCGAGCACCACAGCCGCCAACCCGACCGCGGTGCCGAACACAATGTTGGCGGCCGTGGCCTGGTCCTGCGCCCGCAGGAACAGCGCGATCAGCATCCCGCCGATGACCAGGACGCCAAGCGTTCCGAAGAAGCCGAATTGTGTGGTCCGTGAGGGGATGGCCATGGTTCTAAAGATCGGGGATCGTAGCGGCTGGCGTGGCGGCGATGCACCACAGGATTTGCGGAGTCGTGCAAGGGCTGCGGCCGGGTCAGCCCAGCAGGCTGTCGATCACGGAGCGGTCCTCGTCGGACGCGGGCTTGGGCTGGTTCGGCCGGGCGGGGGCCTTGCCCTTTTCCTGCGGCCTCTGCGCGGGCGGGCTGGGGGGCGCATTGCCAGTCAACTGATCGATCAGGCCCGCGTCGGGCTGCGGCGCTGCGGGACGCGCGGGCTGCTGCGGACGCTTGGCTTCTTCCACCACGGGCTTGGAAGCCAGCTCCCGGATGAGGTCCTCGCCCTGCACTTCTTGCGTCTCATCGGTGCGCAGAAACTCCGCGATCCGCCCCGCGTTACCCGCGCCGGAGGTCGCCAAGCCTTGGGCCTGGGCCTCGGCCACGATATCGAGGAAGAACTGCTCCAGCTTCTGCCGTGGCCGGTCAATCCGCGCCTCGTGCAGCCCCGCCTTGTCCAGCGCATCCATGATCCGCAGGCGGTCCGACTCGTCGAAGGCTGGGAGCGTGATGGTCGCCTGGCCGTGCTCGACCAACAGCTCGTCGATGTCCCCCGCCCGCCGGACCTTCCCGCCGTACATGATCGCCACGCGGTCGGTGACATCCTCGACATCAGCCAAGAGGTGCGAGCACAGCAGGATGGTCTTGCCCCGGCGTTTAAGCTCGACGATCAGGTCTTTGATCTGCCGCGACCCGATGGGGTCCAGCCCCGTGGTCGGCTCATCGAGGATCAAGAGCTGCGGGTCGTTGATGAGCGCCTGCGCGATGCCGATGCGTCGCTGCATCCCCTTGGAGTACTCGCCCACCGGCCGCCGGGCCACGCGGTCGAGCCCGACCATCTCCAGCAGCATGTCGATGCGCTTGCGCCGGACCTGGCCGCTCTGGTGGAAGAGTCGGCCGTAGTACTCCAGCGTCTCGCGGGCGTTCAAGAACGGGTAGAGGTAGCTTTCTTCGGGGAGGTATCCGATGAGGCTCTTGTTGCCCACATCGCGGGGGTGCTTGCCGAACACCGCGATGCGGCCGGCGGTGGGGTGGAGCAGGCCGAGGATCATCTTGATGGTGGTGCTCTTGCCCGAGCCGTTGGGCCCCAGCAGGCCGAACACCTCGCCGCGTCGGATGTCCATGTCGATGTTGTCCACCGCCTTGACGCGGTTTCGCATCCAGAAGTCGCGGAACACCTTGGTCAGCCCGGCACACTTGACCACAAGGTCGGTGCTCTGGGACGCCTCCTGGGTGTAGGCCGCCGTCGCTTCATCGAGGGGGTTTCGTGCCATGATTAGATTCTACGCCATGTGCGACAGGAGGGTTCCAAGGGGGGGTAAGGTGTTGTCAACCTAACGTCACCGCGTTAAAGCCGAGGGATTGCAATCCCTCGGCTTTGGTGCGCCATCTCACGCCACTACCGCATGCGCGTCAGCGATTCCGAAAGCGGGCACGGTAGCTGGTCGGCGCTTCGCCGGTGTGCTTGCGGAACATGACGCTCATGGCCGCGGCTGAGGTGTAGCCCGAGGCCCGCGCCACGCTGGGCATCTGCATGTCCGTGAGCCTCAGCAACTCACGGGCGCGCTCAAGGTGGGTCTTCTGGATGAACTTGAGCGGGGTGTGGCCGAAGGACTGGCGGAACTTCTTTTCGAGGGATCGGCGGGAGATGCTGATGTGGTCGAGCACCTGCTCCACGGACGTGGGCTGGTCGGCGTGGTCGCGGACGAAGCGGACGGCCCGCACCAGGTCCGGGTCGTTGAGGGCGATGGTGTCGGTTGAACCACGGGTCACCACGCCGGCAGGTTCGATGAGCAGGTCGTCGGTGGGCAGGGGTTGGCCTTGGAGTTGGAGGTCCAGGTGCCGGGCCGCCTCGTAGCCGACGCGCTCGAGGTTCAGGTCCACGCTGCTTAGCGGCGGGTGGCACATCTCGCAGGCGTCCGTGTCATCGTTGCAGCCGATGAGCGCGACCTGTTCGGGGATGCGGACCCCGGCATTGAGAGCCGCCTCAGCCACGATGCGTGCCCGGCCGTCGTCGTGACACGCGAGGCCAGCCGGGTGCCGCATCGCCGCCAGCCATTGCCCCATCATGCCATCCATCCGCTCCCACTCGGGGGGCCAGCCCGCGTCGAACGGGGTCTGGACGTTGCAGTCCAGGCCGCGCTCGGTCGCAACCGCCACAAACCCCGCCATCCGCAGTTGTGCCGCGTCTCCAGACGCCCGCATGTAAACCAGCTCGCGGAACCCGCAGCCGATCAGATGCTCAGCCTGAAGCCGGCCCACCGCGCGGTTGTCCGGCCGGACTGCGGGGACCCCAGCCATGCGTGCAGCGGTGACGGTCACCTTTGGCCCGGACACCGCACGGAGCACTTCCGCCCAGGCCGGCCCGTGCCAGCTCACAATCGCTCCCGCTGGCCGCCAACTCCGTACCGTCTCTGCGGACTCGGGGTTGGTGGCATTATGGACAAGCCAGGGCCCGGCCGTACGCGCATACCGCATGATCCCCACGCGCACCCTGCTCATGTAGGCTGAGGAGTCCCCCACCACCAGCACCCGCGTCAGCGTGCTTGTCATCTCTAGCTCCCAGTCTCGGCACCTCGACGGTACCTGATCCACCACGGCATCGGCCACAAATACGCATATGTTTAAATGATATGCGCAAAATAGTCTATCACTGGAGGGGGACGTGGTGCATACTCAGGTTGTATCACCGCTCGCGCCAGTGTTGGCCCCGCGGTGGATGCGGTACCCGGTTTCTCTGCAAACCTTTAAAGGAGGCTTCACATGCGAACGACTCTGCTGACCACCCTCACCCTAACCGCGGTCACCCTCGGGTTCGGCTCAGCCGACGCCACGGTCGTCTATCAAAACAGCTTGGATTACGGAGACACCACAGGGTTATGGAAGGACAATGCCGCCGCCCAGGCAGATTTCCCCAACACCTCGATCCGACACACTTATGAGGCCACGGGACTCAGTCACGACGATCTCACCACCGCAGGTGGGAACTATGCCTACATTTTCAGTGGGGGAAGCAACAATTCAACAGACACCATTGCTGTGAATCCTGGGTTTACTGCCGGGTCCACCTACTGGATGGCTGTACTTATGCAATGGGGCGGCACGGGCTCTACCGCTTTGCTGCAATTTACTAATCAAAACAGTGTTAACACAGTCGGTTTCTCTATCGGTAGCGATGGCAAGGTCAACGCGATTGGTTCGATCTTCGGGGGTGGTGCCACGACAAATGATACCGGTAAGTTCGCCACCGCAGGCGTCACCCATCTGATGTTGATGCGTGGCACGGTGGGATCCACACTGGATGCGAATGGACCCGTGGACAGTGTGCTCGATTTCTGGTTCGATCCAGCGGATGTATTCAACCTTAGTGTTACGGCCGACTGGTCCACCGGTACCACGTCAAAATTCGGGCGCGATGGTCTCAACTACACCGGTGTGGTTATGGGCGGTGGCAGTGCCAGCACTGGTGTCATACCCCGCGTGGATGAAATTAACTTTGCAAACGACTTCAACGAAATTTTCATCCCCGAACCCGCGTCCCTCGCGCTGCTTGGCTTAGGTGCCCTGTGCGTGCTCGGCGGGCGGTCGCGGCGGGCGTAAGCAACGCCACGCGTCAGCGGAACTCTCCGGCGGTCGTGACAGGTTGCAATCACTGATCCTCCTTGGCCGGCCGTCCTGTATTGGGACGGCCGGCCTTTTTGTTCTGGCCTGTAGTGGCACGCGGGGAGGCCGAGGGATGGCGATCCCTCGGCTTTGGTGCGCCATCCCAACGACACGCGCGCAATCCGACCGCTCAACGCTCCGGGCGCTGCTGTTGGCGGTACGCGGTCGGGGTTAGCCCTGTCGTTCGGCGGAACACCACCGACAAACGCTCGGCACTCGTGAAACCCGACCTCGCAGCGACGTGGGGCATCGACAGATCGCTTTGCGCCAGCAACCGCTTGGCGTGCTCAACGCGGATGCGGGTGAGTTCTTCATGCGGTGTCCGGCCGAGGACCTCCTTGAACCGACGCTCCAGCGACCGGCGACTCACCGGCACCGCTTCGAGCACCCCCTCCACCGTCAGCTCGTCATCCGACGCGTTCTCACGGATAAACCGCAGCGCCTGAGCTAAATCCGGGTCGCGGATCGCGAGGATGTCGGTCGATTGCCGCTCGATGACACCCGAGGGTGCCAGCAGGCGGGGGCGCTTGGGCGGCGGCTCGCCCCTCATGAGCTGGTGCAGCAGGGCCGCGGCCTCATAACCCAGCCGCTCGAAATCGATCGCCACGCTCGACAGCGGAGGCATGGCGGTCTCGCATAGCAGTTCATCGTTGTCCGCGCCGATGATGGCGACCCGCTCGGGCACCGCGAGGCCCGCCCGCTGAGCCGCGGCCAAGAGCTGGCGGCTGCGCATGTCGTTGGCGCACACCACGCCGACGGGCTTGGGAAGCTCGCGCAGCCAGGCGATCATGTTGGCTTGTTCGGTCTCGAAGAACGCGGTCGAGCCCTGGTCGGGCAGCTTGCGCTCGGTTTGGTCGTAGAGGTGCAACGTGGCCCCACGACGCTGGGCGAAGTCGGCCACACCCCGCTGCCGCTGGTCGGAATACCCGTGGCCCTCGAACCCGCAGAAGCCCAGTTGCGTGAAGCCGCGCTCGATCAGGTGCTCGGCCGCGAGCCGGCCGATGGCGAGGCTGTCGGGGATGACGGTGGGCATGCCGGTATCGGCGACCAGTGCCCCGAGGTTGACGACGGGGTATGACAGGTTCTGCAGTTCGGCGAGGTTTTGTTGCGCGGCGTGGACAATCATGCCGTCGCCATCAAACGGTTGGTCGCTGTTGAGGCTGGCGAACCCGCCGCGGGGGTGGGTATGCAGCGTCCAAGGCCCGTGGATACCGGCATACCGCGCAACCCCGGCCAATTCCTGATGGCCCGCCGGCATGGTAAACGCGACACGAACGCCTACCCGTGGCCAAGACGCGTTGCTTGTGGTTTGCATCCGGGGCGGTGGGCACATCACCACAGTTTATCGTGTTATGTCGCGTAAACACAAAAGTTCTGCGCAAAAACGGGTAGCTTCTAGAAATCATGGGGTACGCTTGGTACCAGTAAAGTGCCCCGTTTCCTTCCCCATTCTCCATAGGAGGCCCAACTCATGCAGATTCAACATTCGCTCTCGATCCTGACCGCCGCCGCCCTGACCGTAGCCGCCGTATCGGCTCAGGCGTCCATCGTGCAAATCAACTTTACAGACAATAACGGGGTATCCGTGGGTCAGATCGGGAGTTCGGGATACTGGACCGCGCTGGACGGTCAGAGCACCGCCGCAGGCAACGTGGCCAACCTCAAAGACAACACGAACGCGGACACCGACATCTCCCTGACCTGGGTCAGCGTATCGGGGTATCAAAACAACGGGCGCGGCGAGAACGGGACGGGCGCGGCCGGAGCTGCGGCCGACGGCCTCTCGACATGGACCGCCGCAGCCGTAGCCAGGGACACCGCCAGCGGCGTCACCTACACCGCCGACGGTAAATACTTCCCGTGGTCCGTGGTCGGCACTTACTCGGCAGACAACACTTCCGGAAGGGACGGCCTGATGTCCTTCACCTTCTCCTCGGACACCCAGCTCATCTACTCCTTCTGGGTCATGTCCTCCTACGATCACAACAACTCGACCAACGCCACGGGCCTCTTTAATGTCGGCGGAACCTTTGCCAGCAACGCGTTCACCGGCGGAACCACCCTCACGCTCAATGCCTCGAAGAAGCAACTGGTCGGCACCGACACGATCTTAGACTCCAACGAAAGCGCCGCCTCCCCGAGCGTGAAGTATGAGGTGGGTCGCCTGGGCACCAGTTTTCAATCCGTCTTTAACGGAACCACAGACAAGTATGAATTGACTTTTCAAGGCGGCATGGCTGCGGGGCAGGAGGGTGTGTATCTCAACGGCCTGATCATCGAGACCGCGCCCATCCCCGAACCCGCGTCCCTCGCATTGCTCGGCCTCGGTGGCCTGTGCATGCTCGGCGGTCGGCGGCGGCGGGTGTAAGCGGCTTACCTTGACCCACTTTGGGCTCGACTCGATGGCAAGTTCACATGATCCTCCTTCGGCCGGCCGTCCTGTTCTGGGGCGGCCGGCCTTTTCAATCACGACGATATGACGAATGTGCAGATGGCCACGCG
>JBGTLW010000381.1:0-11195 GCA_041743835.1 Phycisphaeraceae bacterium | reverse complement strand
GGTCGCATCGCGGAGCGCCTCCACCAACTGCCGGTTGCAATCCACACCCGAAAAGATCACCGCGTCGGGCAGCGCTTCGCGGACGCGCCGCGCCGCGGCCGCGTCCACCACCGCCACGTGCCTGACATTGAAGTATCGGGCTTGCTCGATCAGTGTCTTGCAGCTTGAGCCCGCGGACAGGCCGACGATCTCAAAGCGCTGCCCCACGATCCGCGTGAGGTGGTCGATGACCGCCAACGCATTGACACCGATCGACCCCGTCGATCCGAGGACGATCACGCGTCGTTGCTGATCGCCGACCGCGGGCATCAGGCCATCTCCTCGGGGTCGCGCAGGGTGTCTTCGCGGGATGACAGCACGCGGTTGCCGTAGCCCCCGGTACCGGTTGCCGGAGCGACCGGGTCACGATCCGCTGGCGTGTCCGATGTGTTCTGGGTGTCCGCAGGTTGGTCCGTGGACGACTTCTTAGACCGCCGACGACGCCGACGCTTCTTCCGCGCGGCGGGGGCGGCAGACTCATCCGCCTCTGCGTGGTCGGCATCGTCAACAACCGCATCAACCAGCTCGGATGCATCCTCGGCATCAGCCGCCTCATCCGCAGCGGGGTGTTGCGTGGCGGCGTCCACGCCTTCACTTGCGGGGTCGGGCTGCGATTGGCCCTCTTCATCGGAAGACTGCCGTCTGCGCCCACGCCCGCCGCGTCGGCGGCGACGCTTCTTCTTGGGTGCCTGATCGTCACCGTCGGTGGCGTTGACTTCCGCAGACTCACTGGGTTCCGCTGGCTGTGCTTCACGCACGTTGCCATCGATCTCGCCGTCCTCATCATGGCCGTGACCCTCATCACCCCATGCGTCCACGGCGGTGTTCCCGCCTGCTTGCGCCTGCGTGTCCCGCGCGCTGGTGTCGGACGGCTCGCCATCCTTGCTGCGGCCGCGACCGCCCCGCCGACGGCGACGGCGTTTGCGCCGCTGCCCGTCTTCGCCAACCTCACCCTCTGCTTGACGGTCGCGCGGGTGTGATGATTGAGCGCCGCTGCCAGAACCTGTATCTGAACCCGACTCGGCATCGGCCTCATCCGCGTACGCCTGCTCGCCGAACTCTTGCTCGGCCTGTGTGTCCTCGGAATCAACGTCATCAAACCCGTCGTCGTCAAACACCTCGTCCAGCGCTCCGCCTTCCAGTTCCCGGAGCACCGGATCGGGCATACGCACGGATCGGCTGTCGAGCGTCAGCTCCATCGGGCCGCCACGATCGTTGGTCGCCACCAGATGCAGGTAGTCGATCGCCTGCCCGCCCACACGCACCAGCACGGGGATGTTGTGCCGGCGTTCGAGCTGCGACAGCTCGCCGCGCTTGCGGTTGAGCAGGTGAAACGCGACATCGGGGCTGATCGTCAGCTCGACTTTGGCGACGTCTTTCTGCTGCATGGCAAGCGTCAGGTGACGCATCACCCGCAGCACGACGGACTCGACACTCATGGTGTACCCGCGCCCGCTGCAATGGCCGCACTCGGTGTAGAGGCTGTTCTTGAGCGACGGGCGCATGCGCTGACGCGTCATCTCCAGGAGCCCGAACTGGCTGATGGGGCCGATGCGCGTCCGGGCGCGGTCGCGCTTGAGGTTGTTCCGCATCCGCGTCTCGATGGCCCGGCGGTGCTTGGGGGACATCATGTCGATCAGGTCCAGAACCACCAGCCCGCCCAGGTCACGCATCCGCAACTGCCGACAGATCTCGTCAACAGCCTGCTCGTTGGTCTTGTAGGCGTTAGTCTCCGCGTCGCGGGCCTCGCGGCTCTTGCCGGAGTTCACGTCGATCGCAACCAGAGCCTCGGTCTGGTCGATGACCAGCGCCCCGCCCGAGCGCAGCGGCACCTCGCGCGCGGAAATCGTTTCGATCTGGCGCTCGATGTCGTAGCGGTGGAAGAGCGGGATGGGGTCTTCGTAGTAGAGCACCTTGGACCGGCTGCGCGGGTTGGCGACGGCCAGGAAGTCGTGCGCCCGCCGGGCCGCGCCGGGGTCGTCGATTACCACGCGGTCGATGTCGGTGGTGAACACATCGCGGATGGTGCGGATCATCAGGTCGGACTCAGCGTACAACTCGCCGACACGCCCGGTCTGCTTCATCTTGCGTTCGATGCTCTTCCACAGGCGTGTGAGGTACGCGAGGTCGCGTTTGAGGTCGGTCTTGGTCTGGCCGATGCCCGCGGTGCGGACGATGAAGCCGAACTCCTTGGGCGGGTCCAGCTCCTTGAGGATGTCCCGCATCTCCTTGCGCGCGTCGTCATCTTCGACCTTGCGCGAGACGCCTAGACGCTGCATGTACGGCATCATCACGAGGAACCGGCCGGGGATCGAGAGGTAGCTGGTGACGGTCGGGCCTTTGGAGCCGAGCCCTTCCTTGAGTACCTGCACCAGCACATCCTGCCCGCGCTTGAAGCACTTCTGGATCGGGGGGCGTTCGCGTCGGGGCGTCTTGGAGCCCACCTGCTCGAACTCCTCCCGGTCCTTGCCGGGGAAGTACATCGGGTGCACGTCCGAGATGTGCAGGAAACCGTTGCGTTCCAGGCCGAAATCGACGAACGCGGCCTGGATCGACGGCTCGACGTTGGTGATGCGGCCCTTGTAGATGTTGGAGACGTGGCTCTCGGACGAGGCCCGCTCCTGATAGAACTCTTCGAGTTGCCCGTCCTCCACGATGGCGATCCGGCACTCTTCGCCGGGGACGTAGCTGATCAACATTTCTTTTTTAGACACTGTGCTTTATGCCCGAGGCCTAAGGCCGATGCCCGACGTGACGGTGTGCGCGGGCTTCAAACCACCCGCGACACAAGCCTCAAGTCAGACAACGCGAATCAGACACCGGACATCCTTTCATTTGGGCCTGCGCTCCAGCCAACATATGGCGAGCGTGTCGGCCCCTGCTTGGTAACCCGCGGGTCAGTTGCCGATGGAACGCCCATCGAAGACCTCGGGAATGACTTTGCTGACCTGGTCGCGGAGGTAGTTCAGCACCTCACGATCCGAGTCGAACGTCGAAACTTTCTTCGCGACTTTCACACAATCCGATAGCTTGACCGAGCGGATAATCTTTTTGATCTCGGGGATCGCGGGCGGGGTGATCGAGAAGCTGCGGAGGCCCAGCCCCAGCAGCAGGATCGTGTATTCGGGTTGCGACGCCATCTCCCCGCAGAGGCTCACCTCGATGTCGGTGCGCTTCGCGGCCTTGATGACCTCGCGGATCAGTGTGAGCACCGCGGGGTGGGCCGCGGAATAGAGGCTGGCGATCCGCTCGTTGGAGCGGTCCACCGCCACCGTGTACTGGATCAGGTCGTTGGTGCCGATGCTGAAGAAGTCCACTTCACGCGCAAAGGTCTTGGCCTGGAGCGCAGCGGAAGGGACCTCGACCATCATGCCCACGGGGATCTTGTTGTCGTAGGCCAGGCCCGCGTCATCCAAATCCTCCCGCACGTCCGCGAGGATCATCCGCGCCTGCCGCAGTTCCATGACGTGGCTGATCAGCGGGAACATGATCCGCACCGGCCCTTCGGCTGACGCACGGAGGATGGCGCGGAGCTGCGTCTTGAAAAGGTTGAGGTTCTGCAAGCACAGACGGATCGAGCGGCAACCCAGGAACGGATTGGGCTCAGCGTGGGGCTTCACCGTTTCCAGTGAATCGCTGATCTTGTCCGCGCCAAGGTCCAGCGTGCGGATCGTCAGTGGCTTGCCCTTGAGTCGACGGATCGCCTCGACGAACTGCTCGTACTGCTCTTCCTCCGACGGCTCGTGGTCCGAGGCGAGGAACTGGAACTCGGTGCGATACAGCCCGACAGCCGTCGCCCCGTTCTCCACCGCGGCCATGATCTCGCTGGGGAACTCGATGTTCGCGTAGAGCGCGATCTTGTGGCCGTCCTTGGTAACCGCTGGCAGGTCGCGCAGCTCGCCGAGGGTCTGGACGAAGCTGGCCTGACGACGCTGCTGCTGGCGGAAATCCATCAGCACCGCGGCATCGGGCTCGATGACCACCTGGCCCCGGTTGCCGTCGATGATGACGGTGTCGCCGGTGTTCACGCGGGAGGTGATGTCCTCAAGCCCCACGATGGCGGGGATGCCCAGCGCGTGGGCGAGGATGGCGGTGTGGCTGGTGCGGCCACCGGCATCGGTCGCCAGCGCGACGATGCGGGACTTGTCCAGGGCCGCGGTCTGGCTGGGTGTCAGGTCGTGGGCGAAGATGATGGCCGGGCGGTCGAGCGTGGCCAGGCCGACGTCCTGCCCCCCCGTGAGGTGGCTGAGCACCCGCCTCTCGACGTCGCGGAAGTCTCGCGCCCGTTCTCGGAGGTATTCGTTGTCGGATTGCAGCAGTGACTGGGCCTGCGCCTGGAGCGTGGAGTACACGGCGTACTCGGCGGTGACTCGCTCGGTTTGCACCGCCTGAATCAATTGATCCACCAGCGACTTATCCGCCAGCAGCCTGGCGTGAACCGAGAAGATGTCCGCCATCTTCTCGCCCAGCGCCGCTGCGGTCTGCTTGCGCAGGTCACCGATCTCGTTGATGGATTGTGCGATCGCCTTCTTGAGTCGATCGACCTCGGCCGCGACGCGGTTTGGCAGCACCGTCCGACGCAGCACCGGCTTGTCATGCGCATCGATGACCAATGCATCGGCGATGGCGATGCCGGGCGAGACCGGGATGCCCTTTTTGATCTGCATGTCTTCCTGGGTATCAGTAGGTCAGTGACCGGGGTCAGGCATCTGCAACGCCCCATGCCCGGCCTACCTGGTCAGACCGCTGCGCCCGATCCCTAAACTGGACCTCACAGACCCGCTGCCTTCTTCAGGGCCGCGGCCTTGTCGGTCTTCTCCCATGTGAATGTCTCGACGGTCTTCTTCCCGACCTTGATCTTCCGCGGTGTCCGACCAAAGTGCCCGTGGGCCGCGGTCTCCAGGAAGATGGGGTTGCGGAGCTTGAGGTGCTCGATGATGCCACGCGGGGTGAGGGGGAAGTGCTCGCGCACCAGGTCACTGATGGCGTCGTCATCGATCTTCGCGCTGCCGAAGGTATCGACATACACGCTGGTCGGCTCGGGGAACCCGATGGCATACGATAACTGCACTTCGCACTCCTCGGCGATGCCCGCGGCAACGATGTTCTTAGCGATGTAACGGGCCATGTAAGCGGCGCTGCGGTCCACCTTCGAGGGGTCTTTGCCGGAGAACGCACCGCCGCCGTGACGCCCACGGCCGCCGTAGGTGTCCACGATGATCTTACGCCCGGTCAGGCCCACGTCGCCGTGAGGCCCGCCGATCTCGAACTGACCCGTCGGGTTGACGTGGATGGTCACGTTCTTGGGGTCGTACATCTTCGCGGGCATGCACGGCTCGATGATGTGCTTGATGACCTGCTTCTTGAGCTCGGCCTGCTTGGCGCTGCCGTTCCACGCCGCGGTGTGCTGGGTCGAGAGCACCACGGTGTCGATGCGCACCGGCTTGCCGTTGGCGTCGTACTCGACCGTGACCTGGCTCTTGGCGTCGGGGCGGATGCCCTTGATCTTGCCCTGACGGCGGACGATCGCGTGCTTCTCCACGAGGAAGTGCGCCACGTCGATCGGCAGCGGCATGAGGCTCTTGGTTTCCTTGCAGGCGAAGCCGAACATCAGGCCCTGGTCGCCTGCCCCCTGCTCCTTCCACTGGCTTGTGTCCGCGGTGACGCCCATCGAGATGTCGCGCGACTGGCCGTGGATCGCCCGCAGCACGCCGCAGGTCTCGGCATCAAACTTCATCGCGATGTCATCGGTGTAGCCGATGACCCGGAGCGTCTCACGGACGGTCTCCTCGACGTTGTTGAGCGCTTCAATGCCCTTCTGGTTGTGTACGGTGATCTCGCCGCCCACCACCACCAGACCGGTCGTGACCATCGTCTCGCAGGCGACGCGGGCCTGAGGATCGACCGCGATGAGCGAGTCGAGGATCGCGTCCGAAATGTGGTCGCACACCTTGTCGGGGTGACCCATGGAGACGGATTCGCTGGTGAACAGGTAGTGGCCCTTGGGAAGGGTGCGGCGCTTGGCCATGGTCGTGGTTCCAATCTGTAAAAAGGGGGAAGGTTCGTTGAAGCTCACCCGTCTGCGAGGGCCGAGGAAGGCCCGAGCCTGGGCGGCTGGGAAGGCTGAAAAACGGCTGAGGGTCCATCCTCAACGCCGGCCAGACCCTGCCTGTCATGGGGTCTGGACACCGGGAATGTAGCGTTTAGCACCGGTTATAGCAAACGCCGACAAGCCCGGCTTGGGGGTATATCGGCCACCTACTGGCCTCAGTGAAGCCCAAAGCCCCGGCAGGCCCGCAGGTCCACACAATCCAGACCGGATCGGGGCGCATTGAAGCGTAGCCAGCGGTCACTATGCTGCACTGTCTGCCCCGGGCTTTCGCTTGGGCGCTGCCCCCCACTCTTCACAAACAACACGAGGTGACCGACGATGCGCTACGAAAAAGACTCGATGGGTCAGATGCAGGTTCCCGATGATGCGCTGTACGGCGCCAGCACCGCGCGAGCGCTGGAGAACTTCCCCATCGCCAACCGGCCTCTGCCCCCAGCCGTGATCCACGCCTTCGGCCACCTCAAGGCCGCGTGTGCCCAAGCCAACCTATCGCTCGGCAAGCTCGACAAGACGCTGGCCGATGCCATCATCGCCGCGTCCGATGAGGTAGCCGCGGGCAAGCACGACGCCCACTTCCCCGTCGATGTCTACCAGACCGGCAGCGGCACCAGCACCAACATGAACGCCAACGAGGTCATCGCCACACTGGCGACCCGCCGTTTAGCGGGCGGCCCGCAGGGCCCCGCGTCCGACGCAAAGGTCCACCCCAACGACCACGTCAACATGGGCCAGTCGAGTAACGACACGTTTCCGACGGCGATGCACATCGCTGGTGGTCTGGTCATCAAGACCCACCTCCAACCCGCGCTGCAGAAGCTCCATCAGGCCCTCGAAGACAAAGCCGCGCAGTGGGACACACTCATCAAGACCGGCCGCACACACCTCATGGATGCGACCCCCATCCGCATGGGGCAGGTCTTCGCCGGCTACGCGCGACAGGCCGAGCACGCAAGACACCGGGTCGAGCAAGCCTACAACGGCATGAGGCTCAACCTCGAGATCGGCGGGACCGCCGTGGGCACAGGCATCAACGCGCACCCGGAGTTTGCATCACGCGTCTGCGACATCCTCAAGCAACGCACCGGCATCGCCTTTGAAGAATCGACCTGCCACCCCGAAGCGCAGGCAGCCAAAGACAACTTCGTGCAGTCGCACGCCTGCCTCAAAACCATCGCCGTCTCACTCACCAAGATCGCCAACGACATCCGCCACCTCGGCTCGGGCCCCCGCTGCGCCATCGGCGAGCTCATCCTCCCCGCCATCCAACCCGGATCATCCATCATGCCCGGCAAGGTCAACCCCGTGGTCTGCGAATCGGTGATGCAGGTCGCCTGCCGTGTCGTCGGCAACGACGCCACCGTCACACTCGCCGGCATGGGCGGCATCGGCTCTCTGTTCGAGCTCAACGTCGCGATGCCCGTCATGATCGACGCCTTCCTCGAATCCACCACGCTCCTCGCCAACGCCTCCAACGTCTTTGTGGACAAGCTGCTGGTCGGCCTCGAAGCCAACGAAACCCGATGTGCCGAGCTGCTCGACGCGTCGCTGATGACCATCACCGCGCTGGCCCCGGAGATCGGCTACGACCAGTGTGCCGCCCTCGCCAAGCAGGCCCACAAGGAGGGCAAAACCATCAAACAACTTGTCAGCGAGTTGAACCTCATGCCCGCTGATCGACTCGACACCCTCATGAACTACGACGCCATGACCCGCCCCTCCGCTTGACCCAACCCACCCCCCTCCGCCTGACCCCGCCCACCCCCTCCGCTCCCCCCAATCGAAAATCGAAAATACCGCCCCTCCCGGAAGTGTCCGTGCATCCCCGATAACCCGCCATCCCCCCTGCCGCCACTGAGAACCCCGATCGCCGTCCGATACGGCCGAGTTTTCCACACTCCCGTAACTTCGGGAGACTTTCCCGTCACCCCGCCCGCCCCCACCCCACAACCCCAGCAAGGAATGACGCCATTCCGCCAAGAAACTAGACTATTCCTCGCAGAAACTACGTAATTCCCTGGAGAAATTACGTTATTCTTTGGAGCAACTGCGCAATTCCTTGAAGGAACTACGTAATTCTCTGGAGGAATTGCGCTAATCCTCGAAGAAACTACGTAATTCCTTAGAGAAACTGCGCAATTCCTTGAAGAAACTACGTAATTCTCTGGAGGAATTGCGCTAATCCTCGAAGAAACTGCGTAATTCCTTGGAGAAACTGCGCAATTCCCTGAAGGAACTACGTAATTCCCTGGAGTAACAGCGCAGTTCCCCGGAGGAACTACCTAATTCTTTGGAGTAATTGCGCAATTCCTTGAAGAAACTACGATGTTCCGCGTAGGAATAGCGCAATGCCCCGGAGCAACTGCGCAGTTCCTTGAAGGAATTGCGCCATTCCCCGAAGCAACCGCGCATTTCCCCGGAAGAATCCGCCTGTTCTCCCGTACATGTGCGCAACGTCCCGCGACACCCCATAAGGCGACCACCGCCACACCCGGAACCAAGGCAAGCCAGGCTCAAATCTCAAGCCCGATACAGAAAGTCTCAACGCCAAGTGACCAGCGGGCCCGGGCCCAAATCAAGAGTCACCAGACACGATTGAACCGCAAAGCCGCGAAGGACGCGGAGGAAGGCAAAATGACTTGGGCGGCAGGCGTCTACGCCTGCTAAAACCCTGATCACCAAGCAGCCGATACTTTCAAGCAGACTTGTTCCGGGGTATCCCCAAACCGCTGCCCCGGCCACCCGACATAGATCCGATCTAATTAGAGGCCCGTAAATGGCCTCAAACTGCTCCAGCCGCGCCCAGACCGCCGAAGGTGCTGGCCGATTGGCTCGCGTTGGGCGATCTCGCCGAAGCTTGTTCGAAACTCTTGATTGCAGCATTGCGCCCGGTAATTCTGCACAAGCAAGGGTTCAGCGCAATACGGGCAAGGCACGCTGTCATTCGCCCGGTAGGGATGCTTAAGAATCGTATTGCCTGACGTGTTGTCGTATAGATACCACATGCGCTTAGGAAACATTGGATACTCCTGTTGCAGTTCCATGAAATCGTGAGTTATGTAGATTGATCACGGGCCTCGATACCTGCCCGCTTCGATTCTGGCAGGGATTGGAATATCTCGTCGACTTCCTTGTCCTCCGTGATCATTTTCTCGCAAATGAAATTGACGAGTCTAAAAAGTGTTAACGCGATGTCCCGGCTGTCTTTGAGATCTAACTCACCGGGATGGACAGCCTCATTGCCAATGACACGAACACTATCAAGCGCCTCCTGCACTCGCTTGGGCAACCCCTTGGCTACCAACGCTTTGATATCGTCGTTGATGTTCTTGCCGGGTTCGCCCAAGTGCTTGCATAGCTTTTGAATACCCAGTCGCAGTAAGGCCGCTGCCCCTCTTGGCGAGCGAGATACGATCAACGCTGCTTCCATATAGTCGATTAGCACTTCACGGGGCATATCCGGATTCGGTGGATCGGCTGGCCCGTGATCGGGGTAAACCATATGCTTTTCCTTCCAGATGGTTGACGCCCCGCAGTGATGACAACGCGATACCCGAAATCTCGTGTCTTCACTAATATCTCCAAAGCCATTACTATGAGACGTTCCATGCAAGTAAAACCAATCTTGCTTGGCGTAAACTCCACAGGCTGCACAATTAAAGGCTAGGGCTTCGAGAGTTGGCGGGATATAAGTGTTCTGCGACATAATGGATTTCCTGCTGCGTGGCTCCAAATGCTTTGGAAGTTAAGGCCTGATACAATCATCCGTCACCAGCGCGGCCCGGTCGCCAGTGTAGTAAGCGGGGATGCCGGGGGCGGTGACGGGTTGGGTGGCTTGTTCACGCTCGGCGACGGCGTGGTTGAGGTCCAGCAACTGCTGAAGCAAGTCCTTCCGGGGGGAGAAGCCGTAGGCGTCGAGCACGGCCTTGTCGAGGGCGGCGTGGGCGTCTTTGAGGGGGTTCTTGCCGGGCAGTTCGAGGGTGCGGTACAGGGCACGCAGGCCGCCCTTGATCTTCTTGAGCGCCGCGTCCCGGACCCCACGCACCGCCCGGCCCGCCTCGGCCACTGCTTCGACCTGCTTCACCGTCGGCCCCCGAAAGTCCGGTCCTTGCGGCCAGGGGAATGTGTCCCAAACACTGCGGCGTGTATAGCGATAGTCGCTCTTGAGTTTAGAGCAGTTCGCAAAGAACCACTCCCAATGCGATACCGAATGTATGACGCCAAAACTGTAGTCATCGCCTAATGTCCAAACCTGACACTGTGCATCTGGGATAATGGCGGTATGAACGAAAACAAATATTGGTCGTTTTGTGACTCGTGAACATGCAATGAAGCGGTTGATTTTCGCCATCTCGATTCTTAAATCTTGTCTCACATTCCACAGTTGCCACCAACGATCAAGGTGTTCTCGTCTTGCGGCTTCCATATTCCCACCTGACGCTTCTTCGACTTTGTTTTTGACGTCAGGAAGTGATTTTGCGAGAAGGATGTTGAATGGTTCTTCATAGGAACGCGCCTCTAATTGATCCATCGATCCAAAATCAATAAGAGCGCGAGTTGGTGATCCGTCTCCTGTTAGCAAGTCTCGTCCGATTAACCAATGCTTTACTACCTGTTCGTTATTCGAATCAACGGATATCAACCGTCTTCTTTCTGCGAGACTAATCGCATAACCCTTGTAACCAAGAATTACCCCTGAAGAACATGCTTGTGGTTCAGTGACACATTTCAATGGAGTAGCGTCACTAACAACCGCTCCATCCGAAAGCGCGGCATTTATAAATCCTGCATCGCGTTTGTCCAACTCATACTGCTTGGTAGCTGTGCCCTGACCACGTTTGTTCCGCTTTTTCCCAGGTTTGCCTTCAATCTTGAACCACAAACTCCGCTTCTCGGGGATAAACAGGTTGAGCTTCCCCCCAAGTGACGGGCGCGGGGAAGTGGTGGAAGATGGTGCTCTTTCACCGCAACCCACGGAGCCCGACCATGACCGAATCGAAGAAGACCCGCAAGCCTCGGCCGACCTACGACGAGCAGTTCAAGCGTG
>JBGTLW010000380.1:0-8156 GCA_041743835.1 Phycisphaeraceae bacterium | reverse complement strand
CGCCGGGCACACCGCCGCGCGGCCCGGCCTGCGCCCCGGCGCTTTGACGCGCCTGAGATTCAAGCCGAATCTGCTCGCGACGCCGCGCCGCCAAATCATCGAGGATCGCGGCCTCACTGTCGTCGTCCTGCGGCTGAGCCTGGCCCGGCGTGCCGGGCTTGTTCGCGGCACCCCGGATGATGTTGAACAGCCACCCGAAGAACATGATGACCACCGCGATCCCCGCGATGATCGTCTGCTCATCAATCGCCAGAAATAGCGGAAGCGTGTGGTTCATGTCGTCACCTGGAACGAGGCGTTACGTGCAGCCGTGCACGCGGCTTGAAGACACGCAGCATTCTAGCCAATTGGTGCATCGTGCGGGGGGACAGCCACATGAAACACCGGGCGAGGGTCGCCGGGCACGGTCAGGGCGGTCAGCGTCGCGCCGTAGATCGCGCCGAGCCGCTGGGCGGTCAGCGCCTTGTCCCACGGCCCGGCATAGGCAAGCGCCCCGCCCTCCATCAGCCAGACCTCATCCGCCCACCGGGCCGCGAGGTTCAGATCGTGCAGCACCACGAGCACCGCGCGGTTGTCGTCCGCAGCCCGCTTGAGTAGCCCCAGCGTCTGGTGGGCGTGCTGAAGGTCGGCGCTGGCGACCGGTTCATCCAGCAGGATCGCCCGGCCCCCGCCCGGCTCACCCCAGCCGGACTGAGCCATCGCCCGTGCCACCGACACCCGCTGCTGCTGACCGCCGGAGAGCTCGTTGAACGGCCGATCCGCGATGCTCAGCAGGTCACACTCGCTTAGCGCCCGCTCGATTGCCAGTAGAGACCCCCGCTCAGACTGGGCGAACCGCCCCATCGCGACCACCTGGCGGACACTGAAACTAAACGCCACGGGGCTCTGCTGCGCGACGTAGCTCAGCCGCCGCGCCCGCGTCTGGGCCGAGTGCTGGTCGATCGGCTTGCCATCGAGCAAGACCCTGCCTTGCCAAGGGGTCTGCTGGCCGAGCATGAGGCGTAGCAGGGTGGTTTTCCCCGTCGCGTTGGGGCCGATGAGGGCGGTGAGTCTGCCCGGGTGCAATGACGCGGTGATGTCTGAAAGGACGGGGGCATTCCGCCGATAACCAAAGGTCAAGTGTTCAACCGTCATGGTGGCGGGCCCGTCGTGGGCCGGGGCCAGCCGCGTGGGATGGGCTGTGGCGGGGGTCGTTTGTGCGGGCTGGGGCATCTGGTGTGATTTTACTGTCTTGCCGCTCACGTCGGGGCGTGCTTGATCCGATCACTCCTCATACCGAGCCGTTCGGCCAAGGCAGCGTCCGCGAGTCGCCAAACAGGACTGGGAGATGTCACAACAGCACACGAAACCCGCCGCAGCCACCGACGCCCCCAAAGCGCCGGGCGAGGTCTTTGGCCTGTTGGGCGAGCTTGAGCAACGCCTCAGCGAACTCAAGCGCTGGGAGGCTGATTCTCAGCGTCACGCCGACCACGTCCACGAGCAGGCCCGCGATGCGCAGCAGCGCCTCGATCAGGCGCAACAACTCTCGCAGCAGACCCAGAAGCAGCGCGAGGCCCTGGACCAACAGCGACAAGAGCTCGAAGCCCGACGCGCCGAGTTGGAAGAGCAGTGGAAGAAGCTCGAAGGCGACCGGCACGCGCTGAGGCAACAGCACGAAGGGCTGACGAAGCAGCAGACAGAAGCCGAGCAGGCCCGGCGAGAGCTAGCCGAGCGCGGCGAGGCGGTCGAGCAGGCCCGGCAGCAGATGCAGGAGCAGTCGGCCCGGCTTGATGCGACGTGGGCCGAGTACCGGGACCAGGAAGCCAAGCTCAAGGCGCAGCAGGCCGAGCTTGCCGCCAGCACCGCCGCGCTGGACAAGCGTGCCGCGGAGCTCGACCAGCGCGAAGCCGAGGCCACGCTCATCAAGCAGCACGCAGACGAGTTGTATCAACGCACCGAGGAATACGCCAAGCAGCTCGCCAAACGTGAGAAGGACCTGGCAGAGTCCCACGCCGCGCTCGACCGCACGCGGCAGGAGCTTGCCCTCACCCAGCAGGAGCTCGACGACCGTTTAGGTCAGGTCGAGCAGACGCGTGGCGAGCTTGCCCAGCGTAAGCAGGAGGTGGAAAAGCAGAAGATCGAGCTGCGCCTCCACGCCGAGACGCTCGAAGCCCAGCAGGACAAGCTCAACCAGACCCGGCGTGAGATCGCCGAGCAGGCCTCGCGTCTGCCGGAGGATGCCGAGCGGCAGGCCGCCGACTTTGCCGCCGCGAAGCAAGAGCTCGCGAAGCTGCAATCGGACCTCGACGCCCAGCGTGACGCGATCCTCAGCGAGCGTGCCGCGCACGAGCAGCGGTCGGCTGAGCTTGAAGCGTTGACCGCTCAGCTCGCCGCACAGGAGCAAGAGAGCCAAGCCCGCGCAGCCCAGTTCCAATCGCGTGAAGAATCGCTCAGGCAGCTTGAGGCCGAGCTAGCGAAGCGCCAGCAAGCGCTGGACAGCACCTCGGATGCCGACCGATCATCCTTCGAGCAGCGTGAGCGCGAGTTGCAGCAGCGCATCGCCGAGCTTGAGACGCAGGTCCGCGATTTAAACGACCAGCTCGCATCCAAGGCCGCCGCGGGGCAGTCGCACACCGCGGAGCACGCGGCCGCGATCGCCCAGAAGCAGGCGGAGCTCGACGCCAAGCGAGACGCCTTCCGCAAGCAGCTTGAGGCCAGCCGTCAGCAGATCGCCCACGAGCAGGACAAGCTGCGCAAGCGGGCCGAGGAGCTTGACCAGACCGCCTCGGAAGTCGAGCAGCAGCGCGACAAATACACCCGCCGCAAGGAACAGCTTGTGGAGGCGGTGGGCAATCTGGAGAAGCGTCGCACCAAGCTGTCACGCTACAAGCGGGCGCTGCGTGCCCAGCGGCGTCAGCTTGAGCAGGACGCGATCCGTGTGCAGAGCACCGGCCAACAGTTCGAGGGCATCGACAAAGAGCGTCAGATGCTCAGCGAGGTCAAGCGTTTCCTGGAGACCAGCGAGGCCGAGATGGTCGCGCGGTGGGCCACGCAGAAGGCCGCGACGCTGGTGATCGCCGGCGTGCTGATGGTCATGCTGATGGCGGGCTTCAGCTACCTGATCGGGCAGAAGTCGGTGAAGCCGGTGTGGCAGTCGAGTATGAGCTTCGCGCTGTCCCCGGCCGATGGCGACGCACAGAGCAACCCGGGCGAGTGGATGACGCGCTTCATGGAGCAGACGCTGCTGGGCGAGGCCGTGCTCGCCGAGTCGCTCAACCAACTGGACCAGCGTGGCCTGCGCCTGTTCAGTAGTGCCGCGCAGCTCCGCGCCCACCTGCAGGAAAACCTGACCGTGACCGGGACCCCCACACGGCTTGACCTGGCGTACCAGTCGGGCGACAAGGAACACGTCGTCGCGGTGCTCGAGGCCTATGGCCGGGCACTGCTGGGTTACCAGATGGCACGCGACCGCGCTACCGGCGAGCAAGACACCACACGCATTGTCAACGCCGCGGCCCGCACCGCCCACCCGGTGAACAACGTCACCGCGGCGCAGCTCAAAATCGCGGGTGCCGCCTTTGCCATCTTCCTTGGCAGTGCCCTGGTGTTGATGCTGCTCGCTCGCCTGGCGCTGAGCCGGTCCAAGCGGGTCTTCGATCCCCAGGCCATGCCCGCCCTTCAGACGCTGGATAAGCCCGGCACATGGTCCCCGATCCCAGCCGTCGGTCGGCACGCGGACTAACGAAAACGCCGCGAAAACCGAGATTAGCCCACCCCTCCCCATCAAGCGGACGGTCAGCCTGTCGTGTCCTGCCCCCTGCCCACGTCGCACGTTCCGACTGGAATAAAGCCCCGTCATTGTCCGACCTGCCGGGTCCGTCTATGATAGTGTGAGAACCGATCGGTTCCCGACCGGAAGGACGCGCCCGCATGGATGAAACAGCCCGCACCACGACTCAAGACTCGGCACCCAGCGTGTTCAAGCGCGTCGCCGCGATCATCGAACGCATCCGCCCGGCCGTGCAGGACGACGGGGGCGATCTGGAACTGGTCGAGGTCACCAAAGAGGGTGTGGTCCGCGTCCGCCTCCACGGCGCGTGCGTCGGTTGCCCGTCCAGCCAGATGACGCTGCAACTGGGCATCGAGCGCAACCTCAAAGAGAAGGTACCCGAAGTCACCGCCGTCGAGCAGGTGATGTGAAGCCCCGCGCCCCGGCGGCAAGCGCCTGGCGCGGCTCCCCAATACAGAAAGTGCGGGTCCTCGACACGGTGGGAGTGTCGGCCGCCACATTCAACAACCGCCAGGGACACGCCACACCACCCGAGGCGAAGACGGATCGGCCCCGCTTGGCCGCCACGGACGGAGATTTCACATGCTCGCACTGACCCGCCGCGTCGGGGAGGAAGTTGTCATCGGAGACCCAAGCCACCCGCTGGGCCTGATCCGCGTCGTTGAGATCCACGGCGACAAGGTGCGCCTGGCGTTCGACTTCCCCCGCGAAACACAGATCAATCGCAAGGAACTCGCGGACCAGAAGGCCCGCGGTGAGAGGCCACACAAGTAGCAAGCCGTGGCTCCGCTTCTCCATGGTCGCGCCGCGCTAGCCCGCCCGACCTATCCCACAAGTATCTTCACACCCGTCGCCACCATCACCACCAGCACGAACCAGAAGATGAGCTTGTTGCCCTTCTTCATCGCCAGCCGTGCGCCGATCGGTGCGCCCAGCGTGTTCCCGATGGCGAGGATGCCGCCCGCCAGCCAGTTGACGTGGTCGTGGTACACGAAGATCGCCAGCGCCACCGCCTGCACGACCGTGATCAGCGCGAGCTTCACGCCGTTGGACCGCGACAGGTCCATCCCCGTGAGCAGCACGCCGAAGATGAGCATCAACACACCGACCCCCGCCTGGATGAACCCGGCATACACCCCCAGCCCCAGATACACCGCCGCCTCCACCCACCGCGGCGCAGCCTTCCGCTGGCCGGCGGCGAGCAGAGCCTTGGGGTTCGCAAGCATCACCACCGCCATCAACAAAAACAACGCGCCAAACACCATCCGGAAAAGATCGGGCGACAGCACCGACGCGAGGTAAGCACCGAGGATGGCGCCCAGCAGCATCGGCCCGATCAGACGCCCAGCCACATGCCCATCGAGCATGCCCTGCTTCCGATACAGGTGCGTCCCGTAAGCAGACTGCACGAGAATCGCGATGCGGTTAGACCCGTTGGCGACCTGCGGGCTCAGCCCACAGCAGAACATCAGCGCGGGCAGCGTCAGGAATGAACCGCCACCCGCGATCGTGTTCACCACGCCCGCGATCAGACCCGCGGGCAGCAGCAGCAGATACCAGACCCAGTCTTCAGGCATGTGGACAGACGAACCGCCCTTCGCGGCTAAAAGTATTTCCCCCACAACGGCCAGAGCTTCTGGACCTCCGCCTTATCGATCTTCGACTTGTCGGACCAGATGCCAAGCGCCAACGCGGTGTGGGCGGGGCTGGGCTGCGCTTCGAGCATGGACACGTCCGCCAGCGCCGCCTTCATCAGCATCAGGTTCGCCTCGGTCGCGCGTTGCAGATTGCCGATGATCTCGCGGAGCAGCTCGTGCTGCGCGACGCCCGGGGTGTGCGGCCGCCAGCAGTCGTAGTCCGTCGGCATGGCGATCAAGGCATAGGCGATCTCCGCCTCGCGCGCAAGCTTGGCCTCGGGCATCGCGGTCATGCCGATCAGGTCGCCGCCCCACCCGCCAGACCGGTGCATCTGCGACTCGGCCCGGGTCGAGAAGGCCGGGCCCTCCATGCAGATGTACGTCCCCGCGCGGTGGACCGTCACCCGGCCATCCATCCGCTGCGCCGCGGCCTGCAACCACGCACGCATGACCGGGCACATCGGCTCGCTTAACTCAACGTGGACCGCAGCCTTCTCATAAAACGTGCTGGCCCGCTTGTGGGTCTTGTCGATCACCTGATCCACCAGCACCAGATCGCCCGGCGCGACATCTTCCCGCAGCGAGCCGGTCGCGCCGCTGGCGAGGATGTGCGTCACGCCCAGCGTCTTGAGCGCGAAGATGTTGGCGCGGTAGGGCAAGGCCGAGGGGTTATACACGTGACCCGGCCCGTGACGCTGGAGCAGGTAGATCTCGCGTCCGGCCCAGTCCGCGCGGATGATGGGCGATGAGGGCAGGCCAAAAGGTGTGTCCACCTCCATCGCCGTGCCCGCCTCCAGGCCGAGCTTCTCGCCCAGCCCGCTGCCGCCGATGATCCCGATCCGGATGGGTTGGTGCTGCATGGCAAGGATGATAGCCGCTGGTGTAACGCTCGCCCGCGCCGGCCGTATTACCCTCTAGTCGCCCCGAACCAACCCCCTACCCCCCCCGACCCCACCCACGGAGACCCCACCATGTTCAGACACCCGACCACGCCACTGCTGCTGACGTTGGCCCTGCTTTGCTGCCACTTTGCTGCGCCCGCGCGGGCCGAAGCGCCGCCCGCCCCTTCGTTGATCCCCGCCGACGCGGCGTGGGTGATGCGGATGGACATGACCAAATTCTCCACCAGCAAGTTCGGCAAGAAGATGATGGAGCTGGTCGATCAGGAACGACCCGGAGCCATGAAAGGCATGGAACACCTGACCCAGACCCTGGGCATCGACCCGCTCACGGACCTTGGCGAGGTCGTCATGTTCGGCACGGGGTTTGAACGCAGCGACGTGCGCATCGCCATCGACCTCGGCGAGCACCCCGGCAACCTCGAGGGCCTGCTCATTGCCGCGCCGGGCTACGCCTCCACCGACTACCGGGGCGACCTGCTGATCCACGCGATCGACTCCGACGACGCCAAGGCTGTCGATCCCAAGGCCGGCAAGCTCTACATCAGCATCCTGCCCCACCCGACGCAGGCGCGATGGGTCGCGCTCGCGGCACACCTCGAACCCAACCTCAAGACCATGATCGACGATGTCCGCGACCGCAAGGTCCGCTTGGCGGATCAGCCGTTAGCGGGGAACCAGTTCATGCACGTCGCGCTGCTACGCAAGCCGGAGAACCTGCCCGCGGGCAACCCGCAACAAGCCAACATTGCGAACATGATCGACGCGATGGAACTCACCGGCTCGGTGGACGAGGAACTGTCGCTGACCCTCAGCGTCAAGGCCATCAACCCCGCCCGGGGTCGGCAGATGGCGCAGCTCATGCAGGGGGCGATCGCTGGCGTCCAACTCGCCGCCCTCAACAACCCCGAGGCCCAGAGGCTCGGCGTGCTCGTGCAGAACATCGTCGTCCAACACGAAGAAGGGTCCCCAGCCGTGAGCGCCGTCGCAAAGTTCACCCCGGATCAACTGATGGACCTTCGGCCCGACAAGCTGGACCTGTAAGATAAAGCCGTCGCCATGACCGAACCCGGCCCCACAACCGATGAAGGGTTGGCCCGACGCGTGCAGTCGGGCTGCCCTGTTTCGTTTGCGGAGCTGGACCGCCGATACCGCGCGAGGCTGCTGCTTCTGCTCCGTCGGCGGGTGGGCTGCGTGCATGATGCCGAAGACCTCACGCAACTGGCACTCCTGCGTGCCTACGAAAAGATCGACACCTACGACCCGCGTCGGCCATTCAAGCCGTGGCTCTTCACCATCGCGGTGCGGCTGTCGATCGACAAGCTGCGTCGGCCCGCGCGACACACCAACCTGGAACTGCACGAACACCACGCAGCCCAGCAGCCGGACCCGCTCGAACTTGCCGAGTCAGCCGAGCGTCGCAGCAGGGTCTGGTCGATCGCTGACCGCGTGCTGGGCGAGCGCCAGCGGATGATCCTCTGGCTGGCTTACGTGGAGCAGCTCACGCCGGGGCAGATCGGCAAGGTGGTGGGCATGTCGGGCGTCCACGTCCGCGTGACCCTCCACCGCGCACGCAAAGCCCTGGCCCCGCACGTGATGCACCTGCTGGACGAGAACCCAAGCCCCGAGCAGCCGGCCCTCATGCTGGCTGGCGCGGAGATCGAAGGAGCAGAACCATGAAACATTGGCTGACCAATCCGCAATCCCAGCCACTCTCCAATCGCGCCCGTGCGGTGGATTCGCTGCTGCACCGCGATGCCCGCGCGGTCCGTGATGCGCTGGGTGACCACTACTGGCCAGCGTCGGCTCCCCCGGTGCTCGCGAAGCTCGGCCCGGCCGCGTGGCTGGGGG